>NZ_ASAC01000027.1:0-15607 GCF_009834675.1 Cyanobium sp. Copco_Reservoir_LC18
CCGTGTAGTTGACACTCAGCGCCGAGCTGGTGCTGCCGGTGCGGGAAAAGGTATACACAAGGTTGGACGTACCATCCTCTGCGATGGCGGCAGTTGGAAGAGAAAGGGTGACAGCAGGAACAGGGGGCGTGCCCGAAGAGGAGAAAGCTACATCGACCCAGTAATTCGATGCGTTATAGATGGACGTTGGAAGAGTGCCAAGAGATGTGGAATAGACCCCAGCAATTCCAGAAATGAATGAGGTGGGTTCGTTCAGAGAACTGGAGATGTCGGCACGACTGGTGGAGAAGTAGTTTTCTGAAATGGCATAGCTCTCACGCGCGCCTGAATTATTATTAAACGTATAGCCATAGGAAACCACATATGATTCACCGGCAGTGATGGCGACCGCGGAAGTCAGCGTGCCTACTTGCCAACCAACAGCACCAGGTGCAGAATTGATGACGACACTGCCAAGGAGTGTACCGTTGCCACGCCAGAGCCTTAGCGTGCGTACGTCTATATCATCAGCATCTGTAGGTCCTCGATAGTACCTCAAGGCACTGACGGATCCATTCTCGTTAGAGACAAACTGTGTACCGAGTTCATAGTTCGTCGGATCGACAAAGCCGGACTTGAATGTAGTCGGAGCTGAGTTCTCGGAGAAAAGGCCAGTGCTGGAAGGAGCCACGTCGTCATTGCTGATCGTTCCAGTGACGGCGCCCGTGGTACCGATGCTGTACCCAGTACCGGCTGACAGGGTGAGAACCACCGTTTCATTGGCCTCAACCGTGGTATCCGCAGTGGGATCGACCACCACGGTGGCAGTCGCAGAACCAGCCGCAAACGTGACCGTCTTGGTCGTGCCGGTAGCACTGATGCCCGTGTAGTCGGTACCGAGGGTCGCCGTTCCTCCCACCGTGTAGTTGACACTTAGCACCGAGCTGGTGCTGCCGGTGCGGGAAAAGGTATACACAAGGTTGGCCGTGCCATCCTCTGCGATGGCGGCAGTTGGCGCGCTGAGCGTGATGCTGGGGACAACCGTAGGGGCCACGTCGTCGTTGCTGATCGTTCCAGTGACGGCACCCGTGGTACCGATGCTGTACCCAGTACCGGCTGACAGGGTGAGAACCACCGTTTCATTGGCCTCAACCGTGGTATCCGCAGTGGGATCGACCACCACGGTGGCAGTCGCAGAACCAGCCGCAAACGTGACCGTCTTGGTCGTGCCGGTAGCACTGATGCCCGTGTAGTCGGTACCGAGGGTCGCCGTTCCTCCCACCGTGTAGTTGACACTCAGCGCCGAGCTGGTGCTGCCGGTGCGGGAAAAGGTATACACAAGGTTGGCCGTACCATCCTCTGCGATGGCGACAGTTGGCGCGCTGAGCGTGATGCTGGGGACAATCGTAGGGGCCACGTCGTCGTTGCTGATCGTTCCCGTGACGGCGCCCGTGGTACCGATGCTGTAACCAGTACCGGCTGACAGGGTGAGAACCACCGTTTCATTGGCCTCAACCGTGGTATCCGCAGTGGGATCGACCACCACGGTGGCAGTCGCAGAACCAGCCGCAAACGTGACCGTCTTGGTCGTGCCGGTAGCACTGATGCCCGTGTAGTCGGTACCGAGGGTCGCCGTTCCTCCCACCGTGTAGTTGACACTCAGCGCCGAGCTGGTGCTGCCGGTGCGGGAAAAGGTATACACAAGGTTGGCCGTACCATCCTCTGCGATGGCGACAGTTGGCGCGCTGAGCGTAATGCTGGGGACAACCGTAGGGGCCACGTCGTCGTTACTGATCGTTCCCGTGACGGCGGTTGTGGTACCCCTTCGGTAAGAGGAGCTGGAAGCCAGCGTGAGGGATACCGTCTCATCGCCTTCAACGATTGTGTCAGCTAATGGCCTGACGACAAGAATAGCGGTCGATGATCCTGGAGCAAACCGGATGGTCTTACTCGAACCGGAGATGTTCGGGCCCAGAAAGTCACTGCCTAATGCCGCAGTGCCTCGCAATGAATACCTAACAGTCAGTGGCTCACTAGTATCCCCGGTGCGCGTAAACGTATAGACGAGACTGTCAGGACCGTCCTCAAATACAGTTGCGCGATCTAAGCGTAAAGTGATGAGAGGTAGCAATTCGGAACTGGCTGATGAAGTTTCGCTCAAAAGAAACAGTGTGTCAAGTGAAGCGGTCATTGATGCACTCATGGGGACTGTTGATTGGTGCAATTAGACAGTGACTTATTGAAACTAACGGCTTGAGACAGACGCTATTCGAAGTGTCTGCTCTTAAAGGCTGACAGATCAGCCAATAAGAGGACATTCTTCATAAAGATAAGAACCGATATTCATGTTTAGGGCAAGTTGTCTGAGAAGGCATGGGAAACTGATGGCCAAACCTCAACGGGGCAGGCTCAAAATAAATAGATAGATGCGTGCTGAAATCACAGGCTGAGCGGGAGTTGTTGACGCGAACTGCACCATGGCAACCGATGAACGACTGCAGAGACCAGTCTTTACCTTGATGAGAATGATGCCTGAACCGAGAAAGAAATTAAATCAAATCGGCCACACCGTATTGCGAAGACACGAAAAACACCAACAACGGCGATACGGAGTACACAGAGAAAAGGAAGTTTAGGGTTAAGGCGCGACAGACATCTTGCTCATAAGCAGATGCTCTTGAGTGAAACAAAAATACTCAGCATCAGAAACTCTGTTCGAGATCTCCGAGAGACAGAGAGGAATTTCATGCGTGGAGCGGGCCTAGCAAGTGATGCGCTTCGCAATCAAAATCCAAAAATATGACTATCCTGTGATCGACCTCCATCAAAGTAATGACATAATGTGACTGTAGCCATCATCCGCCAAGCTAAATACGAGACATTTACCCCAACTCACGAAGGGAGCGAGCATCTGACGCTAAAAGATGTTAAATTAGCGCAGTTGTGCATAAGTTACTGGTAAACTCAATAATCGACTAGGAGGAGATTGAGAGGTCGGCACCAGGTTTATAAGTCACACCACCGCGTCCGTAATGGGTTGCATGGGCTGCAATCAACATCCCAACAGCATCTTTGACCTAGTCATTCTATCTGATAACCTAAGCGAAAGCTAGTTTAGGCTATGGGTCAATTCAGAGTCCTTGGGGAATCAGCAGAGGTCGTCGTCGTCATCGTCACGTATCGCTCTGCGAAAGACTTGCCAGCTTTGCTCGACTCACTCCGATCGGAAGCAGATCACACTAGCATACGCGTGATTTTAGCGGACAACCAATCAGATGATGGTTCGCTGCAATTTGCACAATCATATTCAGACGTCATTGCGATAGACACTGGAGGGAATTTAGGTTACGCAGGTGGTGTTAATCGAGCCATGGCGTACGCTGGAGATATCCCAGCCGTGTTGGTGCTTAATCCGGATTCGGTAGTTCAACCGGGCTGCATTCGAGCCCTTCTGAACCGTTTAGAAGGCAATGTGGGAGCCGTGGTGCCACTGCTCAAGGATGGCTCCGGCAAACTAGCGCATTCGATTCGCAACGAACCTGGGCTTCTGCGCGCACTATCCGATGCTTTGCTTGGCCGTTTATGGCAATCCCGACCTAGGTGGCTATCTGAATTTGTCCGTGATGATCGGATGTATCGCACAGCTCGCCGGATCGATTGGGCAACTGGAGCTGCTGTCATGGTGGCGCGGCGAGTCTGGGACACTGTGGGCCAGTGGGACGAGAGATTCTTTTTGTACTCAGAGGAAACCGATTTTTTCAGCCGTATCCGAGCCGCAGGATATTCAGTGTGGTTCGAGCCGGCTGCTGAAGTGCTGCATCGTGGGGGGGGCAGCGGTAACTCACCACAGCTGAACGCGCTTCTAATCCGGAATAAAGTAAGATATTTCAGCAAGCACCGACCACGAAGGGCAAAACTATTCAGGCTCATCATCATACTCGGACTGCTGCTGCGAAGAAAAGATCGAAGACAGGACCTTAGCCTTCAGATATTATGCAATCCTGACCTTGAAAGCGGACTACCGGCAGCCGAATATCCTGCTGTTTCGGCTCAGCAGTTCCCATCGGCTTCGATCATTATTCCTGCCCACAATGAATGCGCTGTGATCGACCGCACTCTTGAAGGACTGGATCAGCTGATTGCAGCAGGCACTGTCGAAGTGATTGTAGTGCCCAATGGCTGCACGGACGACACCGCAGATCGAGCTCGTTCCCATCGTGGAGTGAAGGTTGTTGAACTCAACAAGGGCTCAAAGGTGGCCGCACTAAATTTGGGAGACGCCCATGCCACCAGTTGGCCACGACTTTACCTCGACGCCGACATCGAAGTAAACCAAGAAGCGCTGGCGCAAGCTGTAAGTGTGCTTGCAGGCGACGGAATCCATACAGCACGTCCAGCTTTTGTTTGGAACCTGGAAGGTGCCAGCCCGCTAACTCGAGCATACTACCGAGCGCGTTGGCGAATGCCTTCGATGACAACTGCAATATGGGGTGCTGGTGTGTATGGTCTGAGCCAGGCAGGCCATAAGATCCTTGGGGAGTTTCCTATGTTGACAGGTGACGATTTATTGGTCGAACGGACCTTTCCTCCTGGTCGCAAGTACATTGCCTCTGGCCCAGCGGTTCGCGTGCGAATGCCTCTCAAGTTG
Organism: Cyanobium sp. Copco_Reservoir_LC18; assembly: GCF_009834675.1. Lineage (NCBI taxonomy): Bacteria > Bacillati > Cyanobacteriota > Cyanophyceae > Synechococcales > Prochlorococcaceae > Cyanobium > Cyanobium sp. Copco_Reservoir_LC18. Next base: position 4,628 of record NZ_ASAC01000027.1, read on the forward strand.
AGTGACCTCATCGGAGTACTCGCGCGATCACGTCGTGGAGGTACGGAACAGTCCCTAGATACCGGGCGAACAAGTGCGAGAGAACTGCTCCACACGATGAGTGATCCCGGGAGTTGTATAGACGCAGTCTGCTTTGCGCTCATATCTGCTATCGCGAGGATCCGTGCTCATCAAACTAGCCAAGGCTGGGAGCGCGATCACTCCACCCGCGCCAGTCAGTAACCGAGATCATTGAAGATGGGTAGAGCTCTGCCTTCAGGGTGTCGAAAACAACTTCAGAGTTCATATCAGCGAAACAAAGAGGTATTCAGTGCCACCAAACAACCTCTGTCTGGAGGATGAGTAGACTTACCGCTGCAGTCGGCGTGAAGCAATGTCAGCAATCCTACGCCCAATTTCCAGTGAGGCGGTAGCAGCGGGCGAAGGAGCATTCAACACATGGATAGCCTGCGGTCCTGCTTCAACCAGGAAGTCATCCACGAGAGCGCCAAGCCGATCCACCGCTTGGGCCCGCAGACCCCAGCCGCTTGGAATCACGTCGTCCTCCTGCACGGCAGGAACCAGCTCCTGCAGGGATTTGACGAAACGCATCTTGCTCCAGGAGCGCAGTTGCTCATCAATGGCCATTCGCCAGTGCTTAGCCGCCAATGGCCAGAACCCTGGCCAACTCAATGTCTCCCAACTGTCCCGCACAGAGTAGGCCGGTGATGTGTAGCCATACCTTGCCCAAGCAAGCACGGCATTCGGCCCTGCCTCTACACTCCCGTCAATTCTTGGTGTAAAATGCACGCCAAGAAATGGTAGATTAGGGTCTGGCACTGGATAGATGGGGTGCCTCACCAGAGTCGTACGTTCCGAACGGAGCACGTAATACTCCCCTCTGAAGGGAATGATCCGGATCGGTATCTTCAGGCCACAGAACTCGGCAATCCGGTCGCATTGAAGCCCGCCACAATTAATCAAGAAATTACTCCGAAACGTGTTAGTGTGAGTGGATATTTCCAAGGCTCCATCAACCCTACGGATATTGATGACCCGTGCATTCAGAACGATCTCCACCCCTTGCTCTTCCAGAACCAGACGCATTGCTCTAAGCACTTCTCGGTAGTCAACAACACCTGTCTGGGGCACCCAAAGTGCTCCAACTCCTGCAGCTTCGGGCTCAAGATCCCGAAGCATCTCTCGGTTGAGCCGCTGGATACCCAGCAGACCGTTCTGGATGCCACGCGTTAGGAGGCGATCCAGCTGGGGGACCTGAGACTGTTCAGTGGCCACCACAAGCTTCCCCGTACGGCGGACAGGAACGCCGTGCTTCTCACAGAAGGCATAGAGAGCTTCTCTGCCGACGCGACAGGTCTCAGCTTTCTGTGAGCCAGGCTTGTAGTAAAGACCGGAATGAATCACCCCACTGTTGTGGCCCGTCTGATGCGCCCCCAGCATGTTCTCAGCTTCCAGAACGAGGGGACGGATACCCTGATTTGCCAGTGCCATGGCGGTGGCTAGACCCACCACCCCAGCTCCGACGATCACAACGTCACCACCTGCTGATCCTGCCATCTTCGTGTCCAGACCACTGTTTGCCATCATTCTTGCAACGACTCTGTGCAGCCGGTGCCTTGACGCGGCAGACTAAACCACGCCGCCCGCAGCCTGGTGATGCCCATTGCCAAAGACGTCAAATTGGGTGCCGACGTGGTGATTTTCCAACCGGAGCTGGTCAATCTCTATGGCTGCAGCGTCGGCGCCGGTACAAGGATCGGCGCCTTCGTGGAAATCCAGAAAAACACCGCCATCGGTCAACGCTGCAAGATCTCTTCACACTCCTTCATCTGCGAGGGAGTCACGATCGAGGACGAGGTCTTCGTGGGACATGGTGTGATGTTCACCAACGATCGCCTTCCACGGGCCACCAACGCTGATGGCAGCCTTCAAGGGGAAGCCGACTGGGCCGTGGACCCGATAAGGATCCGCCGGACTGCATCGATCGGCAGCAACGCCACCATCCTGTCAGGCATTACCATTGGAGTGGGCGCCTTGGTGGGAGCCGGCGCTGTGGTCACCAGAGATGTCCCAGACCATGCCATTGTGCAAGGTGTACCGGCCAGGGTGGTCGGCGATCGTCGCCAGCGTGGCACAGAGCCACCACAGTCCAGCTCACCCTTCACTCAGGGAAAATGATCAAGGTCGCCGTGATCGGCTATGGCTACTGGGGTCCGAATCTGGTGCGCAACTTCGCCGAAGCGGAAGGGGCCTCTCTGTCCGCTGTCGCTGATCTGGATGAAGCCAAGCTTGAGCTGGTTGCCCGCCGATTCCCAGGTCTGCGCACGACGCGCCACTTCCAAGACCTGATCCAGGATCCGGACATTGATGCGATTGCGATCGCCACGCCGGTGAGCACCCACTTCGAACTGGGCATGGCCGCCCTGCGGGCGGGGAAGCACCTATGGCTGGAAAAGCCGATGACGGAAACATCCCTGCAAGCCAGGCAGCTTGCCGAAGAGGCAGCCAAACGCAATTTGGTGGTGTTCGTGGACCATACGTTCCTCTACACTGGCGCGGTGATGAAGATGGCGGAAATAGTGCGGGCCGGCGAGCTTGGCGATGTCTATTATTACGACTCGACACGTGTCAACCTAGGCCTTTTTCAGCGGGATGTGAACGTGATCTCCGACCTTGCCGTTCACGACTTCTCTATTCTTGACTATCTATTGGAGGAGCACCCCATTGCCGTGACGGCGAGCGGTGTGAATCACTTCAGAGGGACTCCCGAAAATCTTGCCTTCATCTCGTTGTTCTACGACTCCGGCCCGATTGCCCACGTGAATGTGAGTTGGCTCGCGCCGGTGAAGGTGCGACAGGTGCTGCTTGGCGGCAGCAGCAAGATGATCAAATACGACGACCTCGAACCCAGCGAAAAGCTGAGAGTCTACGACAAGGGGGTGAGCTTCACCGATGATCCAAAGCAGATTCAGGAAATGAGGGTGGGCTACCGCACCGGCGACATGTGGGCGCCCAAGCTGGACGCTGCTGAGGCCCTGCGCACGGCAAGTGAACACTTCATCACCTGCATTGAGAAGAGCCTCACCCCCCGTACCGATGCCCGGCTGGGGGTGAGAGTGGTGGAGTTGATCGAGGCGGCAACAAGCTCGATGCGAGGCAAGGGGGAAACGGTGCATCTTTCGCGCACGGGGGCAGTGGGATGATTCCCTTTCTCGACCTCAAAGCGCAGTACACCACGATCCGTGAGGAAGTGAATGAAGCCATCCAGAGTGTTCTCGATAGCTGCCAGTTCACCTTGGGTAGGGAAGTGGAGGCCTTTGAAAATGAGTTCGCTGCCTTTTCTGGCGCCAGCTTCGGTGTTGGTGTCAATACCGGCACCAGTGCCCTTCACCTGGCGCTGCTGGCAGCAGGGGTAGGCCCGGGAGATGAGGTGATCACCGTCCCTTTCACCTTCGTGGCCACGGTTGCCGCCATCCGCTACACCGGAGCAACGCCGGTTTTCGTGGACATCGATCCAGTCACCTTCACGATGGATCCGGAGGCCATTGAGGCTGCGATCACCCCTCGTTCAAAGGTGATTCTCCCGGTGCACCTCTATGGCCAGCCCGCCGACATGGATCCTATCAAGGCCATTGCAAGACAACATGATCTTGTGGTAATCGAAGATGCGGCCCAGGCACACGGGGCCGAATACAAAGGGCGCCGAGTGGGCGGCCTAGGGGATCTGGCCTGCTTCAGTTTCTACCCCGGTAAGAACCTAGGTGCCTGCGGAGAAGGTGGCATGGTGGTCACGAATAATCCTGATTACACCAGGACGCTGAAGATGTTGCGGGACTGGGGTGCAGAACGCAAGTACCACCACGAACTTCTTGGCTACAACTATCGAATGGAGGGGATTCAGGGGGCAGTGTTGCGCGTGAAGTTGCGACATCTGGAAGCTTGGACGGAGGCGCGCCGCAGAGCAGCTGCACACTACAACCACATCTTCGACGGCAGTGGTGTGGTGACGCCCAAAGAGATGGACTGGGCCCGGCATGTCTACCACATCTACGCTGTGCGCTCGCCGGATCGCACCGCCTGGCAGGAGGTCCTTCTAGAGCACGGCATCCAGACGGGGATTCACTATCCGTTCCCCATCCATCTGTTGCCGGCCCATGCCGACCTTGGCTATGAGAAAGGTCAGTTCCCTTGTTCTGAGCAAGCCGCTCAGGAGGTACTGTCGCTGCCGATGTTCCCAGAACTCACCTCTGACCAAAGGATAGAGGTGGCAGCTGCCGTGAAGCTTCTTGCCACACAATGAGTCCACGACCTCTGCTGATCTTTCCCTGCAATGGCAACGGGCTTGAAGCCCTAGACTGCCTCGGGTCGGAGTACATGCCCATTGGGTTCGTTGACGACTCACCTGACAAGCTGAATTCACAGCAGTTTGGCTTGACAGTGTTCGCGCGCGAAGCCTTGGATCGTTTTCCAGCGGCTGCCGTGCTGGCTGTTCCAGGCGGTCCGTCGTCGTTCAGGGATCGCCGGGGTGTGGTGGAGTCGCTCGGTCTCCCCTGTTCTCGCCTGGTAAGGGTAGTGCATCCTCTAGCGCGGATATCTCCCCTGGCCAGCGTGGGGGTCAACGTGCTCGTCATGGCCGGAGTCGTCATCACCAGCAACGCCGTGATTGGCGATCATGTTTGCCTGCTGCCGAACACCGTCGTACACCACGACGCGGTGGTGGGTGCCTGGACCCTCATCGGCTCCAACGTCACAGTCGCAGGGCAAGCCACGATCGGAAGCAACTGCTACGTTGGTAGTGGGGCAAGTGTGATGAACGGTGTCAGTGTGAGGGACCGGGCTTTGGTAGGTCTTGGCTCCAACGTGATTCGCGATGTCCCTGAAGCTGCCACAGTCGTTGGAAATCCAGCCCGCCTTCTTTACGCCAATGGCTCAACAAATTCCTGATGAACATCAACAACGCGAAAATCTTGGTCACCGGTGGCTGTGGCTTGGTGGGCTCCACCACCATCGACATACTGCTCAAGGAGTTCAACCCTGGTCAGATTGTCATCCTTGATGATCTGAGCCGAGGCACCCTGGCCAACGTGGCGGATGCACTATCTGACCCGCGTGTCACCCTTCATCGCGGTGACATCTGTGACCCCGCTACCGTCCTGGAGTCCACCACGGGCATGGACGCGGTAATCCACATGGCAACGCTCCGGATCACAGCCTGCGCAGCCGATCCTCGTGCTGCTCTCGGCGTCATGTGCGACGGGAGTTTCAATGTGGTGGAAGCGGCCCACCTCTGCGGTGTGAAGAAGGTCGTCACGGCCTCCAGCGCCTCGATCTATGGCCTTGCCGATCATTTCCCCACTAGTGAAGACCATCACCCTTACAATAATCGTACCTGGTATGGCGCCAGCAAAGTGATGCTGGAGGGAATGCTGCGTTCATTCAACGACATGTATGGCCTCCCATATGTTGCCTTGCGCTATTTCAACGTGTACGGACCACGCATGGACATCCACGGAAAGTATACAGAGGTTCTCATACGCTGGATGGAGCGGATTACGGCCGGCCAACCTCCACTCATTCTCGGGGACGGCACTCAGACAATGGATTTTGTCTACATCGAAGACGTGGCGCGTTCAAACATCCTCGCGCTCCAGTCTGACGTAACCGATGATGTTTTCAATGTGGCCAGCGGTACAGAAACCAGCCTTAACGAACTTGCTGTCGCCCTTTTGCGCGTCATGGGTTCCGATCTACAGCCGGAATATGGCCCTGAGCGGAAAGTAAATCCCGTCTCACGCCGGTTGGCCGACACCACCAAAGCGGAGCAGCTGCTCGGATTCCGGTCCACGGTTGAGCTCGATGAGGGTCTACGCCGCCTGGTGCAATGGTGGCAAGAATCTCGAAAAGTCGCCCAGCCATGATTCCAATCACCAAACCAGTCATGGATCAACGGGAAGCCGATGCTGCCGGCAGGGTCATCCTCAGCGGCTGGGTAACCCAGGGGCCAGAAGTGGCCGCATTCGAACGCGAATTCGCTCTCTACGTGGGATCTCACCACGCCTGTGCAGTATCCAGCTGCACCACAGCGCTGCACCTGGCGTTGCTCGCCGTGGGGGTTCGCCCAGGCGATGAAGTGATCACCGTGAGCCATTCCTACATCGCCACCGCCAATGCCGTGCGGTACTGCGATGCCACGCCGGTGTTCGTAGACATTGAGCCAGAAAGCTTCAACATCGATCCCTCCCTGCTCGAGGCGGCGATCACCCCCCGCACCCGCGCCGTACTGTGCGTGCATCAGATGGGCATGCCCTGCAATCTTGCCGCCATCCTGGCGGTGGCCAGGCCCCGCGGCCTGCCTGTGGTCGAAGATGCCGCCTGCGCGATCGGCAGCGAACTCCTCTGGGATGGCCAGTGGGAGAGGATCGGCAAACCCCACGCTGACATTGCCTGCTTTTCCTTCCATCCGCGGAAGGTGATGAGCACAGGGGATGGAGGCATGCTCACCACTGACAACGCCGAGTGGGACCAACACTTCCGGCTGCTGCGACAGCATGCGATGAGCATTCCGGATACGGTGCGCCATGGCGCGGCTCAGGTCATCTTCGAAGAATATCCCAAGGTGGGGTTCAACTATCGGATGACCGATATCCAGGCGGCCGTAGGGCGCGAACAGCTCAAGAAGTTGCAGGAGATCGTGAAGGCCCGCCGTGATCTTGCCCAAAGGTATACCGAATTGCTGGGCAATCTTCCAGGCCTGGGTTTTCCCCAGGAGCCAATCTGGGCTCGCAGCAACTGGCAAAGCTACTGTGTTCGGCTGCCGAAGGGAGTGGATCAGCGGGCAGTGATGCAACACCTCCTGGACGCCGGGGTGGCCAGCCGTCGCGGCATCATGTGCACCCATAGGGAGCCTGCTTATGCCGACCTACCTTGCTGCTTTCCGTTGCCTCATTCCGAGGCAGCACAAGAGGGATGCATCATCCTGCCGCTCTATGTCCAGATGACTGCGGAAGATCAGGAACTTGTTGCTTTATCCCTAGCTCGCGCTTGCCAAAAGGCGATGATTATGACGTGAATGAATCAGGTCTACTTCAATTGTGACCTGGGAAGTACCTTAAACACGACTTGGTGGCATGAAGTATCAAGGCCAAATCCACCTAATCTCTACAATACTGGTATGATCATAAACGATGGCTTTGGGCAGCATGCCTAACAGATACGCTCTTTGTTTTGGCTACATGTTGAACACCACTACGGCCCATGGGATGCACGGTTTCTGGCGGCTTGATCATCACAGACCCTGCTCCCAGCAAGTTCAGAAGTGCCTACAAGGATAGCCTTCATGGCCTCCTCATGATGACCCCATCTCGCTGGTGGACCAGCTGCCCTCAGGATCCGCTGGGTAGATCCCTTTACGGGAGCTGATCCTGCGGATCGTGAGCACCCCCTTGCTGTTGCTGCCTCCGATGGGCCTTCACTGTGTACGCCTTTCACCAGCCTCTTCACCACCGCCCTTTGGAGCTGCGTCATCCTCACGTTCATGGCTCTTCTGCTTGCCAGCGGTCTTTACAGCCCTAGGGCGACAACTGTGTTGAGCGGCTGGTTGAGTCAACTACTACCCCAGCAGGAGCAAACGCCTGCCACGCAGGCTGTTGCTCCTCGGCCGTGGCTTCGTGATTTCTTCATCCACCACCGCACTGGCCGCCAACCTGCAGCGACAGGGTTTGATCTCTGCCATCTTTGTATCTGGTGATGGACGAGGCAGCGCCAAGCGGATCATGTCACTCGGGGTGCCTCCGGCCCAAGTGGCCGGCGACAGCTGCGTCCGCGCCACCTGGGAGAACGCCATCAGCACGAGCTCCTGGCTGCTTCAGCAGGATCCTCCCACTTCTGTGCATGCTTCACTCTCATCACCGACCACTGGCAGTTGGCCCGCGCTACTCGCGCCTTTGAGCGACAGGGCCTCCTAGTGGTGCCACTGGCAGTCGCCCTAGTCCGTTTTCCTCGGGAAGAGAACCGACTTGCCAGGCGCGAAACCGCTGCCATGCTCCTCTACCGATTCCAGCGGCGGACCTGATCGTGTAATGCCCTCAGGGCAATAGCGGCCAAGAACCCAGTAAAACCTGAGAGACGTCGGCGATGCCATGGCCTTGACCCGTTGCAACTCGAGTCTCAGACGGGATGCGGCAGTCCGTGATGACTTAGCCGGCAGAGCATGGACATGGAGCCGGCCCCCTACCCTAAAGACTCAGAAAGCTCAAGGAATCCAGACCACTTGTCGCCTTAGCTCACTTTCTGCTAGCGTTACCTTAATGCTAGGTGAGCGACTTGAGCGCAATCGTCCAGGAGAACCTGAAAACTGGCACCCCCAAAGCCATCTGGGATGCCCCGACCAGCAACCAGATCGAGGGCTTCGCCACCGACTTCAGCGTCGACAACGGCTCGACGGTCAACTTCAAGATCAACGTCAACGCTGCTCCGGGCGTGACGGTGCCTTATCGGATCGAGATCTACCGCCTTGGCTACTACGGCGGGGACGGCGCGACCCTGGTCACCACGATCAACACCTCCGGTGAGGCCCAGCCCAATCCCGTCAGCGACTCGCGCGGGCTCGTGGATGCAGGCAACTGGAGCGTCTCCGCCAGTTGGGCAACCCCTTCCGACGCCGTCTCGGGCGTTTACCTCGCCAAACTCCAGTGCCTTGATGGCAATGGCAATCCGATCGAAGGCGCCACCAACCAGATCCCCTTCATCATTCGCCAGGACGAGCCACGAGCCGACGGTAGCAAGAGCGACATCCTCCTGCAGACCTCCGACACAACCTGGCAGGCCTACAACGGCTGGGGCGGCAACAACGGTCAGGTTGCCGGCAACCTCTACGATGATCCCAGCGGCAGCATCAATCGTCCTTTCCTCCCCGATGCAAACCCTAACGGGCAAAACCGGGCCTATGCCGTCAGCTACAACCGCCCATTCATCACCCGCAATGGGCCTAGCAGCGGCGGAGCATTCGCAGGCCCCCACGATTACCTGTTCGGGGCGGACTATGCCGCCATCTTCTGGCTGGAGAAGAACGGTTACGACGTCTCCTACATCTCCGGTGTCGATACCGACCGGCTCGGGGCAAGTTATCTGCAGGGCCGCAAGGCTTTCATTTCCGTCGGGCACGATGAATACTGGTCAGGCCAGCAGCGATCCAATGTTGAGGCGGCCCGCGACGCCGGTGTCAATCTCCTATTCTGGGGAGGGAACGATGTCTACTGGAAGACCCGCTGGGAGACCAGCATCGTCGACGGCGTGGCGTACCGAACCCTCGTCTGCTACAAGGAAACTAGGGCAAACTACTCCCCAGACGCAGGTCCCGGCGACTACGCCAACATCGACCCCTCAAACGAGTGGACCGGGACGTGGCGCGATCTGCGCTTCGTGGGAAATCCAGGTGCCACCGGCCAGAATCCTGAGAATGCCCTCACCGGTCAGCTCTTTGGACCCGATGACCTCGGCCCCGGCGGCGGCGGCGGCGCGCTCGACGTCCCGGCGCCGTTTGCTGCACTGCGCTTCTGGCGCGATACCGCAGTGGCCCAGTCAGGGGGGCAACTGGGCATCGCTCCAGGCATTATCGGTTATGAATGGAACACCTCACCCGAAGATGACTTTCGGCCTGCAGGCCTGATCAAGCTCTCCGAGACCACGCTGCCCTGGAACAACATCCTGATCGACCAAGGCAACCGGACGGCTCCAGGCATCGCAACCCACAACCTCTCGCTCTACCGGGACGTGGAAAGCGGCGCTTTGGTCTTCGGGGCTGGCACGGTTTTCTGGACCTGGGCACTCAGCAACCTGCATGACAACACGCCCTACGCCGCGAACATCGAGAACCGCGATATTCAGCAGTTCACCGTCAACATGTTCGCCGACATGGGCATCCAGCCAGGCGTGGCGGACGCGATCCTCTTCAGCCAGGGTCTGGTTCGGGCTGTAGGCATCACCGATACAGTCGCTGCCAAGACAACGATCAACGATATTCCAAGCTCCGTCCCAGCAGGTTTCACCGTATTGATCACCGGCACTGCTATAGATGACAACGGCACTCCGATCACGACAGATGACGGCAAAGTTGGGGTGGTGGAGATCTCCTTTGACGGTGGTGCCTCATGGAAGGTAGCACAGGGAACGACCAACTGGACCTACGCATGGCGACCAAGCTCGGTGGGCATATATACAATCAACGCTCGCGCGATCGATGACAGCCTCAATATCATCAACCTCCCTCTGGCTCAAGATACCGTCACTGTCTCGGCACCCATACCCCCTAGTACTACCAGCCTTTTCAACCCATCACTACCGGTCAACGGCTCGCTGTTCAACGAAGGTACGCCGCTTGAGCTCGGCATGAAGTTCCGCCCCAATCAGGCCGGCACAATCACCGAGCTCAAGTATTTCCGTGCCGCCGCCGATGCAGGTGATACCGACGTGCGCATCGGGCGACTCTGGCGCCGTTCCGATGGATCCTTACTGGCATCCGCCACCTTCACATCCACCCCTGGGCAATCTGGTTGGCAGGTTGCCGCTCTCTCCAATCCCGTTACTGTTCTGCCTGACGCGGAGTATGTTGTCTCCTACATCACAGACAACAACTACTTCTCCACCAACGGCTTCTTCAACCCCGCCAACGAAGTCGCCTTCGATGGCATCGACGACAATGCCTTCACAGATCCCTTCGGTATTCTCAGTGCCCCTCAAAGCAGCGTTGTCAGTGGCGCTGGTATCGGCGGCAATGGTGTTTTCAGGGTCGGGACTGATCTGGTACTTCCAAACAACACATTCGGGGCTGCCAACTACTGGGTCGATGTGACCTTGGCTCCCGGTGATGCTCTCCCACCTGTCAACAGGGGTGCAGCCGTCTTCTCCATCTTTGGCCCACCCGCCGTGGGAGGAACGCTCACTGCCACTCAATCGGCAGACGACCCCAATGGCAACGGCTCC
>NZ_ASAC01000014.1:0-325406 GCF_009834675.1 Cyanobium sp. Copco_Reservoir_LC18
AGGTTCGGCATCAGACGCCGCACCCGCCGCAGGTAGAACATCCCCAGCCGGGGCCCCAGCGGCTTGCCCGCCTGAGCCAGCAGCGAGCCCATCACCACATACCCCGAGATCACGAAGAAGATGTCCACCCCCGTGAAGCCTCCGGGCAGCCATCTCTTGTTCAGGTGGAACACCAGCACCGCCAGCATCGCCGCTCCCCGCAGCGCGTCGATGTCCGGCCGGTAGGCGAAGCCTCCTCCCTTCCCGACGGCTCCGCTCGCTGGGCCGCTCGCCGCCGCGGCGACTCCGGTGCTGGTCACGGCGGGGGCCAGAGCCATCAGCGGCCTCCCGGGACCAGGCCCGCCTGCGCCAGGAACCGCTCGAACGGCTCCGCCAGCGAACGGCTGCCGCTGACGCTCAGGTGGTGGTTGTCGGCGAACAGGGGGGTGCCGTCGGGCCGGCGATCCAGCACCCGGCCATCCGCCCCCACCAGGTAGGGGGTGGGGTCGAACACATGGACATTGGGCAGGCCCGCCTCCGCCGCCTCCAGGGTGGCGCGCACCGTCCGCTGCATCGCCGCCGTCACGGCCGGCTCGGGCGCGCAGCTCACGGCCGGTCCACCGGTGGAGCGGCGACACTCCAGGGGCTTGCGGGCCAGCATCGGACTGTCCACCACCAGCACCAGCTGAATGCCGCGGGCGGCGAGCCGCTGGGCGTAGGCCCGCAGGTTGGCCACGTGGCGCGCCCGGGCCTGGGCGGGGGTGAGGCGGCGGTCGCCGTCCATCACCTGGGCCTCGCTGGGGGTGCCGGCGGGGGTCATATCGCCCACGTAGTAGTTGAGCCAGGAGGAGAGCACCACCACATCGCCGCGCTTGAGGCGCTCCAGGGAGCGCTCCATCTCACCCGCCACGAAATCGCGGCAGGGGCCATAGCTCTTGTTGCCCCAGCTCATCAGCAGGCTGGGATCGGTGAAGCAGGCCATCTGATACGTGAAGCTGATCCGCTGGCCGGTGCGGGCCGTCACCGTATCCAGCATCGGCAGCAGGTGCAGGGCATGGGAATCGCCCAGCAGGAAGATCTCGCCGGCACCGGGACGGCCGGGGCGGCCGCAGCGCTCGAAATCGATGCGGGTGGTGTCGTTGTAGGGCTGTCCGTACACGAGGCTGCAGCCGCTGCCGATGCCCGTGCCGGGGATCTGCAGGTTCTGGATCCGCTCGCTGCGGGGCACGGGATCGCGGTCGGTGCCCCGGAACAGGCGGTCTCGCAGGCCGTTCTGCAGAGCGTCGATGCCGACCCAGAGCCCCGCCACCGCCAGCACCGCCAGAGCTGTCTCCCACCACCACTTCAGTGGATGCCGCCGCACCGGCTGCTCCACCAGCCCGTACGCCGCCACCGCCAGCACCACGCTCCCCACCACCGCCGACCCGTACTGCCACCACGTCTCCATCCCCCACGTCCACCGCAGCAGCACGATCACCGGCCAGTGCCACAGGTACAGCGAATACGACAGCAGTCCGCACGTCAGCAGAAACCGCTCCAGCCACCGACCCGGCAGGAATCTGCCCCCCTCTCCGGGGCCCGCCTGCAGCACCAGCAGCGTCCCCACCACCGCCGGCAGCACACCCGGCACCGGGAACCCCTCCCGCTCCGACGTCATCACCACCGCCCACAGCAGCAGCGCCGCCCCCGCCAGCCGCGGCCAGCGGCCCTGCAGCCAGCTCGCCCCCACCAGCCCCCGCCGCTGCGCCACCAGCAGCAGCGAACCGATCGTCAGTTCCCACAGGCGGCTCGGCATCAGGAAAAACGCCGCCATCGGCGCGCTCTGCGTCCACCACCAGCTCGCCGCAAACGACAGCACGATCAGCGCCGCCAGCAGCGGCACGCTGCGCCGCACCCCGTAGCCGATCCCCACCATCAGCAGCGGATACACCAGGTAGAACTGCTGCTCCACACCCAGCGACCAGGTGTGCAGGAACGGGTTCAGATCCGCATCCCGCGCGAAGTAATCGATCTGGCCCATCAGGAAGTTGTTCGACCACCCGAACAACGCCTTGAGGGCCACGTTGAAATACGGCCCGTTCTCCAGCGGCGGGATCAGCATCGCCACCCCAAGGCTCGTCACCCCCAGGCACACCAGCAGGTTCGGCATCAGACGCCGCACCCGCCGCAGGTAGAACATCCCCAGCCGGGGCCCCAGCGGCTTGCCCGCCTGAGCCAGCAGCGAGCCCATCACCACATACCCCGAGATCACGAAGAAGATGTCCACCCCCGTGAAGCCTCCGGGCAGCCATCTCTTGTTCAGGTGGAACACCAGCACCGCCAGCATCGCCGCTCCCCGCAGCGCGTCGATGTCCGGCCGGTAGGCGAAGCCTCCTCCCTTCCCGACGGCTCCGCTCGCTGGGCCGCTCGCCGCCGCGGCGACTCCGGTGCTGGTCACGGCGGCGATCAAACCGGCCCCCCTGTGTGGAGGGAAATGTACCGACCGGCAGCCGCCGCCGGGTTCAGCCGGCGGTCAGCGCTGCAACCGGGCTGGCCACCAGACCCGCCAGCCACTCCAGCAGGGCCCGGTTGACCTGGTCGGGCACCTCGTCGTGGGGGCAGTGGCCGGCTTCGAGCACCACTTCGGTGGTGCGGGCCGGCGCGTGGCGCTGGAAACTGGCCCGGCGGCCGGCGGCATCGATCCAGGGGTCGCGGATGCCCCAGAGCAGGAGCAGCGGCGCCGTGAGCTCGGCGAACAGTTCGTCGAGGGGCTGGCCGCGGGGGATGTCGAAGACGGTGCGGAAGACGCCGAAGGCGCCGGGGTCGCGGGAGGGGCGCAGGATCGCCTCCACCAGGGCGTCATCGACGTTGGTGCGGTCGATGTAAACCTGATTCAGGGTGCGGCGCACGGTGGCGGGGCGGCGCATGTTCTCGAACAGCAGGCGCTGCAGCACCGGGCTGCGCAGCAGGGCCGCTCCGATGGTGCGGCGGGCGATGGCCCCCCAGCCCCGCGGCGGCGCCTGCTCGTCGCTGAAGGGCCCGGCGGCATTGAGCAGGGCCACGCCGGCGGCCCGCTCGCCGAGGGCGGCCCCGGCGGCGAGGGCGGCGAAACCGCCGAGGGAGTTGCCCACCAGCACGGTGGGACGCCCGATGTGCTCCTCCACGTAGGCGCAGAGCTGGTCGCGCCAGAGGGCACCGCCATAGGAGAGACCGGCGGGCTTGGCGCTGCGGCCGAAGCCGAGCAGATCGATGGCGTGGACCTCATGGGTCCGGGCCAGCACGGGGATGTTGAACCGCCAGTGGTCGGTGGAGGCGCCGAAGCCGTGCACCAGCAGGATCGCCGGCCCGGTGGGCTGCTCTGGAGCCGCCCGCAGGGCATGCACCCGGTGGCCCAGGAACGACCAGGAGGTCTCGGGTGACGAAGCCATGAACGCAGCGGTGGCGCAATGAGGGACGATGCTAGGAAGCGCGGCCAGTGCGCGGCCCTGCCCCCTGCGCCTGCCGCCATGCCCGACGCCTTCAGCCTCTCCGACCTGAGCCCGTTGCTGCCGGGGATCGCCCTGTGGGCCCTGGCCCTCTATCTGCCGCTGAGCGTTCCCCTCGCCCGGCTGGAGCAGGCGCTGGCCGACGCCTCTCTGGAGGAGGGGCTGCAGCAGCTGGTGCTGGTGGGCGGCAGCCTGCTGCTGGCCCTGGCGGTGGGCCTGGGGGTGGAGCTGCTGCTCAGCTGGGCCCTGGGCCCGGGCTGGGCCGGCAGCCTGGGCCTGATCGCCGTGCTTGGCGGCCTGTCGATCGGCCTGGCGGCCCGACGGGACGACGACCGCAGGTCCTGAGGCGGGGCGGGGATCAGGCGGCCTGCTCGGCCGGGGTCTCCGCCGGGTCGGCGGGAACCTCGACGCCGCTGAGGGCCAGCCGCAGCAGCAGGGGCGCCAGGAAGGTGGTGCCGATCACCATCAGCAGGATGGCCGCCTCCAGGGGCGCCGAGAGGATGCCGGCCTGGCTGCCCAGCCCCAGGAAGATCAGGCCCACCTCACCGCGGGGCATCATCCCCAGGCCCACCACCAGACGGTTGGTCTTCTCCCTGCTGAGATAGCTCCAGCCGGCGGCCACCTTGCCGGCGATCGCCACCACCAGCAGGAACAGGGCGACCACCAACCCTTCCCGGTTGTCGGGATTGAGGGGATTCATCACCGACAGGTCGAGGGAACTGCCGATCAGCACGAAGAAGACGGTGGCGAACAGGGCCGCCAGGGGCTTCACCGACTGCTGGATGGCTTCGGTGTGCTTGGAGGCGCTGAGGATCAGACCGGCGGCGAAGGCCCCGAGGGCCGCCTCGAGGCCGATCGCCTCGGCGACGAAGCAGCACAGACCCAGCACCACGAAGCCGGCCACCGCCACCTCCCCCGGTGCCCTGAGCCGGTCGAGGACCCAGTCGAAGACGGGGGCGGCCGTGCGGCTCAGGAACAGGGCCACCGCCACGAACACCGCCGCCGCCAGCACCAGCTTCAGGATCGGACCGGCGGAGAGCACCCCGTCGCCGGCCAGGGCCACCACCACCGCCAGGATGACGATGCCGAAGATGTCGTCGAGCACGGCGGCGCCGATGACGGTCTGGCCCTCCCGGGTGCGGAGGAATCCGAGTTCCCCGAAGACGCTGGCGGTGATGCCGATGCTGGTGGCGGTCATCGAGGCGCCCGCGAACACCGCCGGAAACAGGGGCACATGGAACAGGAGATAGAGCCCCGCCGTGCCCATGGCGAATGGCAGCACCACCCCGGTGAGGGCCACGGTGGTGGCCTGGCGGCCCACGGCCATCAGTTCGTCGAGTTCGCTCTCCAGGCCCGTGAGGAACAGCAGGGCGTAAAGACCGAGCCTGGCGGTGGCCTCCAGGGAGGGGAAGCTCTCGGCATAGATCGTGGCCACGGCCTCCGGGCTGACCCCGGCACAGGCGCCGATCAGCTCGAGCATGCCCTGGTTGAGCTGGGCGTGGACCTCCGGCGGCAGGATCAGGTGCAGACCGGTGACGCCGACCAGAACGCCCGCCAGCAGTTCCCCGAGGATGGTGGGCAGACCGAGCCGCACCATCAGCTCCGCCAGGGCCCGGGCCGCCAGAAAGATGACCAGGTAGCGCCCCACCTGGAGCAGGGTTTCCACCGTCTCGATCTGGGTGTTGCCGACCTCGAGCAGCAGGCTGGGCGCGACCATGAAGGGATGCACGGGCCCTCGGACGCTAGGGGCGTTGGTGTTGATCACGTGTGCCGTTGCTGATCTCCCAACAGGCCGCTCAGGAGGAATGGCAACCACCGCTACGGTCTTGGGACGCACGGCAAGACCTGTGCCCGAGGGACCACCGCGCGCCGACCGCCATGACCGACCAGCAACCCCGCAACCTGAGCCTGCCGACGCCCGGGTGCTTCGCGGACCCCGATCGCAGCGGCCTGACGGCGACGGACGTGTTCGAGGGCATGACCGAGCACCTCTTCTACACGCTCGGCAAGCTGGCCCCCAGCGCCAGCCGCCACGACCTCTACATGGCGCTCAGCTACGCCGTGCGTGACCGGCTGATGACCCGCTACCTGGCGGGCATCGAGGCCATCGGCGCCAACCCCAAGCGGATCGTCGCCTACCTCTCGGCCGAATTCCTGATCGGTCCGCAGCTGGGCAACAACCTGCTGATGCTGGGCATCCAGAAGGAGGCCGCCGAAGCCCTGCGCCAGTTCGGCATCAACGACATCGAGGAGATCCTCGACGTGGAGGAGGAGCCGGGACTGGGCAATGGCGGCCTGGGTCGTCTGGCCGCCTGCTTCCTCGAATCCCTCGCCACCCTCGAGATCCCGGCCACCGGCTACGGCATCCGCTACGAGTTCGGCATCTTCGACCAGCTGATCCGCGACGGCTGGCAGGTGGAGATCACCGACAAGTGGCTCAAGGCCGGCTGGCCCTGGGAGATTCCCCACCCCGACCAGGCCTGTTTCGTGGGGTTCGGTGGCCACACCGAGAGCTACCGCGACCAGCACGGCGCCTACCGGGTGCGCTGGATTCCCGCCGAGCACGCCATCGGCGTCCCGCACGATGTGCCGGTGCTCGGCTACCGGGTGAACACCTGCGACCGGCTGCGCCTCTGGCGCGCCGATGCCACCGAATCCTTCGACTTCTACGCCTTCAACAGCGGCGACTACTACGGCGCCGTGGAGGAGAAGGTGGGCTCCGAGACCCTCTGCAAGGTGCTCTACCCCAACGACGGCACCGCCAAGGGCCGCCAGCTGCGCCTCAAGCAGCAGCACTTCTTCGTCAGCTGCTCGCTGCAGGACATGATCCGCAGCCTCGATGCCCGCGGCATTCCCGTCCAGGAGTTCCCCGAGCACTGGGCCATCCAGCTCAACGACACCCACCCCTCCATCGCCGTCGCCGAGCTGATGCGGCTCCTGCTCGACGACAAGCACCTGGAGTGGGACAGCGCCTGGGCCATCACCACCGCCTGTCTCTCCTACACCAACCACACCCTCCTGCCCGAGGCCCTGGAAAAGTGGGGCCTCGATCTGTTCGGCTCCCTGCTGCCCCGCCACCTCGAACTGATCTTCGAGATCAACCGCCGCTTCCTCCAGCAGGTGCGCCTCAAGTACCCCGGCAACGACGCCGTGCTGCGCCGCCTCTCGATCATCGATGAGGCCGGCGACAAGGCCGTCCGCATGGCCCACCTCGCCACCATCGGCTCCCACCACGTCAACGGGGTCGCCGCCCTCCACAGCGCCCTGGTCAAGCAGGACCTCTTCCCCGAGTTCGCCGCCCTCTGGCCCGAGAAGTTCACCAACGTCACCAACGGCGTCACCCCCCGGCGCTGGGTGGCCCTGGCCAATCCCCAGCTCTCGGCCCTGCTGGATGCCTCGATCGGCGACGGCTGGGTGCGCAACCTGGACGAACTGCGCCAGCTGGAGCGCTACGCCGACGACAGCGGCTTCCTGGAGCACTGGGGAGCCACCAAGCTGTCGGTGAAGCGCCATCTCACCCACTACATCCATCGCCACACGGGCGTCCTGGTGGATCCCGCCTCGATGTTCGACGTGCAGGTGAAGCGCATCCACGAGTACAAGCGCCAGCACCTCAATGCCCTCCAGGTGATCGCCCAGTACCTGCGCATCAAGAACGGCCTGACCGACGGCATGGCGCCCCGCACCGTGATCTTCGGGGGCAAGGCCGCCCCCGGCTACGCCATGGCCAAGCTGATCATCCGTTTCATCAACGGCATCGCCGACGTGGTCAACGCCGACCCCGACATGGACGGCCGCCTGCGCGTCATCTTCCTCGCCGACTACAACGTCAAGCTCGGGGAGCGCGTCTACCCCGCCGCCGACCTCTCCGAGCAGATCTCCACCGCCGGCCTCGAGGCCTCCGGCACCGGCAACATGAAATTCATGATGAACGGCGCCCTCACCATCGGCACCCTCGATGGCGCCAACGTCGAGATCCGTGAGCAGGTGGGCGACGACAACTTCTTCCTGTTCGGCCGCACCACCGAGGGCATCGCCGAACTCAAGGCGCAGGGCTACCGGCCCTGGGAGCTGGTCAGCGCCACCCCGGAGCTGCCGGAGGTGCTGCACCTGATCGAGAGCGGCCACTTCAGCAACGGTGACAAGGAGCTGTTCCGTCCCCTGCTGGAGAACCTCACCGGCCGCGACCCCTTCTTCGTGCTGGCCGACTTCGCCGCCTACCTGAAGGCCCAGCAGGACGTGAGCGACGCCTGGAGCGACCGTCCGCGCTGGAACCGGATGTCGCTGCTGAACACCGCCCGCAGCGGCCTGTTCTCCTCCGATCGCTCGATCCGGGAGTACTGCGAGCGGATCTGGCAGGCGGAGGAGTTCCCCGTGACCATCACCTGCGAGATCGATGAGGCGCCGGCCAAGGGCCGCCGTCTGCCGGCGGCGCCCTGAGGCTGGCCCGGTGAGGCTGGCCTGAGGCGGACCGGGGGGCTTCAGCCGCCCCGGTGATCGGGCAGATCCGGGGTCTGGTGCAGCAGGCGGTTGAGGCGCAGCCGGTCGGCGTTGAGGGGGTCGGGGGCGAGCTCACCGGCCACCTCCCGGAAGGTCTGCTCGACGGGCTCGGGCACCCGCACATCGAAGATGCGCTCCATCAGGGCCTCGATGGAGAAGAGGTGGGCGTTGATGTTCTCCAGGTCGGCCATGGCCTGCTGAATCGCCTCTTGCTCCGCGGGCACCTCGGCACCGGCCTCGGCCGAGGCGGCGTCCGGAGCTGCGGGGGTGGGGGGGGCGTCGCCGTCGCCGTGCTGCTTCTGGAGCTCCTCGAGCACCCGGCCGGCGAGAGTGCGGAACGACTGCAGCGCCGCCCAGTTGAGCTCCTGCTGCTGACGCAGGCTGGGATTTTCTCGGATCAGCCGGTCGTGTTCCCGATAGAACCGCTGGCAATCAGGACATTGGCAGGGCTCTTCTGGCACCGCGTCCCTTCTTTCATTCAATCGTCATCATGGCACCGACCGGGAGCAGAGGGGCAAAGAGCGGCGCAGGAGGGAAACCGCTCAGGCGGCCATCGGGTCCTGATCGGGCTGGTCGCCGTCCTCGTGGAGCAACGGCAGGGGAATCTCGATCGAGCTGACCACCTGGATCACATCGCGCAGGCGCATCGAATCGGCGAACCAGCCCATGGCCTGCTCCACATCGCCTCGACGCTCGGCATCGCCGGCCTGCTCCTCATGGGCATCGGCCAGCAGGGCCAGCCAGCAGAGGCAGCGGGCCTGCACCACCGAGAGATCGAGATCGTCGGGGTGGCTGTGGGCGATGGATTCACTCTCCTGCTGCACCAGCAACCGCAGGCGCAGGTCGTGAAGCTGGGTCATCCACTGCTGACGACTGGGGCCACGCTAGCGGGAGCGTTCATTTTGGGAAGCCCACCAGCGGTAGCGCTCGTTACGGGCACGGCGAAGCGTCAGTTGCCGGCGTAGGCGATGCCCGCCTCCACCTCGGCGATGGCCTGGTTCACCAGGGTGATCGCTTGGTCGCGGTGGCCACCTTTGTTAGGGGTCGCCATCTGCAGGGACGACCGGGCGTTGAACAGCGCATTGAGGGCGTTCTGCATGTTGGGCTGCTGGGCGACGGCGACACCCGAGGCAACGACCGCACCGGCAAGGAAGGCGACGGTGGTGGCCAGCCAGGGGAAAAACCGGGAATACGAGACCATGGCCTTAACAATGTCTCAAGAAAATCTAGGCGGGCCATGGGTCTCCGTACGGCTTCCTGGCCGGGGAACGGGGCTGGCGGGACTCGAACCCACGACCTACGGTTTAGGAAACCGTCGCTCTATCCGGCTGAGCTACAGCCCCCTAGAACCAATTATGTAGTGTGCCGGGATCCGGTACGGCAAGCCGTGGCGCCCCGTGCCCTTGCCAGAGCGGAAGACAGGACCGCGGGCCTAGGCCAACACCCAGCCTCCATCCGCGAACACCTGGCCCGCTCGCATCGAAGGATCCTCCAAGGCTGTCGGTTATGGCAGCGACATCATCAAGAGTTCCGTCGTCGTCTTCCCTACCGGCTTCGCCCGCACTGCTGGCGGCATCAATCGGTTCGACGGATATCCGCACACCTTGATCCCTGCGGTAGAGCCCACCTCGGCTGACTTGATCTCGAGGCTGTTCGTCGACAACCTGCCCAACAACTTCACCCCAGGTTTCAGAGAAACCGTCACCCAGCAGTTCGCGGATGAGTCCGTCCCCGACCCTTTGGCCGTCTTGGGCGCTGCCGCCGCCTTCGGTATCTCCCTTAAGTTGTGTAGCCGTCCCAGAAAGGAGGCCACCCAGGCTTTCTCTGTCATCAGCCTGGTCTGCCTCGGCTTGGGTCTGGCCACGCTGGTGTTCAGTTGCCTACCGGTGCGCCTGATGGAACCGGCCTGGCAGCTGCAGCTCTCCGGCGGATTTACGGCGGCGGGCTTCTCAATCCTCATCGGCACGCTTCTGATCTGCACGGCCGGCGCCTTGCCCACCTCTCCCAAGCCCATTCACGCCAACGTCAAGATGTTGTGTGAAATCTGCACATGAGTGGCGATTCCCTACCTGGTGCTGATACTGGTTGAGCTCGAAGCGGGAATGTAGGTGCTGCAGCAGGAATCGAGCCAGGAGGGCCTGACCCCGGCCGCCTGGAAGACGTTCAAGAGGCAGCTGGAGGCCAGCAGCCACGAGCAGGAGCAGCGCGACTTGCTCGGCAATCTCAACCTGCCCAACAACCTCACCCCCAAGCTCGGCCAGCCCTTCCCCGCGTTCGTGGAACGCTTCATTGTCGCAACGGATTCCCGCTTCCATGCCCCCGCCCACGACACCGACCAGACCAACTCCGGGCGCCTGCAGAGCTTCATCAGCGAAGGGGCGATCAACAATCTCAAGTCGCTACTATTCGCCGTTGAATTCGCGGCCTTGGCCCGAGGGCTTGGGGGTGGGCCCACCCTGCTGGAGGAGGCCCGGGTGTTGTTCGGCAACAAGCCCCGCCGCCGCGGTCGCCTGCCGTGAAGCCCCGGGGGTCGCTGCCTACAGTGGCCCCGGAAAGCAGGCGAGGTGATCGCGATCGGTGCGGTGCGGCCTTCGGGCCGGTGCCGCGGCCGGTTGAGGAAAGTCCGGGCTCCCCAATGGCCAGGCCTGCTGGGTAACGCCCAGTGCGGGTGACCGTGAGGACAGTGCCACAGAAACACACCGCCGATGGCCCGGGCTTGCCCGGCGCACAGGCAAGGGTGCAAAGGTGCGGTAAGAGCGCACCAGCGGCATCGAGAGGTGCCGGCTCGGTAAACCCCGGCTGGGAGCAAGGCCCAGGGACAGCGGTTGGCCATCTTCCCCGTCCCGATTCCCATGCGCCGCTCGAGGCCGCCGGTGACGGCGGTCCCAGACAGATGATCACCCCCCCAGCCGGCGGCGGACCGCCGGCTGGGGAGAACAGAACCCGGCTTACGTCCTGCTTTCCCCCCTTGCCCCGCGATGACTCCCCAGCGCCGCCAGCAGCTTCTGGCCTTTCTGGAGAGCCTCGGCTTGGGCGCCGCCACTGGTCTGATCCCGTCGGATCCGGCCGCTGCGGAGGCGGCCCTCGAGACCCTCGATGAGGCCCTCACCCACAGCTCCACCGGCCTGCCCCGCCACCACGACCGACTGGAGTTCCTCGGCGACGCGGTGCTGCGGCTGGCGGCCGCCGAGTTCCTGCATCGCGAGCACCCGGCCCTGGGTGTGGGCGACACCTCCGCCCTGCGGGCCCAGCTGGTGTCCGACCGCTGGCTGAGCGAGCTGGCCCGCAGCATCGCCCTGGAGCCCGTGCTGCTCATGGGGCCGATGGCCGCTGGCGACCGGGCCGGCCGCTCCACCGTGCTGGCCGAATGCGCCGAGGCCCTGGTGGGCGCCGTCTACACGGTGGGGGGCGGTCCCCAGGGCGGACTGGTGGCCGTGCAGCAGTGGCTGGCCCCCCACTGGCGGGGCAGCGCCGCCGAACTGCTGGCCGACCCGGCACGCCACAACTGGAAGTCGGTGCTGCAGGAGTGGAGCCAGGGCCAGGGGAAGGGCCTGCCCACCTACCACTGCCTGGAGCGCAGCCGGGTGCATGGGGACCCGGAACGCTTCGAATGCCGGGTGGAGGTGGCCGATCTCAGAGGGGAGGGCCGGGGACGCTCCCGCCGGGAGGCGGAGCAGCAGGCGGCCCGGGCGGCCCTGGCGGCCCTCGCCCTCAGGCCTGCTCCAGGGTGCTGAGGGGCACGGTCACGAGCTTGTCCCAGTTGCCGCCCTCGAACAGCACGGCGGCCATCGCCCCGCTGATGCGCTGCACGAAGCCCTGGTAGCCGTTGTAGATGGAGCGGGGATCGCGCACCACCACGGTGGAACCGGGCAGGATCGGGCTGCTGGCCATGGCGGATGCCCCTGGGGGGACCATCAAGTGGCCCCATTATCGATGCCCGGGCGCCCCGGTGGAGCCCCTGACGGGTGCCCGCGGGCACCGCACCGGGCCGTGACGCGATGATGCCCGGCGACGGAAGCGATCAGGCCGTGGCCGACACCAGCGACGAGGGGCCAGGGGCCGACCCGGGCGAGCTCATGGCCGTGGGGAAGGTGGTGGCGGCCCAGGGCATGGGCGGCGACGTGCGCCTGCTGCCCCTGAGCGACTTTCCCGAACGCTTCACCCGGCCCGGTCCCCGCTGGCTGCAGGCCCCCGGTGGCGCCCCCCGGCCGGTGAGGCTGCTGGCCGGCAGGCCCGTGCCGGGCAAAACCCTGTTCGTGCTGCGCCTCGAGGGGATCGGCGACCGCAACGCCGCCGAAGCCCTGGTGGGGCAGCACCTGCTGGTGTCGGCCGCCGACCGGCCCACCCTGGGGCCGGGGGAATTCCACCTCCTCGATCTGGTGGGACTCCAGGTGCGGCTGCTCGAGGATCCCCAGGCGACGATCGGCACCGTGACCGACCTGATCCACGGGGGCAACGATCTGCTGGAGGTGGAGCTCAGCGACGGCGGCCGGCGGCTGCTGATCCCCTTCGTGGAGGCGATCGTGCCGGAGGTGAACCTGGCGGAGGGCTGGATCGGCCTGACGCCGCCGCCCGGACTGCTG
Organism: Cyanobium sp. Copco_Reservoir_LC18; assembly: GCF_009834675.1. Lineage (NCBI taxonomy): Bacteria > Bacillati > Cyanobacteriota > Cyanophyceae > Synechococcales > Prochlorococcaceae > Cyanobium > Cyanobium sp. Copco_Reservoir_LC18. Next base: position 12,527 of record NZ_ASAC01000014.1, read on the forward strand.
GAGCTCTGAAACCGTCCGGGGTGCACCCCGACGCTGACGGCCGGGGCCGGCTCCGGTTGAATGGGCCCGTCTGATGGTCCTGCGGGACAGCTGCCGCCGTGATGGCTACCCCCTCCCTGGTCCCGGTGATTCTCTGCGGCGGCACCGGCACCCGCCTCTGGCCCCTGTCCCGGGCCAGCTATCCGAAGCAGTACTGGCCCCTGGCCGGCAGCAGCGAGGACACCCTCCTGCAGCAGACCCACCAGCGCCTCCAGGGGCTGCCGGACCTGGCGCCGCCGTTGCTGATCTGCAACGAGGACCATCGCTTCATCGTGGCCGAGCAGATGCGCCAGATCGGCGTGGAGCCGGCGGCGATCCTGCTGGAGCCGGTGGGACGCAACACCGCCCCGGCGGTGGCGGTGGCGGCCCTGCAGGCCACCGCCCGGGGTGAGGACCCCCTGCTGCTGATCCTGGCGGCCGATCACGTCATCCGCCGGGCCGCCGACTTCCGCGCCACCGTGGCCGCCGGCATGGCCGCCGCCACCGCCGGCCAGCTGGTCAGCTTCGGCATCGTCCCCACCAGCCCCGAGACGGGCTACGGCTACATCGAGGCCGCCGAACCCCTGGCCGCCACGCCCGTACCGATCGCCCGCTTCGTGGAGAAGCCCGACCGGGCCACCGCCGAGGCCTTCCTGGCCACCGGCCGCTTCACCTGGAACAGCGGCATGTTCCTGTTCCGCGCCAGCGCCATCCTGGCCGAGCTGGATCGTTTCGTGCCAGAGGTGGTGAGCGCCTGCCGCACCGCCCTGGAGCATGACAGCGCCGACCTGGAGTTCCTGCGGCTGGAGCGGGAGGCCTTCGCCAACGGCCCCAGCATCGCCATCGACGTGGCGGTGATGGAGCGGACCGACCGCGGCGTGGTGCTGCCCCTCGATGCCGAGTGGAGCGATGTGGGCAGCTGGGGGGCCCTGTGGGAGACCTCGGAGCAGGACCCGGAAGGGAACGTGCTGCGGGGTCGGGTGATCAGCGAGGGCAGCCGCAACTGCTACCTGCGCAGCGAGCACCGCCTGGTGGTGGGGCTGGGGGTCGAGGATCTGGTGGTGGTCGAGACCGACGACGTGGTGCTCGTGGCCCACCGCGACCGGGCCCAGGAGGTCAAAGGCATCGTCGGCCGGCTGGAGCGGGACGGGGCCCCGGAAAGCCGGGCCCACCGCCGCATCTACCGCCCCTGGGGCCACTACGACGGGGTGGTGGAAGGGGAGCGCTGGCAGGTCAAGAAGATCTCGGTGAAGCCCGGCGCCAGCCTGTCCCTGCAGATGCACCATCACCGGGCCGAGCACTGGGTGGTGGTGCGGGGCACCGCCGTGGTGGAGAAGGACGGGGTGGAGGAGCTGGTGGGCGAGAACCAGAGCACCTACATCCCCCTCGGCGCCCGGCACCGCCTCACCAACCCCGGCAAGATCCCCATGGAGCTGATCGAGGTGCAGAGCGGCCCCTATCTCGGCGAAGACGACATCGTGCGGTTCGACGACCGTTACGGTCGCAGCGACTCCCCTCCTGTGGGCTGAGGGCGTCGTCCTGGGGCGGCGAGCCCGCCGCAGGGGGTCACAGGCCCGGCACCCTCACTCGACGGTGACGCTCTTGGCCAGGTTCCTGGGCTGATCGACGTCCAGGCCCCGGTGGGCGGCGATGTGGTAACTGAGCAGTTGCATCGGGATCACCGTCAGCAGGGGGCTGAGCAGTTCGTCCACCTCCGGCAGGGGCAGCAGCACGTCGAACAGCTCGGTGTCCGGGCAGGCGGGTGCCACGCCGATCAGCTGGGCGTCGCGGGCCTTGGCCTCCTGGGCGTTGGAGAGCACCTTCTCGAAGACGGTGCCCGGCACGGCGATCGACACCACCGGAACGCGGGCGTCGAGCAGGGCGATCGGGCCGTGCTTCATCTCCCCCGCCGGGTAGCCCTCGGCGTGGATGTAGCTGATCTCCTTGAGTTTCAGGGCCCCCTCCATGGCGATCGGGTAGTTGATGCCCCGCCCCAGGAAGATCACGTCCTGGGTATCGGCGAACAGGTGGGCCAGCTCGGCGCAGCAGCGGTCGTGGTCGTCGACCAGGCGCTGCAGCACGGCGGGCAGGGCGCGCAGCTGCTCCGCCAGCTCCCGCAGCTGGGCGGGGGTGCGGCCGCCGCCAAGGGGATGGGCCGTGCCGCCGCGCCGTTCGGCGAAGGCCAGGGCCAGGCCGTAGAAGGCCAGCAGCTGGCCGAGGAAGGTCTTGGTGGCGGCCACCCCCACCTCGATGCCGGCGCCGATGTCGAGCAGGTGGGGCACGAGGCGGCCCAGGGAGCTCTCCGGGCGGTTGGTGATGCCCAGCAGCCGGGGGGCGTAGGCCGGATCGGCGATCAGGAAGCGCCGGTCCTGCTCCATCGCCAGGGCGGCGAGGGTGTCGGCCGTCTCGCCGGACTGGGTGACGCCGATGGTGAGCGTGTGGGGCTCCAGCGGCGGCGGGGCATAGCGGAACTCACTGGCGTAGAACACCGAGGTGGGCAGGCCCGCCAGCTGCTCCAGCAGATGGGCCCCCACCTGGGCCGCATGGCGGCTGGTGCCGCAGGCGAGGATCTGGATCCGCTCCACCCCCTCGTAGACGGACTCGTCGAGGGGCAGGGCCACCAGGGCCCCCTCCGGCAGATGGCGGGCCACCCACAGGGCCACGGTTTCGGGTTGCTCGTGGATCTCCTTGTGCATGAAGTGGCGGAAGCTGCGCTTGTCCGCCACGTGCTCGGTGCCCACCAGCAGCGTCGGGTTGCGCTGCACCCGGGCTCCCTGCCCGTCGTAGAGCTCGATCCCCAGCGGCGTAAGCAGGGCCACCTCGCCGTCCTCCATGGGCAGGATCGTGCGGGTGAAGCCGGCCAGGGCGGGAGTGTCGCTGGCGCAGAGAAACTCCCCCTCCCCCAGGCCGATCAGCAGCGGTGCCTGCCGCCGGGCCACCACCACGGCCCCGGGCACCGCCGCCCAGACCACCGCCAGGGCATAGGCCCCGTGCAGCAGGGGCAGCACGTGCTGCAGGGCCTCCAGCAGCAGCGCCGGTGAGGCACCGGCCCCCTCGGCCTGCCGCTGCCGCAGCCGGCGGGCGATCAGGTGGGGGATCACCTCGGTGTCGGTGTCCGAGCGGAATGCCACCCCCTCGGCCTGCAGCTCCTCCCGGAGGCTGCGGTGGTTCTCGATGATGCCGTTCTGGACCACGGCCAGCTGGCCGCTGCCGTCGAGGTGGGGATGGGCGTTGCGCTCCTCCGGCTTGCCATGGGTGGCCCAGCGGGTGTGGCCGATGCCGCACTGGCCCGGGGCGCCCCGCTCCTCGAAGCGGGCCGTGAGGTTGACCAGCTTGCCCTCGGCCTTGAGGCAGTGCAGGCCGGCCCCGTCAACGGTGGCGATGCCGGCGGAGTCGTAGCCGCGGTACTCCAGCTGGCGCAGGCCCTCCAGCAGCTGGGGGGCCGCCTCCCGCGAGCCGATCAGGGCAACGATGCCGCACATAGAGAGTTAGGCCAAAAAAAAGCCCGGCGCAGGCGCCGGGCATGAGCTTATGGGAGGGATGCGACAGCGCCGGGCTCAGTAGGCCAGGCCCATGGAGCGGCTGGTCTCGTCGCCGAGGTAGACGCGGATGCTCAGGAAGTCGGTGGGGCAGGCGGTTTCGCAGCGCTTGCAGCCGACGCAGTCTTCGGTGCGGGGCGAGGAAGCGATCTGGCCGGCCTTGCAGCCGTCCCAGGGAACCATCTCGAGAACGTCGAGGGGGCAGGCACGGACGCACTGGGTGCAACCGATGCAGGTGTCGTAGATCTTGACGGCGTGGGACATGCCAGGGCCGGGAACGAACGGCGAGGTGCCCAAAGTACCCACACCGTTCCGGCGCAGGGCGACAGCGGCCGCCGGCCGTCACCCTTGTTCATACGCGGAAAGGGCCCGAACGGGGCGACCCGTAGGATGCTGCCTCCCTCACAGCAGCCATGTCCCAGGAAGCGATCTTCGAGAAAGTCCGGTCGATCGTTGCCGAACAGCTCAGCGTGGAGGCTGACGAGGTCAAGCCGGAATCCAATTTCCAGAACGACCTGGGGGCCGATTCCCTCGACACCGTCGAGCTGGTGATGGCCCTGGAGGAAGCCTTCGACATCGAGATCCCCGACGAGTCGGCCGAAGGGATCACCACGGTGGGTGACGCCGTCAAATACATCCAAGAGAAGCAGGCCTGAGGCGTCCATGGTGGAGGGTCTCCGCCGCGTCGTCGTCACCGGCCTCGGCGCGGTCACACCGATCGGCAACAACGTCGCGGATTACTGGGAGGGGCTGATCAGCGGCCGCAATGGGGTGGCGCCGATCACCCTCTTCGATGCCTCCCGCCATGCCTGCCGTTTCGCGGCCGAAGTCAAGGACTTCGACACGGCCGGCTGGCTGGAGCCGAAGGAGTCGAAGCGCTGGGATCGCTTCTGCCAGTTCGGGGTGGTTGCGGCCAAGCAGGCGGTGGCCGATGCCGGCCTGACCATCGACGACGGCAACGCCCAGCGCATCGGGGTCGCCATCGGCTCCGGCGTGGGGGGGCTGCTGATGATGGAAACCCAGGCCCACGTGCTGGCCGACCGCGGTCCCGACCGGGTCAGCCCGTTCTGCGTGCCGATGATGATTCCCAACATGGCCACCGGGCTGGCGGCCATCGCCATCGGCGCCCGGGGGCCCAGCAGCGCCGTGGCCACCGCCTGCGCCGCCGGCTCCAACGCCATCGGCGATGCCTTCCGTCTCATCCAGCTGGGCCTGGCGGACGCCATGGTCTGCGGCGGCGCCGAGTCGGCGATCACCCCCCTGGGGGTGGCCGGCTTCGCCAGCGCCCGGGCCCTGTCGTTCCGCAACGATGATCCGGCGACGGCCAGCCGCCCCTTCGACGCCGAGCGCAACGGCTTCGTGATCGGCGAGGGGGCCGGCGTGCTGGTGCTCGAGAGCCTCGAGCACGCCACGGCCCGGGGCGCCCGGGTGCTGGGGGAGATCGTCGGCTACGGCATGACCTGCGACGCGTACCACTACACCCTCCCGTCTCCCGGCGGCGTGGGGGCGGCGGAGGCCATCCGCCTGGCCCTGGCCGATGCCCGACTGGAGCCGGAGGCGGTGGATTACGTCAATGCCCACGGCACCAGCACCCAGGCCAACGACAGCAACGAGACCGCCGCCATCAAGTCGGCGCTCGGGGCCCACGCCATGACCATCCCGGTCAGTTCCACCAAGTCGATGACCGGCCACCTGCTGGGCGGCAGCGGCGGCATCGAGGCCATCGCCGCGGTGCTGGCGGTGGCCCACAACCTGGTACCGCCTACGATCAACTACAGCACGCCCGATCCCGCCTGCGATCTGGATGTGGTGCCCAACCAGGCCCGGGAACACAACGTCAACGTCGTGCTTTCCAACTCCTTCGGATTCGGCGGCCACAACGTCTGCCTCGCCTTCCGCCGGATGACCTGACCACCCGGCGCGCCAGAGCGCACCGGGCCACCCATCCCAGGAACACCTCTCCTCCTCCCCGTACTCCCCCGTCAAGCCATGGTCGCCGCCCCCACCACCCAGGTCGATCGCCACGTAGAGACGCTCTGCATCAACAGCATCCGCTTCCTGGCGGTCGACGCGATCAACAAGTCCAACTCGGGGCACCCCGGCCTGCCGATGGGCTGCGCACCGATGGCCTTCTCCCTCTGGGACAAGGTGCTGCGCCACAACCCCAAGAATCCGCAGTGGTTCAACCGCGACCGCTTCGTGCTCTCGGCCGGCCACGGCTGCATGCTGCTGTACGCGCTGCTGCACCTCACCGGCTACGACAGCGTGACCCTGGAGGACATCAAGCAGTTCCGCCAGTGGGGCTCCCGCACCCCCGGCCACCCGGAAACCTTCGAGACCCCCGGCGTCGAGGTGACCACCGGGCCCCTGGGGCAGGGCATCTCCAACGCCGTGGGCCTGGCGATCGCCGAAGCCCACCTGGCGGCGAAGTTCAACAAGCCCGACGCCACCATCGTCGACCACTACACCTACGTGCTGATGGGTGACGGCTGCAACCAGGAGGGCGTCGCCAGCGAGGCCGCCTCCCTGGCCGGCCACCTGGGCCTGGGCAAGCTGATCGCCCTCTACGACGACAACCACATCACCATCGACGGCAACACCGGCGTGTCCTTCACCGAGGACGTGCTGAAGCGCTACGAGGCCTACGGCTGGCATGTGCAGCACGTCGAGGACGGCAACACCGACGTGGCGGCCATCACCCGGGCGATCGAGGCGGCCAAGGCGGTCACCGACCGTCCCAGCCTGATCAAGGTCACCACCACCATCGGCTACGGCTCCCCCAACAAGGCCAACACCGCCGGCGTGCACGGGGCCGCCCTCGGGGCCGAGGAGGCCGAGCTCACCCGCCAGCAGCTGGAGTGGAGCTACGGCGCCTTCGAGGTGCCCGAGCCCGCCTATGAGCACTGGCGCCAGGCCATCCAGCGCGGTGCCGCCGCCGAAGCCTCCTGGAACGAGAGCCTGGCCGCCTACCGCAGCCGCTACCCCGCCGAGGCGGCCGAATTCGAGCGGATGCTGCGCGGTGAGCTGCCCGAGGGCTGGGATGCGTCCCTGCCGGTGTTCACCCCCGACGACAAGGGCCTGGCCACCCGCCAGCACTCCTACAACGCCCTCAACGCCTTCGGCCCCAGCCTGCCCGAGCTGATCGGCGGCTCCGCCGACCTCACCCACTCCAACCTCACCGACATCAAGGGCGAGGCCAGCTTCCAGAAGGGCCATGAGGCCAACCGCTACCTCCACTTCGGGGTGCGGGAGCACGCCATGGCGGCCGTGCTCAACGGCATCGCTTACCACAACAGCGGCCTGATCCCCTACGGCGGCACCTTCCTGGTGTTCGCCGGCTACATGATCGGCGCCATGCGCCTGTCGGCCCTCTCCCAGCTGGGCGTGATCTACGTGCTCACCCACGATTCGATCGGCCTGGGCGAAGACGGCCCCACCCACCAGCCGGTGGAGACCCTCGCCAACCTGCGCGCCATCCCCAACCTGCTGGTGATCCGCCCCGGCGACGGCAATGAGACGGTGGGGGCCTACAAGGTCGCCGTCACCAACCGCAAGCGCCCCACGGTGCTGGCCCTGAGCCGCCAGGCCATGGTCAACCAGGCCAATTCCGCCGCCGAGAAGGTGGCCAAGGGTGGCTACATCCTCAACGACTGCAGCGGCACCCCGGACCTGATCCTGATCGGCACCGGCACCGAGCTCGACCTGTGCGTCAAGGCCGCCGCCCAGCTCACCGCCGAAGGCAAGGCGGTGCGGGTGGTGTCGATGCCCTGTGTGGAGCTGTTCGAGGAGCAGGACGCCGCCTACCGCGAGTCGGTGCTGCCCGCCGCCGTGCGCAAGCGTGTGGTGGTGGAGGCCTCCAGCTCCTTCGGCTGGCACAAGTACACCGGCTTCGACGGCGCCAGCGTCTCGATCGACAGCTTCGGTGCCTCGGCCCCCGGCGGCGTCTGCCTCGAGAAGTTCGGCTTCACCGTCGACAACGTGGTGGCCACCGCCAAGGCCCTGGGCTGAGCCCGGCCCGCGGGGGCCGGCTTGAGACCGCCCCCGACCCGCTGTTTCTCATCGTTGCCGGGCCTGCGGGCCCGGCTTTTTCATGGTCGGCCGTCCCCCCTCAGGCGGCCCGGTTGGGCACGTTGTGGCGGCTGCGCTCCACCACCAGGGGCAGGCGCAGGGTGCGCTGGTTGATGAAGCCGATGTATTCGCCCAGGATGCCGAGGGCGAACATCATGGCGCCGGCGAAGAACAACGCCGAGACCGACAGCATGGCCACACCGAACTGGAAGCTGTTCCAGAAGATCAGCTTGCTGACCATCACCACGAACGACAGCAGGATGGAAAGCGCCCCGAGGGACAGGCCGGCGGTGGTGATCAGCCGCATCGGCTTGCGGGAGGAGGTGACGATGCCGAGGACGCCGAAATCCACCAGGAACGACAGCGACGCGGAGCTGCTGCCGCCCTTGCGGTCGGCGCTCACGTAGGGAATGGTGGACCATTTGAAGCCGATGGCGCACACCAGGCCCTTGATGAAGGGATAGGAGTCGATCGACTGGCGCAGGGCCAGGATCACGGAGCGGTCGTAGATGCCGAAACCGGTGGTATCGCGCACCATCGGGTAATCGGAAAGCCAGGAGAGGGTGGCGTAGTAGATCTTCTTGCAGAGGAAGAGGATCGGGCTCTCATGGCTGGAGCGCCGCACGGCGAAGATCACCTGGTCGTCGCCCTTCTTCCAGCCGTTGATCAGCTCCGCCACCAGCTCGGGGGGATCCTGCAGATCCGACATCAGAAACACATTGGCGTCGGCATCGGGCGCGAGCAGGGCATTGGCCGAGGAGCGCACGAAGCCGAAGTTCGAGACATTGCGGATCAGGCCAACGCGGGAATCCCTTGCCGCCAGGCCCTCGATCAGCTGCACCGTGTGGTCGGTGGAGCAGTTATCGGCAAAAACGATCGAGAAAACGTCGTCGGGAAACTGCTCAAGAACCTTGGCGAGCCTCACATAGAGCGCTTCGATATTGGAGGACTCGTTGTAACACGGAATGCAGATGGCGATATGATGCGGCGATCTCGTCATGGGCCAATGTTGTCAAAAAGCATGCTGCAGGCAGTGTATCTTTTAGCTGCCGTTCTTGCGGCATGCCTGGGCCAATTCATCTTGCGGATCCGTCCACCGGCGGAAGGTGTCCGCACCGGCGCGCTCTATCTGGCGGCCTCGCTTGTTTGCTATGGCGCCTCCTTCGGAATCACCGCCCTGGTGCTGCCCGGAGTCGATCGGAAGCTGGCGGTGCTGGTGCTGAGCCTGCAGTATCCGCTGCTGTATGTGTTCTTCTCGCTGAAGGATGCGGCCGCAGTGGCTCCGGCCAACATCCTGGCCATCACCGTGGGCTATGGGATCGTGGCCCTTGGAATGGCAGGCCGCTAGCTGGATCCTGCAAAGGCCACAGGGCTGCTGATCAGCCGGGACACATAGATGGCCGTCTCCCCCCTGGACCTGTTTCCAGGCCGGTCGTGATCGCTCAGGGAAAACTCCAGTGTTTCGCCGGAGCGCACCGCCAGGCCGTCGGCGAAGGGGAAAGGGGCAATGCGGTTGTCCTGCAGTCGTCGTTTGTCCACATCCGTCGAACAGACAGGGGCGGAAGCAGACGGGGACTGAACACAGAGGCGCAGCACTCCATGGTTGACCCGGTTGTTGGTGCCGATCAGCAGACCGACGGCCTCCATCCTCTGATCCTTCTGTGGAACGACGGGAAAGCGCATCGTCTGCCCGATCTTCAACGGCATGGGCTGGAGGTGCTTTGGCAGCACATCACTGGCTTTGGTGTTCATCGGCGTGAAGTGCATCACGCCGGCGCAGAGTCTGTCGATCTGGGGCCGACCCAGCTGGAAGCTCCAGATCGGGCCCGCGAAGATCTGCAGCTCCATCGGCAGCTTGCCGGGCACCCTGCACTGCTGCTCAAGCTGATCGGTGTAGCTGATCGGCGCCTCGCGGCGCGCGACGTTGTTGTGATAGAAGACGATCGAAAGGATCAGCCAGGAGGCCATGATCCTGGAGGCCGTTCCCTGGCGGGTTGTGCGATCGCGCACCAGAAGAACAAAGGCCGTGAGCAGGATCGTGAGGAACAGCACGGTGTTCCAGAAGAAGAAGCGCCCGCCGGCATCCTCCACGGTCAACGCGACGATGGGAGCCCCCCGGCGCACCGCCACCAGCAGGCTGGAGAAGGAGAGCACCATGGTGGAGAACATGGCCAGATAGAGCAGCGCCGGCTGCCGCATCCGGCGACTCACCACCCGCACCGCCAGCACGACAACGGCCACCAGCCCCGCCACCAGCAGCAGTTGCAGCGGCTCCGGCAGCACCCGCAGGTACCAGCCTGGCTTGTAGCCGCCGAACAGGGGACTGACCAGGTGGATGGTGAACCAGTCGAGCAACACATCCGGCCGTGCCAGCAACGTGCTGATCGCCTGGGCGGTGGAGAGCTCGTAGCTGTAGGTGAGCTGGGAGAGATAGAGCTGCACGGAGGAGAGCAGCACCGGCACGGTGAGCCAGACCGGGGCCAGCGAGACACGTCGCCGCTTCAGCAGCACGAAGGCCAGCAGGGGCAGGCCGTAGAGGGCGGCGAAGGGGCCCGTGAACACCGCCACCAGGCCATAGAGGAACAGGAGCAGCTGGAAGCCCGGCCAGAGCCGGATCGGCGGCGCCCCACGGCCCTGCAGCAGGCGCCCATAGACCGCGTAGGCGATCAGGATGAAGCCGAGGGGGAAGAAGATGTAGGCGTTGGGCAGGTTGAGATAGGTTTCCTGGCCATAGGGATAGAAGACATAGGGGATATAGGAGAACCGCAGGATCCTGCCGAAGAACCCCAACCGGATCAGGCCCTCCATGCAGACGAGGGGCAGCAGGTAGCTGGCCCAGGCCACCGCCAGGAAAAACTGCGGGTAGTCCAGCGGCGAGAGGTTGCTGACGGCGAACAGGGCCACCAGGCGCTGAAGCAGGTGGCTGTAGCCGGCGTAGGTCTTGAAGATGGAGTGGACGCCTGAATCAATCGCCGTCTGCAGAAAGATCGATCCGTCTTCCGCATAGAGGAGCGGCTCCAGGGAGATGGAGGGCCGCCTCAGGAAATAGAACAGGGCGCAGAGGCCGATGAAGCCGGCGGAGACGAGGAGGGGGCGCAGCTTCTGCAGGGCAGCGGGCATGGTTCGGTTCACCCTTGCCTCAGCCCATCAGGTGGGTGTCGGTCCAGGCGAGCATGCGGCTGACCCCGTCGCGGCAGGAGATGGCCGGCGACCAGCCGAGCAGGCGCCGGGCCTTGGTGATATCGGCGATGAAGCAGTCCTGGTCGCTGGCGCGGCGGGGGGTGGGGGTGAACACCAGCGGCGGAATGGCCAGCAGCTCGGCGAGCAGGGCGAACAGCTCCAGCAGGCTGAGGGAGTTGGCGGCACCGCCGCCGATGTTGAAGATCTCGCCGGTCATCCGCTGCCGGTGCTCGAAGGCGGCCCGGTAGAGGCGGATCAGGTCGTCGGCGTGGAGCACGTCACGCACCTGCTTGCCGGTGCCGGCGATGGTGAAGGGTTCGGGGGCCAGGCCCGCCTGATGGGCACGCTTCTGCTCGATCGCCTTCTGGCAGAACCAGCCCACCCAGCCCTGGTCGAAGGAAGCGAACTGGCGGCCGCCGAAGATCGAGGAGTGGCGGAACACCACCGTTTTCAGGCCGTAGACCCGGGCCCAGTCGCGCACGTACTGATCCGCCGCCCCCTTGGAGCAGCCGTAGGGGGTGGAGAAGTCCAGCCCCAGGGACTCATCGAGGCCGTCGGGATGGTCGGGAAGGCGGTAGCGGGTGGGGGTCTCCTCGTAGCGGAGCCCTTCGAGATCGCCGTAGACCTTGTTGGTGCTGCTGTAGGCGATCAGGGCCTCCGGGGAGAGGGCCCGGGCGGCCTCAAGCACGGCGAAGGTGCCGAGCACGTTGGTCTGCAGGTCGCGGGCGGGATCGGTCAGGGAGGTGGTCATGGCCACCTGGCCGCCCACATGGCAGATGTAGTCGAAGGGGGCGTGGCGGCGGAACACGGCCAGCACGGCCTCGGCCTCGGCCAGGTCGGCCTGGATGAAATGGAAGCGGCCCGGGGCGGCCTGCTGCTCCAGCCAGGCCAGGTTGGCCGCCGAACCGCGCCGGAACAGGGCATCCACCACGATCACCTCGGCCCCTTCCTGCAGGTAGGAGGCGGCGAGGTTCGATCCCAGAAAGCCGCAACCGCCGGTGATCAGGACCTTCATCGACATCAGGGCAGAGGGGGCGCGGGGAGCCTCAAACCAGCCAGGTCCGGAACGTATCGCTCGATCTGATCGGGGCGGTCGGGAAGCACACCGGGGCGCAATCTACCGGTCGCCCCCAGGCGCTCCCATTCCGCTTCGGCGAAGGCCAGCAGGCTGGTGGCGGCGCCCGAGCCGATGTTCACCACCAGGGGCGCGCCGGCGGCCACATCGGGCCGCGCGCAGGCCGCCAGCAGGTGGTCGGACACCTCGGCGACGGGGATGAAATCGCTGACCTGGCGGCCGGAGGTCATCGGGAAGTCGTCGCCGGAGCGGGCCGCACGGCGCAGGGAGGGCCAGAAGTTGCCCTCGAACTGGCCCTCGCCGTAGGCCGAGAAGATGCGGCCGTAGAACAGCTCCAGCCCCTCGGCGATGGCGAAGGCCCGCAGCAGCTGGAAGGCGGCCGCCTTGCTGGCGCCGTAGGGGCTCAGGGGTTCCAGGGGGGCATCGGGGGGAATGGCATCCAAACGGCGGGCGGCGTTGCCGTACTCGTGGCTGCTGCCGGCCACGACGCAGCGGCGCACGCCCGCTGCCGCTGCCCGCTCCAGCAGCCGCAGGCTGCCGGCCACATTGGCCTGCACCAGCTCCTCCCAGCTGGCGGGCTTGGGACTCACCCCGGCCGAGGCCAGGTGCAGCACCGCCTCCACGCCCTCCAGCGCCGGGGCCTCCAGGCTGGCCAGATCGCCCTGGCACCATTCGGGCTCACCGGGCAGGGGGATCACCGGAGCGGAGGCGGGGCTGCGGCGCAGGGCCCGCACCTGGTGGCCCGCCGCCAGGGCCGCCGCCAGCACATGGGAGCCGATGAAGCCGGTGCCGCCGGTGAGGAACAGCCTCATCGGCTGCGGCAGAAGTCGAGGATCACCTCGATCTCCTTCGCCAGCATCGGAGCGGTGAGGCCGGGGTAGGTGCCCAGGAACAGGGTGTCGACCATGATCGCGTCGGCGCCGGCCAGGTCGCCCACCACCCGCAGGGCGTCGGGGCGGTCGGCGCGCAGCTGCACGAAGGCCGGCTGACGCACCAGGTTGCCGCCGAACAGCATGCGGTTGCCGATGCGGTGGGCATCGAGCTCGCGGGCCAGGTCGGTGCGGCGGAAGGGGGCGTCGGGTTTGACGGAGATCTTGAAGCCGAACCAGGAGCAGTCGCTGCGGCAGCCCGTGGCATCCCAGGAGAAGCCGCCCTGCGGATCCCAGCCGGTGGCGTGGGTGGGCAGGGAGAACTCCAGCACGGACTCGGTGGGCACCAGCCCCTCGCGCAGGGTCTGCCAGTTGCGCTTGCGGGCCTCGATGAACTCGGGGAGGCGGCGCAGCTGCACCCGGCCGATGGCGGCTTGGGGATCGAGCGGTTTGAGGTTGAAGCCGAGGTGGCTGTAGATGTACTTGTGGTCGTAGCCGGCGGGCAGCTCGCCCAGCTGCCAGTCGAAGCGCTTGCCGCAGGTGTCGTCCTTGCCGGAGGGGCACCAGCAGTCGCGGCCCCAGTCGCGGAAGCTCTCGGCCACCACCTTGAGCTTCTGGTCGCGGACGATGTTCACCGCGCCGCCCTCGCCCATGGTGAGGTGGTGGGGCGGATAGAAGCTCTGGGTGCTGATGTCGCCCCAGGTGCCGGTCCAGCGGATGACGCGGTCGGGGCCCTCATCGAGGCCGGGGCTGTTGGTGGTGAAGCCGAGGGATTCGGCCAGCTCCCGGGGCATGGAATAGGAGCACCCCAGGGCGTCGCAGTTGTCTTCGACGAGCCAGAGGTCGTGGGCACGGCAGAAGCGCAGCACCGCCGCCAGATCGAAGGGGTTGCCCAGGGCGTGGGCCATCATCACGGCCTTGGTGACGCCGGGCCGGTAGGCGGCCTCGAGCTGGTCACAGCGGGCGTTGCCGGTGACCGGATCGGCGTCGATGAACACCGGCACGGCGCCCACCTGCAGGATCGGCGCGACGGTGGTGGGGAAGCCGGCCGCCACGGTGATCACCTCATCGCCCGGGCGCAGGCGCCGCTCGGCGGGCAGGCGGTGGGAGGTGAGGGCCGAGATGGCCACCAGGTTGGCGGAGGAGCCGGAATTGACCAGCAGGCTGTGGCGCACCCCGAGGAAGGCCGCCAGCTCGCTCTCCATGGCGGCGCCTTCGGTGCCGAGGGTGAGCCAGAAATCGAGGGTGGTACCCACGGCCGCTTCCACCTCGTCTTCGGTGAAGACGCGGCCGGCGTAGGGGATCGTCTGGCCGTCGGCGTGGGGGGTGCGATCCGGGTCATCGCCGGGGCGATAGGCGGCGTGGGCGCGGCGGGCGTAGTCGCGGGTGAGCCGCAGGATCTCCTGCTTGAGCTGGTCGAGGTCGGCGGTCATGGGGTGGATCGGCCCGGCGGCAGAGGAGCGAGATAGGCGGTGAGGTCGTCGAGGCAGCAGGCCAGCGGGTCGTCGCCCGCCTCGATCACGCGGCGATACCACTGAAGCGTGCGGGCGGTGGTGGTCGCGAAGTCCCAGCGGGGCGACCAGCCGAGGCGGTGGTGGGCCTTGTCGATCACCAGATTCAACAGGCCGGCCTCGTGGGGGGCGCTGGGATCGGAGGCATCGATCCAGGTGCCGGGCCAGTGGACAAGGGCCTGCTCCACCAGCTCCCGCACGGGCCGGTTGGCCTCCAGCTGGGGCCCGAAGTTGAAGGCCTCGGCCATCGCCAGCCCAGCGGAGGGCTCGGCAAGGGCCTCGGCCAGGGCCAGGTAGCCGCCGAGGGGTTCGAGCACGTGCTGCCAGGGGCGGGTGGCGGCGGGGTTGCGCAGGGTGATGGGCTCGCCGGCGCGCAGGGAGCGGACGGTGTCGGGAATGATGCGGTCGGCGGCCCAGTCGCCGCCGCCGATGACGTTGCCGGCCCGGGCGCTGGCGATGCGCAGGTGGGGTGACTGGTGGGGCAGGGGGCCGCAGTAGCTGGCGCGCCATGAGCTGATGGCCAGCTCGGCGGCGGCCTTGCTGCTGCTGTAGGGGTCGTGGCCGCCGAGGGGGTCGTTCTCCCGGTAGCCGTAGAGCCACTCGTTGTTGCGGTACACCTTGTCGGTGGTGATCAGCACCGCGGCGCAGGGATGGGCCAGGGGGCGCAGGGCCTCCATCAGGTGGATGGTGCCCATCACGTTCGTTTCCCAGGTGAGCACCGGCTCGGCGTAGCTGCGGCGCACCAGGGGCTGGGCGGCCAGGTGCAGCACCACCTCCGGCTGGACGGCGGCCACCAGCTCGCGCAGGGCGGCCGGATCACGCAGGTCGCCGATGTGGTGATCGAGGCGGGAGGCGAGGCCCAGCTGGTCGAACAGGGAGGGGTCGGTGTCCGGCGCCAGGGCGAAGCCGGTGACGCGGGCGCCGAGTTCGCAGAGCCAGAGGGCCAGCCAGCTGCCCTTGAAGCCGGTGTGGCCGGTGAGCAGGACGCGCCTGCCCTGCCAGAAGGCGGGGCTGATCATGGTCAGCTCCAGACCTTCCAGGGGGCGCGGCCCTGCTGCCAGAGGTCCTCCAGGCGCTGGCGGTCGCGCAGGGTGTCCATGGGCTGCCAGAAGCCGCGGTGCTTGAAGGAGCTGAGCTGGCCCTGGGTGGCCAGGGCCTTGAGGGGGGCCTGCTCCCAGACGCACTGGTCGCCGTCGACCAGGTCGATCACGGCGGGCTCGAGCACGAAGAAGCCGCCGTTGATCCAGGCGTTATCGCCGTCGGGCTTCTCCTCGAAATCGGCCACCGCATCGCCCTCAAGGTGCAGGGCGCCGTAGCGGCCGGGGGGCTGGACGGCGGTGAGGGTGGCCTGCAGGCCCTCGCGGCGGTGGTGGGCGATCAGGGCGGTGATGTCCACATCGGCAACGCCGTCGCCGTAGGTGAAGCAGAAGGATTCCCCCGGCGGCAGGTAGCTGCGCACCCGGGCCAGCCGGCCGCCGGTGAGGGTGGCATCGCCGGTGTCGACCAGCGTGACCTTCCAGGGTTCGGCCTTCTGGCGGTGCACTTCCATGTGGTTGAGATCCATATGGAAGGTGACATCACTGGTGTGCAGGAAATAGTTGGCGAAGTATTCCTTGATCACATAACCCTTGTAGCCGCAACAGATGATGAAATCGTTGATGCCGTGGTGGCTGTAGATCTTGAGGATGTGCCACAGGATCGGCTTGCCACCGATCTCCACCATCGGCTTGGGCCGCAGGTGGGTCTCCTCCGCGAGTCGGGTGCCCAGTCCACCGGCCAGGATGACGGCTTTCATCAGGCAGCAACGGGCCAGGCAGGCGGCGGCAACCTAGCAAAGGCGCTCCACGGCTCCAGTCCCAGACAGGCCGGGGGCTCCGGTGGCTGCCGGGGGCTCAGGCGGACCGGCGAAACACGACAGTTTCCTAAGCCCCCAGGCAAGCCCAGAAGCCCCTGGCCAGGATGAAAATCGTTTCCAGCACTGGTCTGTGGCCGCGCGAAGCAAGAAGCTGACGCTGGCCGAGGTGAAGGCGCTGATCCAGACGCTCCTGGGCCAGCCGGAGCTGGGCGAGGCCGATCTGCTCTCCTTCGCGCAGACGATCAACGGGGGAGCGTTCAAGGATCCGCCGCCACCGAAGCCCAAGCCCCCCACCGCCACCGAGATCAAGAGCAAGGTGCTGGCGCATTTCAGGTGCAAGACCGTCACCCAGCTGCGCAAGGACAAGAACTTCCAGCTGTCGATGACGGGCGAAGAGGTGGCGCTGAAAACCAAGGACGACTGGCTGGTGCTCTACCGGCGCTTCATCGGCATTCCGGCCAATGAGAGAAACCTTGAGGACGGACCCACCGTGATCAACGGCATCGACGTGCTGCAGCACTTCCGGCCCTGGGTGGTGTTCGGCCTCGACCCGAAGACCGCCACCGCCGATGAGGTGCGCGAAGCGTTCCGAAGGCTGATCCAGCAGCACCACCCAGACCACGGCGGCGATCCCCGCGTGGCGGAACGCCTGCAGACGATGAAGGACTCGATCCTCCCCCTCCTGCATTCAAGCCATGCGTGATCTACTGACGGCCAAGGAAACGGCAGGGATTCTCCGGAAACGCGTCAACAGCCTCTATAAGATCGTGGAGGCGTTTGACGCCAACGCTGATGACGAATGGGAGTTGGTAGAGGGCGAGCATTTCGAGTACGCCGGTCCCCCTGTGCCTGGAGACAACGGCCGGCGGCCACGACATTTCACTGAGGAGGGCGTGGAGGCCCTGGCCCGTTACATCGAGGCCACAGAGAAAACGGGGGTGCTCGGCTGGTTCCGCAAGCGGCTGCTTAAGGAGACTCAAAAGCGACAGCTACTCCTAGTATCAAGACGGATCACCCAGGAGTTCATCGAGGCCGGCGGCACACTGGAGATCCGTGGGGATCTGGCCTTTGTGAGCCGGAAAACCACCGTGGGCATCCTGCAGACCAACTACCTGGGGCTGAATAACTCCTGGAACCGGCTGCGCACCGCCGGCACGGAAGAGGGGGAGGAAGCCCTGGAGATCGGGAAAGACTTCATGCAAAGTGACGAGCGCCAGGTGCTGATCAGCCAACGGGGGATCGCCCGCGTTGCCCGCGATATGCGGACCAACAGCCGCATCACCAAGACGCGCCAAGCCTGGATCGAAGCGGTAGGAGAGGTAGTGGAGTCCTGTTTCAAGTCCGAGATCCGCCACCTCACCGACGGTGTGGACCGAGCGAAAAAGCGAGCCAAGGCAGCTGCGAGCCATCGTTGCGAGATTACAGGTGAATACTCAAAGGCCTACCGAAAGATCGACCTCGATGGACACCATCTATTCGACCGCCAAAGTCGCCCCGATTTGGCGGACTTGCCCGAGAACATTCTCGTGTTGGTTCCTGAACTACACCGGGAGTTCCATAGCTGGAAAAGTGGACCCTGCAGCCCAAAAGATGTGCTGGTATTCATTGACACCGTCCGGGCAGATCTGTTCGATCCGGTAAATTCACGCCACATGAAGCGACTCAGGACGCTGACTCACCGGCTTCAGCGGTTCCAAAGTGACCAAGAGGCACAAAAGATTAGGTATCACCGGAAGTGAAAGATTTCCTGCATATTACTTCGGTGGATGGCCATTCTTTTGCTTTCCTCGCACATAGACAGCCTTGTTTCTTCGCTCCGTCTCGAACAAGTCAATCGCCTCAAAAAGGCCACTGAGCTTGGCATAGCCATAGTTGCGAGGGTCAAACGACGTTTGATTGGCGATGTGCGCACCCACTGGAGATAGATTCGACCAGCCATCATCATCGGCAGCACTGGATACTGCGCTCCGCAACAAATTGATGAGTCTAGTATCTTGCTTCAACTCCTTGCCGGACTTCTTGATGCTCATTGATGGCATAGAAGCTTCAGCAGAAATCGTCGTCTGATCGATCGTCTCTAGGTACAAAAAAGTCGAGCAGGCGTAAACAAAAGGTAATGGTGTCTTTTTCTCACCAAAGCCATAGACTTTCAAGCCGCTGGTGAGGATTCTCATGACCAGCGGAGTAAAGTCACTGTCGCTCGAAACAATCGCAAAGGCATCCAGCTTTTGGGTATACAGTAAGTCCATGGCATCGATAATCATGGCTGCGTCAGTGGCATTCTTGCCCTTGGTGAGGTCAAACTGCTGAACTGGGCAAATCGCATACTCCTGCAAGCACTCTTCCCAGGATTTCAAGGTTGGGTTCTTCCAATTTCCATAGGCCTTGCGAATATTGGCAATTCCATATTTTGCAATTTCGGAGATAATGGCTGAGATTTTGGCGGCTGGCGCATTGTCTGCGTCAATGAGCAACGCGATCTTGGATTCAGTAGTCTGCATCACTTTCGTGCGCTGGAGGCCAATCGCTTTTAGGCACTCTATTCATGCCAGCCTCTGCTGGCACGGCATTAATCCGAACTCGTCAACGCCGTGGTAAGCGGCGTTCAGCATGGAGCGGCTGATCGGACGAACAAAGCGTAGCCATGCCGAGTAGATGCGTAGTGCTGAAGGTCCGAGTGAGCCGCAGGCAAACGACTTGACCACATTGTTAGCCTTTATCGGCAGACGAAAATCTCAAACGCCCACTCCAGCTCTTCTTGCCCACAATTACTTTCGAACAAACAGCCTCAATCTCATCGATCACGCTTTGTATTCTCGGTTCAATCGGATCTTCTTCGCCCCCAACTCCCCAGAAGATTTCTTCGAACTCCACGATTTGATTGAAGTGCTTATCGCGGTCCGCCTTCGTTCGAAAATGATCTCGGGGCCAAAGGCGAGCCAGCATACGTGCGGCCTGAAAAAGATCATTCTCAATATTTCGAAGATCTTCGAACGGCTTCGCTTGTTCTTTCCCAATAAGCGCCATGAATCGATATCGCATGGCGTGGATCTTATTGAACAGCTCGCTATTCCTTTCGTACCGAACAAAGATCAAGCTCGCATTCCGCCTGGCGGTGAACACATTCTCAGGCTCTCCTTCTCCTCGCTCGATAGCATCTAGTTCGCCACTGAAGCTCACCGGATGGCGCATGCCTGCAATTGCGTCGCGAGCCTCATAGAAGAGAGCAAGAGCATCTTCTGCCAACTCAATTTGGCGCTTGCCACGGTGCTCACGCCTCCAAGAGTTGATACCGTAGATTGCGGCCCAGATACCCACAAGTATAGATATCTGCTCAATAAACTTGACAAATTGTTCCATACTCTTCTTCGAAACTAACTAGTTCTTTTGCGGTTCCGTGAACCAGAATCAGCGGGGAGGCCCATTCCCCATAAACCAGCTGAGTTGCAAGCAAACAGTCGCTTAACTCCTTCGCCTCCAATGACAATCTAACCAGTAAGGCAAACCGCTGCCTTGGATAACGTGTCCGCGAACCACTTTTGTCCTCAGCCACAGCAGAGCGAGAAGTGTGAAACCTCAGGGATGCCCCATCGGCAACCCCTCAGCTTTCCCGCAGGCCGCCGAGCAGGTTGGCAACCTGGGGCAGGACTTGTCTTCTTCAGCAGTTGCTTGGCCAGGCCGGAGCGGCTGCCGGAGAGGCAATGCATCACCTCATCAGAGCTCACGTCCACCAGCATTTGGACCTCGCGGCGGTCGACCACCCAGGCCACCATCGGCGATGCGGATCGGATGAGAGAGATGCAGGTTCTCCGTGGAGCCCAAGAAGTCGCGCTCGCCTGCCTTGCCCCCGAGACTGCCACCGTCCCTCAGCCCAGAAGCCCCGCCAGCGCGTCGCCGCACTCCTCATGGGCGCCCAGGCGGCCCGGCAGGTGCTCCACCCGATTGGCCACGGCCGCCAGGGCCCGCATCTGGGCCAGCGACTTCGGCGGCGACTGATCGGCCACCACCACCGTCAGGGGCGTCTCCAGGCCCCGGGCCGCCCGCAGCCAGCCCTCGGGGTCGCCGTAGGGATCCAGGCCGCCGGTGACGAAGGCGGCGCTGGCGAAGCGGGCGCCGGGCTGGCGGGCGATGCGCTGCCGCTCGCTGATCCCCTGCGGCGTCAGTCCCGGGCCGGCCACATCCACATGGCGCCGGCTCATCCAGACGAGCACGCTTCGGGTGGTGTTGAGCCGGTAGAGGAGCGGGCCCAGCACCGGCGCCTCCACCAGGCCCCGTAGCAGCGGGAAGGCCCGGCTGTGGCGGCCGGCCATGGTGGGGAAGGGCCCCCGCCAGGTGGGGGCCACCAGCCACCTTTCCCGGAAGGCCAGGCCATGGCGCTCCGAGGCCAACAGGGCGATGCCGGCGGCGTGGCCGGCGGCGATCAGGCCGCAGTCGGCCGGGCAGACCTCACGCCGGAGATCGGCCAGGAACCGGGCGAGGAGCTCGGCGTCGTAGGCCAGGGGCGGCCGGTCGCTGTCGCCGAAGCCCGGCCAGTCGACGCGGATCCAGCGGGGGCGCCGGGAAGGATCCGGCTGCCGTGCGTCGATGGACGCGCAGAAGGGCTGCCACTCCCTCTGGCTGGAGATCGTGCTCAGGGCAGGCAGGAGCAGCCACGCGGGTCCGGAGCCGCTGCCGTCGCTGACGGCGATGCCGATCTCCCGACCGGCGTGCCGCCAGAGCCAGCGGCTGCAGCGTTGGGGATCGGCGCTGGCGACGGCAGGGGACACGGCCAAATCGGGCATCTGAGTACATGTATACAATCCATCCAGCGATCCCCGAGCGTCGATGGCCGCCAAGCGCTGCACCTCCAGCCGCGAGGGCAAGGTGCTGCTCTCCTGCTGGATCAGCGAAGACCTGCGCATGGAGCTCGATCGGATCTGGGCCGCCCAGGGGCTGCGTCCCCACGGCCGCACCCAGCAGGGGATGGAGCGGATGATCGCCTCCTACCTCGCCTCCCAGCAGGAGGCCTGAGCCCGTGGGAGGCGCTGGCCAGGGGGCGACGTTCTAAGCCTTGTCGAGCCCCAGCGCGGTCCGGCGTTCCACCATGGAATCCTGCAGGGCTTTCACCGTTGCCGGCGATCGCACGGCCTCGATCGACCGAATCTTGATGTGCCGCAGCCGGGCGCCCGTTCCCTCCAGGGTTGGATGCGAATCGGCAATGCTGGCGCCGTGATAGAAGCCGAGGTTGGCATAGCTCTTCTGGGGCATGATGTACGCATAGGCTTCCGACATCTTCTTCTCCCCGAAGCCATAGGCCACCGATGGCTCACCCGGGCGAGGCACCTCGACGCTGTCCGGATGGAGTTCCTCGATGAGCGCTCTCAGGGCCTGGCAGATCAAACGCACATCCTGCGGCGCCGATGCCAGAACATCCTCAAACGTGCCCAGCCTGTTGATGCTTTTCACAGGAGCTCCAGGCCCAGCAGGACGATCACCTGATGGGCCATGGGCCGCGCCCCCGGCTCAGACCGCCGCCGGCTCGCCTTTGGCCTTCTTCTGTTCGGCCAGCACCTGCTCCAGACCCTCGATGTCCTCGTCGGTGATCTTGGTCTGCATCGGGCAGTGCTTGGGACCGCACATCGAGCAGAACTCGGCCTGCTTGTAGATGTCGGCGGGCAGGGTTTCGTCGTGGTACTCGCGGGCCCGCTCCGGATCCAGGCTGAGATCGAACTGCTTGTTCCAGTCGAAGGCGTAACGGGCCCGGCTCAGCTCGTCGTCGCGGTCGCGGGCGCCGGGGCGGTGGCGGGCGATGTCGGCGGCATGGGCGGCGATCTTGTAGGCGATCAGGCCCTCGCGCACGTCTTCGGCGTTGGGCAGGCCCAGGTGTTCCTTCGGCGTCACGTAGCAGAGCATCGCCGTGCCGTGCCAGCCGGCCAGGGCGGCGCCGATGGCGCTGGTGATGTGGTCGTAGCCGGGGGCGATGTCCGTCACCAGCGGACCGAGCACGTAGAAGGGGGCCTCGCTGCACTCCTCCATCTGCTTCTTGACGTTGAACTCGATCTGGTCCATCGGCACATGGCCCGGACCCTCCACCATCACCTGCACATCGTGCTTCCAGGCGCGGCGGGTGAGTTCACCCAGGGTCTTCAGTTCCGCCAGCTGGGCCGCATCCGACGCATCGTGCTGGCAGCCCGGCCGGAGCGAATCCCCCAGGGAGAAGCTGCAGTCGTAGCGCTTGAAGATCTCGCAGATGTCCTCGAAGCGGGTGAACAGCGGGTTCTGGCGGTGGTGGTACAGCATCCACTGGGCCAGGATGCCGCCGCCGCGGCTGACGATGCCGGTGAGCCGGCCCTTCACCAGCGGCAGGTGCTCGATCAGCAGGCCCGCATGGATCGTCTGGTAGTCGACGCCCTGCTGGCAGTGCTTCTCGATCACATGCAGGAAGTCGTCCTCATCGAGCTTCTCGATCATCCCATGCACGCTCTCCAGCGCCTGGTACACGGGCACCGTGCCGATCGGCACCGTGGAGGCGTTGATGATCGCCGTGCGCACCTCATCGAGGTTCACCCCGCCGGTAGAGAGGTCCATCACCGTGTCGGCGCCGTACTTCACCGCCAGCTTCAGCTTCGCCACCTCCTCGTCGAGATCGGAGGCGTTGGGGGAGGCGCCGATGTTGGCGTTCACCTTGCACCTGGACGCAATGCCGATCGCCATCGGCTCCAGGTTCGGGTGCTCGATATTGGCCGGGATGATCATGCGGCCGCGGGCCACCTCCTCCATCACCAGCGACTCGGGCAGGTTCTCCCGCTTCGCCACGTAGGCCATCTCCTCGGTCACCACCCCCTGGCGGGCGTAGTGGAGCTGGGTGACGTTGGCTTGACCACGACGCTTCTGGATCCAGGCGCTGCGCATGACGGGCTCCGGCAAAGGGGCGGGGGCGCGGCCTGAGATTGGTTTCACGATCCTGTTCCACTTCCCTGCGCCGGCATGACCCGGATCAGGTTCGGAGGGTGTGATCTCAGCCCTGGGCGAAGCGATCGGTGGATCCTGCGCCGGGCACCCCTAGTGACGCCCGAAAGCTAGCAAGGCAGATCGGGGATGGGGCCAGGGCGGAAAGGGGGGAGGGTCAAGGTTGAACGGGGACAGGGCTCCGCAACCATGAATCCTGGCTCTGTACAGGCTGTACAGGTCCGGGAATCGGCGCGGCCGTCAGCCCTGCAGGCCGTCCAGGGCCACGGCCGTCACCCGGTGGTCGCCATCGCCCTGCAAGGCCGCCAGGACCTCGCGGGCCTGGGCCGCCTCCGGCCCCCGGCCCTCGCGCACCAGGCGCCCGAGGATCTCGGCCCCGCCGGCCCGCACCGTGCCGTCGCCATCGGCCACCGCCTCCCGGGCCAGCTCCAGCAGCCAGGCCGGAGGCATGTCCTCCTGCTCGGCCAGGGCCGAGAGGATGCTGCAGCGCACCAGCCACTGGTCGTCGGCCACGAAGGCATCCCGCAGCAGGGGCCAGGCCCGCTCCACCCCGTAGCTGGCCAGGGCGTTGGCCGCCTCGGCGCGCACGTTGGCGTCCTCGTCCTGGCGCACGGACCTCTCCAGGGCCGCCCAGCCCGCTTCGCTGCGCTTCACGCCCAGCCCGGCGCAGGCCAGCGAGCGGATCACGAAGGTGGTCTGCTCCAGCCCCAGCAGCAGCAGCGGGATCGCCGCCTCCGGCTCCACCCCCCGCAGCCCCGCCAGGGCTGGCATGGCCCGGCTCGGATCGCCCGAGGCGATCGCCTGCCGCGCCGCTTCCAGATCGGGGGTGGCGTCACTCACGGGGATCAGGGCGGGGATCCTTCACCTTGGCGCAGCGCGCCGCAGGCTGGGGGTCCCTGGCGCAGGGCCCGCAGCAGCTCGGCCCGGCGCCGCCGCCGCCGGATCCAGCTGGTGGTGAGTAGGCCGGCGCCGATCACCAGGGCGGGCACCGCCGGCAGCCGGTCGGTCCCGTGGCGGGTGAGCAGCACCAGCAGGGCCAGCAGGATCAGCAGCGGCGAGGAGAGCGCCAGCAGCGCCGCCCGGAAGCGGGAGGGCCGACGGCCGCTCAAACCGGCTGCTCCATCCAGCGCAGCAGGCTGAGGGTGAGCACCTTGATGCCCACCTCCAGGCAGCCCTCATCCGGATCGAAGCTGTTGCTGTGCAGGGGCGTGCAGCCCCCCGGCCCGGCCACCCCCAGGCGGAACATGGTGCCGCGGGTGCCCTCCAGCAGCTGGGCGAAGTCCTCGGCCCCCAGCGACGGCTGCTCCAGCCACTGCACCCGGGAGCGGCCCAGCAGCGCCACGGCCGCATCGGCCACCAGCCGGGTGAGCTCCGGGTCGTTGTGCACCGGCGGCGAGATGCAGCGGTAATGCACCCGGGCCTCACCGCCATGGCCCTGGCAGAGCGCATGGACCGTGTCCTCGATCCAGCCCGGCAGCTGGGCGTGCACCTCCAGATCCAGGCAGCGCACCGTGCCCAGCAGCCGCACGTGGTCGGCGATCACGTTGAAGGCCTTGCCCCCTTCGATCAGCCCGAAGCTGACCACCACCGGATGCAGCGGGTCGAGCCGCCGGCTGATCGCCTCCTGCAGCCCGCTCACCACCCGGGCGGCGATCCAGATCGCGTCGGTGCTCTGGTGCGGGCGGGCGCCGTGGCCCCCTTCCCCCAGCACCTCCACCTCCAGCTCCCCCGCCGCGGCCGTGAGGCTGCCGCTGCGCACCCCCACCGTGCCCACCTCCAGGCTCGGAAACACGTGCACGCCGAACAGGGCCTGCACCCCCTCCATCGCCCCGTCGGCCCGCATCCAGGCCGCCCCCTCGGCCGTCTCCTCCGCCGGCTGGAACAGCAGCCGCACCCGGGCCGTGAGCCGATCCGCCATCCCGGCCAGCAGCCGCGCCACCCCCAGACCCACGGTGGTGTGGATGTCGTGGCCGCAGGCATGCATCAGGCCCTGGCGGCTGGAGGCATAGGGCAGCTCGGTGCGCTCCTCGATCGGCAGGGCATCCATGTCGGCGCGCAGGGCCACCAGCGGCGCCCCCACCGGCCCCAGCTCGGCCACCACCCCGGTGCGGCCCACCCCTTCCCGCACCTCCCAGCCCCAGCGCCGCAGCTCCCCGGCCACCAGGGCGGCGGTCTGCTGTTCGTGGCCGCTCAGCTCGGGGTGGCGGTGGATGTGGCGGCGGATCTGGATCAGCTCCGGCAGCAGCGACTGCAGGGTGTCCTCCAGCCCCAGGGCGTCCCAGGTGGCATCAGCCGGGGCGATGGGGGAGACGGACAGCGGGGTCATGGGCGGAGGGGGAGGCCGAGGGGTCGAAGCCGGTTCAGGGGGCCAGGGCCAGGAACTGGGCCAGAGCCTGCACGGGCACGGGCGGCCAGCGCCGTATCTGCAACAGCCATTCTTCCTGCCGGTAGCGGGGATCGAGCCCGGAGGCCGCGGCCCAGTGGCTCTCCGCCTCACCCCGGGCCCCCCGCCGCCACAGCAGCGCCGTCAGGCCGGCGCGGGCATCGGCGAACAGGGGATAGCGGCGGATCAGATCGCGCAGCTGCTTCTCCGCCACCGCGGTGTCCCCCAGCTGGAAGGCGGCCAGGGCGGCGCTGGAGCGGGCCATGGCGAAGCCCGGCCGGGCGGCGGCGGCCGCCTCGAAACAGGCGCGGGCCGCCGGCCAGTCGCCCCGGGAGCCCTCCACGTTGCCCAGGTTGTAGAGGGCGGAGGCATCCTGGGGATTCCGCTCCAGGATCCAGGCGTAGTCGGCGGCGGCCTCCGGCCAGAGGCCCAGGGCCTCCTCGGCGGTGCCGCGGTTGAGGTGGGGGTCGGCGCTGGCGGGCTCCAGGGCGATGGCCCGGTCCTGGTCAGCGATCGCCGCCCGGGCATCCCCCAGGGCCAGCTGCACGTTGCCGCGGTTGCTCCAGGCCGAAGCGTCTTCAGGCGCCAGCGCCACCACCCGGTCCCACAGGGGCAGGGCCTCGCCGAAGTGCCCCTCGCGGCTGGCGGCCAGGGCCTGCTCGAACAGGGCCGGCAGCGACGCCGCCCCCACCGCTGCTCCCGCCCCTGGGCCGCCATCGGCCCGCAGGGCCGGCGGCCAGGCCAGCAGCCCCACCAGCAGCACCAGCAGGGGCAGCACCGCCGCAGCGCGCCGTCTCATGCCGCCACCGCGGACGCACCGTCGAGGTGGGCGCGGCCGGCGGGGGTGACGACCCGCCCCCGGGGCGTGCGCTGCAGGAAGCCCAGCTGCAGCAGGTAGGGCTCCACCACCGCTTCGAGGGTGGCGGGATCCTCCCCCAGCCCCGCCGCCAGGGTTTCCAGCCCCACCGGCCCGCCGCCGTAGGCCTCCAGCATCAGGCCCAGCAGGCGCCGGTCGCTGGCATCCAGGCCCCGCCCGTCCACCCGGTGCAGGGACAGGGCCTCCTCCACCAGTGCCGCATCGATCCGCCCGTGCCCCCCCACCGCCGCCACATCCCGCACCCGGCGCAGCAGCCGGTTGGCGATGCGGGGCGTGCCCCGGCAGCGGCGGGCCACCTCCTGGGCGGCGCAGGGCTGCAGGGACAGCTGCAGCAGGCCGGCGGCCCGCTGCACGATCGCCTCGAGGTCATCGAGGCCGTAGAACTCCAGCCGCTGGATCAGACCGAAGCGATCCCGCAGCGGCGAACTCAGCGAGCCGGCACGGGTGGTGGCCCCCACCAGGGTGAAGGGGGCCACCTCCAGGCTGCGGGTGCGGGCCGTGGTGCCCTTGCCGACGGTGAGGTCGAGGCGGAAGTCCTCCATGGCCGGATACAGGATCTCCTCGGCCACCCGGTTGAGGCGGTGGATCTCATCGATGAACAGCACCTCGCGGGGCTGCAGGTTCACCAGCAGGCCGACGATGTCGCGCGGGCGCTCCAGGGCCGGGGCGCTGGTGATCCGGCAGCGCACCCCCAGCTCCTCGGCCAGCACCAGGGCCATGGTGGTCTTGCCGAGGCCGGGGGGGCCGTAGAGCAGCACGTGGTCGAGGGCCTCCTGGCGGCGGCGGGTGGCCTCCACGGCGA
Source organism: Cyanobium sp. Copco_Reservoir_LC18 (assembly GCF_009834675.1). Lineage (NCBI taxonomy): Bacteria > Bacillati > Cyanobacteriota > Cyanophyceae > Synechococcales > Prochlorococcaceae > Cyanobium > Cyanobium sp. Copco_Reservoir_LC18. The sequence goes on from NZ_ASAC01000014.1 coordinate 39,652, forward strand.
TGCGCAGCACCTGCTTGAGCTCGCTCTGGCCGATGTAGTCATCCAGCCGGCGGGGCCGCAGGCCGTCCTCCCGCACGGGGGGCTCCTCCTCGGGCCGGGCGACGGGATCCACCAGCCGTTCCGGCGCCGCCCCGGCTCGCTGGGCCGGGGGGCCGCCTGCGGCCGTTCCTCCCGAAGAGATGATCGCCATAGCTGGAGGGTACCGGCTGCTGCCTAGGGTCGGGGAGCACCCAGGTGATCAGGAACGCGGCGATGGCGAAGGGGCCCGGCAGGAAGGGCGGTGGCGCCAAGGGCGCCGATCCGGCCAACCGGCTGCTGGCCGACAACCGCCTGGCCCGCCACCAGTACGAGATTCTCGAAACCCTCGAGACCGGCATCGAGCTGCTCGGCACCGAGGTGAAATCGATCCGGGCCGGTCAGGTGAACCTGCGCGACGGCTTCTGCCTGATCCGCAACGGCGAGATGCAGCTCCACAACGTCCACATCTCCCCCCACAGCCACGCCGGCAAGTTCTTCAACCACGAGCCGCTGCGGGTGCGCAAACTGCTGGCCCACCGCCGCGAGATCGACAAGCTGCGCGTCGCCCTCGACCAGAAGGGCCTCACCCTGATCCCCCTCAACCTGCACCTCAAGGGCTCCTGGATCAAGATCACCATCGGCCTGGGCAAGGGCCGCAAGCTGCACGACAAGCGCGCGGACGAGAAGAACAAGCAGATCGCCAAGGAGACCCGGGCCGCCGTCGCCCGGCTCTGAAGCCCGGGTTCAGTTGCTGGGCGGTGCGGGCGGCGCCGGTGGGCTGGCGGGGGCCGGGGACGCCGGGGCGGCGGGGGCCGGCGGGGTCCCGGGGGTGGCCGGGGCCGGGGCGGGCGCGCTGTCCTGGGGCTCCTCGGGGGCCGGGGGCGCCTCCGGCGCCGGCGGCGGCGTGGGGGCCGGCGGATCGGCCCGCAGCGACAGGCGGATCAGGGCCGGAGCGACGCCGTCGTTGGTGAGCAGCAGCTGCACCGGCGAGCTCTTCTGGCCATCGATGGTGACCACCCGCAGGGGGCCCCTCGGCTCCAGCTGCGTTCCCCCGGCCGAGTAGACGCTCATCTGCAGCAGCGGCGAGCCGCTGACGCCGAGGGCGAGGCCATGGCCGGCGGGGAGGTGGATCGGGAACAGGCGCGCCCCGCTGGCCGGCACCTCCGCCGACAGCACCTGGGCGGTGCCGGAGGGGGCCTCGATCGGCTCGATCCTGAGGTTCTCCAGCGTCAGTTCGGCGGCGGCATACCAGATCTGGCGGAAGGGTTCCGGCGGCACCGCCTGGGAGGCCCGGCTCGGCAGCAGGTTCTGGACGCTGGCCGACACCAGCTCCCGCAGCACCGCCGGGCTCAGCCCCTGGCGCACGAAGGCGCCCTGCCGCTGCTCCCAGTCGCTGGCGCTGAAGCTGCCCAGCCGGCGGCGCAGGGGCAGGGGCAGCTGCTCCACCCGGGCCAGCCATTCCTCGGCCAGTTCGTTCCACACCCGCCGCAGCGGGGCGTCCTCCAGGGAGTCGGAGGGCAGCCGGCCGTTGCGTTCGGGGTACTGGGCCAGCAGGGCCGCGTCCACCAGGCTCAGGAACCAGGCCCGGTCCACCTGCATCGCCCGCAGGCGGTTGAGCAGCTGCTGGCGCTGGTCCACCTCCGACGGGGGCAGGCTGCTGGGGAGCTCGCTCTGGCCGCCGGGGGCCGGGGCGGCCACCTTGCCGCGGCTCAGCCACCACCAGCCCACCGCCGTGCCGACGACCGCCGAGAGCACCAGGGCGATCAGCACCGGCCAGAAGCCCCCCTCGGCCTCCTCCTCCCGCTCCTCATGGCGGCGCCGCACGCTGTCGATGACGGGAACGGGGGCCGGCGGCGGGGGCACGGTGGCGGCCGTGCGCGGCGGCAGCTGGGGCTCCGCCCGCTCCACGGCCGGCCGGCGGGGCGCTGCCGCGACGTCCGCCGCGATGGCCGCGGCGATCGCCGCCTCGGCGGCGGCAGGGGCTGGTGGCGGTGGCGGCGGCGCGGCCGGGGCAGCCTCGGGCACCAGCACCACCGTGCGGTCGGCCCGCGGCACCGGCCCCATGCTGTCGGGCATCACCGGGGACTGGAACGCCACCAGGGCCTGGCCGGCGGAGGCGAAGCGTTCGTCGGGGTGGCGGCTCAGCAGGCGCTGCAGCTGGCGCAGCAGCTCCGGCTCGTTCTCCAGGGCCGCCGGCCAGCGCCACTGCATCGTGGCCGGATCGAGCAGGCGCTCCGGCCCGTCGCCGCTCAGCAGCACCAGGGACACCACCCCCAGGGCGTGCAGATCCATCCAGGGCTGGGCGGGCTCGCCCCGGGCCAGCTCCGGCGGCGCGTAGCCCGGGGTGGCCCCCAGCAGCCGTTCGCCGCTGGGGCCGCCGGCGCTGCCCCGCACCAGGCCGAAATCCAGCGGCACCGGCAGGCCGTCGCTGTCGCGGCGCAGCAGGTTGGCGGGGCTCAGGTCCCCGTGCAGCAGATCCTGGCTGTGCAGGGCGGCGAGCACCGGCAGCAGCTGGCGCAGCAGCAGCAGCACCTCCCCCGCCCCGAACACCAGCTGGCGCTCGGCGCGCAGCTCCAGCAGCTGCTGGTAGGTGCGGCCCGCCTGCCACTCCCGCACCAGCCAGAGCTGGCCGCCTTCCTCGATCACGGCGCCGATGCGGGGCACCTGGGGGTGGAGCACCCCCTGCAGCCGCGACCACAGCTCCCGGGCCCGGACCTGGTCCTGCTCCGGCCCGATGCGGCGCAGGGCCACGGGCGCATCGGCGGCCAGCTGGTCGCTCGCCTGCCACAGGTCCCCCTGGGGCCCGCCCGCCTCCGCCCCGAGACGGCGCTCCAGCCGGTAGCGGCCGCCGATCACCTGGCCCTGGGCTGCGGTCATGGGATCAGGGCCGCGCCGGTGCGCTGGGGCTGCTCGAGGCCGCGGCCCGCCAGCCACTCCCGGTCGTAGAGGCGGGAGCGGTAGCGATCGCCGCTGTCACACAGCACGGTGACGATGCGATGGCCGGGCCCCAGCCGCCGGGCCGTCTCCACCGCCGCCGCCACGTTGATCCCCACCGAACCCCCCATGAACAGGCCCTCCTGCCACAGCAGGCCATAGATCGTGCGCAGGGCCATGGGGTCATCGATGCGCACCGCGTCGTCGATCGGCGCCCCCTCCAGGTTGGCGGTGACACGGCTGTTGCCGATGCCCTCGGTGATCGAGTTCCCCTCGCTCTTCAGGGTGCCGTCGGTGGCCCAGCTGTAGAGGGCGCTGCCGCAGGGATCGGCCAGGACGCAGCGGACCCTGGGATCCTGCTCCTTGAGATAGAGGGCCACCCCGGCGTAGGTGCCGCCGGTGCCGGTGGCGGCCACCCAGGCATCCAGCCGGCCCCCGGTCTGCTGCCAGATCTCCGGGCCGGTGCTGCCGTAGTGGGCCCGCCGGTTGGCGAGGTTGTCGAACTGGTTGGCCCAGACGGCGCCGGGGGTCTCCTCGGCGATGCGGCCTGAGAGGCGCACATAGTTGGCCGGGTCGCTGTAGGGCACGGCCGGCACCGTGCGCACCTCGGCGCCCAGGCTGCGCAGCAGGCCGATCTTCTCCGCCGACTGGGTCTCGGGGATGACGATCAGGCAGCGGTAGCCGCGGGCATTGCAGAGGTGGGTGAGGCCGATGCCGGTGTTGCCGGCGGTCCCCTCCACCACCGTGCCCCCCGGCTTGAGCAGGCCGCTGGCCTCCGCTTCCTGGAGGATGCCCAGGGCGGCCCTGTCCTTCACCGACCCGCCGGGGTTCATGAATTCCGCCTTGCCCAGGATCTCGCAGCCGGTGAGGGCGCTGAGGGCATGGAGCCGGATGAGCGGTGTCCCGCCGACCGCCCCGCTGAAGCCCTCGGTGATCCCGGTGCTCATGCCGTCGCTGTGGGCTCCCATGCGGCTGGCCTTCTCCATCGCTGCGTGGCCGGATCGTAGGGAACATCCCTATGGTCGGCCCCAGAGATCGGCAGGACCATGGGCTCCAGGGCACACGCGCCGGCGGACATCTCCTGTCTCCTGCAACGTCTCCAGGCGGTCCGCCGGCACAGCGAACAGCTGATCGAGGGACTGGAGCCGGAAGACCTCTGTCTCCAGGGCATGGCCGATGCCAGCCCCGCCAAATGGCACCTGGGGCACACCACCTGGTTCTTCGAGACCTTCCTGCTGGAGCCCCACCTGCCGGGCCACGCGACGCCCGATCGCCGCTGGGGCCATCTCTTCAACTCCTATTACGAGGCGGTCGGCAGCCGCCACCCCCGCCCCGAACGGGGCCTGCTCACCCGGCCGGCCATCGGCGAGGTGCTCGCCTGGCGCCGGCGGGTCGACGCCGGGCTGGAGACGCTGCTGCTGGAGCTGGATCGCCAGCCGGCCGAGGCGGCCGGCCCCCTGCTGGAGCTGGTCGAGCTGGGGCTGCAGCACGAGCAGCAGCACCAGGAACTGCTGCTGATGGATCTGCTCGACGGCTTCAGCCGCAATCCCCTGGAACCCGCCTACGGCGACGAACCCCCCGGCGCCGGGGCAGCGGAGATCACCGGCGGCTGGCGCTCCCACCCCGGCGGGCTGGTGGAGATCGGCCACGCCGGCGGTGGCTTCCACTTCGACAACGAAGCCCCCCGGCACCGCCAGTGGCTGGAGCCCTTCAGCCTCGCCGAAACCCTGGTGTCCAACGAGGCCTACGCCGCCTTCATCGCCGATGACGGCTACCGGCGGCCGGAGTTGTGGATGAGCGAGGGCTGGGCGCTGGTGCAGCAGCGCGGCTGGAGCGCACCGCGCTACTGGCGCGGGGCGTGGGAATTCTCCCTGGCGGGCCGCCGGCCGCGCCATCCTCAGGCCCCCGTGCGGCACCTCAGCTGGTTCGAGGCCGACGCCTTCGCCCGCTGGAGCGGCGGCCGGCTGCCCAGCGAAGCCGAATGGGAGCTGGTGGTGGCGGAGGCGGCCGAGCCGGGTGGCCGCCCCCTGCCCCAGGCCTTCGGCGCCCTGTGGCAATGGACCGCCAGCCCCTACCGGCCCTACCCGGGGTTCCACCCCGCCGCCGGCGCCGTCGGCGAATACAACGGCAAGTTCATGACCTCCCAGTTCGTGCTCCGCGGCAGCTGCTTTCTCACCCCGGCGGGCCACGCCCGCCCCACCTACCGCAACTTCTTCGCCCCCCACTGCCGCTGGATGGCCGCCGGAGTGCGGCTGGCCCGCGATGGCGCTGACGACGGCACCGGCACTCCATGCTGATCGACCTCCATCCCGAGCCGGCCGACATGGCCCGGCTGGTGATCGACGGCATGGCCCGCCACCCCAAGCAGCTGCCGGCCTGGCTGCTGTACGACGCCGAGGGCTCCCGGCTGTTCGAGGCCATCTGCGAGCAGCCGGAATACGGCCTCACCCGCACCGAGACGGCCCTGCTGGAGGCGAAGGCGCCCGAGCTGGCCGCCGCCCTCGGACCCGGGGTGGTGGTGGAATTCGGCGCCGGCAGCGCCCGCAAGGTGAGCCCCCTGCTCGCCGCCCTGGAGCCCGCCGCCTACGTCGCCCTCGACATCAGCGCCGACCACCTGGCCCCCGCCTGCCGGGCCCTGCAGCAACGCCATCCCCACCTGCCGGTGCTCGGCATCTGCTGCGACTACAGCCGCCTGGAGCAGCTGCCCGACCACCCCGCCCTGAAGGGCCACGGCCGGCTGGGCTTCTACCCGGGCAGCTCGATCGGCAACTTCGATCCCGCCGGCGCCCGGGACCTGCTGCGCCAGTTCCGCCGGCTGCTGGGGCCGGGCAGCCGCCTGTTGATCGGCATCGACCAGCCCAAGGCGGTGGAGCGGCTGGAGGCGGCCTACAACGACGCCGCCGGCTGGTCGGAGGCCTTCGCCCGCAACCTGCTGACCCGGCTGAACCGTGATCTGGACGGCGATTTCCACCCCGATGACTTCGACTACCGGGCCTGGTGGGACGCCGGCCGGTCCCGCATCGCCATGGCCCTGGTGAGCCGCCGGGAGCTCACCGTGCAGCTGGCCGGCCGGCCCTGGCCGTTCGCCGCCGGCGAGGCCCTGATCACCGAGTACAGCCACAAGTACGACCCCGGGGCCTTCCTTGCCCTGGCCGCCGGCGCCGGCTGGGTGGGGGCGGGCCGCTGGAGCGATGCCGCCGGCGATTTCGCCCTGCACCTGCTGGTGCAGGCAGACTCGGAGCAGCACCGGAGCGAGCCATGAGCAGGGAGGAGCAGCGCCAGTCCATGCGCGGGGTGCGCGAGGGGCTGATCGAGGAACTCGAGGACCTCTACCGCCGGGCCTTCGACCGCATCGGCGAACAGGACCTGGGGGAGGGGGCCATCGCCCGGCTCACCCAGCTGCTGCTGCGCTCCCGGGAGGCGGCCATCACCCCCCTGCAGGAGGAGATCGAGGCGCCCCTGATCACCCGCGCCCCCGGCGAACCGGTGTCATGAGCAGCAGCTGGCTGGAGGAACTGGAGGCGCGGCTGGACCAGCAGCTGGAGGGCTTCCTGCGCACCAACCCCCAGCAGGAGGAGCTGCTGCGGGAACAGGCCGCCCGCGACCGGCAGCGGCAGCTGCTGGCCGAACGGGTGCGCCTGCGCCAGCAGGCCGAGGAGCAGCGCAAGCAACTGCTGAAGCTGGCCGAGGAGATCCGCCAGTGGCAGGAACGGATCGGCCGGGCCCGGGCCGCCGGCGCCGAGGATCTGGCCGGCCGGGCCGAGCAGCATGTGAGCGGGCTGATGGACCAGGGCCGCCACCGCTGGCGCGCCCTGGCGGATCTGGGCCAGCGCTTCGCCGGCGTGGAGCAGGAGCTGGCCGAGCTCACCAGCCGGCCCCGCCCCGGCGCCGCCCCCACCCCCGACCTGGAGGCCGACTGGGCCCGGTTCGAGGCCCAGCAGGAGCTGCAGGAGCTGAAGCGCCGCAGCCAGCGCTGAACCCCGCCGCCCCATGGGTTTCCTGCTCTCGAAACTGCTGCCGCTCGGCCTCTACCCCCTCGGCCTGGCCCTGCTGCTCCAGATCGCCGGCCTGCTGGGCGGCCAGCGCCGCTTCGGCCCGGTGCTCTCCGGGGTGGGCATCGCCCTGCTCTGGCTGGCGGCCACCCCCCTGCTGAGCCGGCAGCTGGTGTGGAGCCTGGAGGAGCGGGCCGCCAGGCTGACGCCATCGCCGGTCCCCAGCGCCGATGCGGTGCTGGTGCTGGGCGGCGGCCTGCGGCCGGCCCTGCCGCCGCGCCAGGGGGTGGAGGTGAACGAGGCCGGCGACCGGCTGCTGCGGGCCGTGGCCCTGATGCGGGAGGGCAAGGCCCCCTGGCTGCTGGTGACCGGCGGCAAGGTCACCTTCATGGCCAACGATCCGGCCGCCGGTGAGGCCCGGCTGGCCAAGGCCCTGGCCACCAGCCTGGGGGTGGCGGCCGATCGGATCGTCAGCAGCGAAGAGGGACGCAACACCGGCGAGGAGGCCGGCGCCCTGGTGCGGGTGGCCCGCCAGCGGGGCTGGACGTCCCTGCTGCTGGTCACGAGCGCCACCCACCTGCCCCGTTCCCTGGCCACCCTGCGCCGTGCCGCTCCGGACCTGCGGATCATCCCGGTGGCCTGCGACTTCCAGCTGCCCGACCGGCGTTCCTTCGGCACGCCCACCCTGGCGGGCACCCTGATGGGGGTGCTGCCCAGCGCCGAAGCCCTGGTGCTCACCACCACGGCCATGCGCGAACATCTCGGCCTGCTGGCCTACCGGCTGCGGGGCTGGATCTGAGCGGAGCCGTGAGACGGGCTACTTCTTGGGGGCCGGCGGCACCAGGCTCACGCCCTCGGGCGGCGGAGTGGGGTCGGGATCGGCGATGAGCATGTGCTGGAGAACGATCTCCGGACGTTCACTGTCCCGCCAGCGGATGCGATAGGCGGGCATCTTGGTGCCCCGGCTGGTGGTCTGCTCCACGGGCTCCATGACCCAGCCACGGCGGGATCGCCCCTGGGGATTGCGCTTCACCACCGCATCGGCGTGTTGAAAGCGAAAACCGACGCGCTCACCACTCATACCAGAGCCCCGAGGGGGAGAAGGCCTACTGGGGCCATTATCCCACTGCGTCGGTTCAGGTCTTTTCGCGGGCCTCCGGGCGCAGCAGGGGGAAGGCGATCACATCCCGGATCGAGGGGCTGTCGGTGAGCAGCATGGCAAGGCGATCGATGCCGATGCCAAGGCCGCCGGTGGGGGGCATGCCCACCTCCAGGGCGTGGAGGAAATCCTCGTCCACCGTCTGGGCTTCCGGGTCCCCCGCCTGGCGGCGCAACTGCTGCAGCTCGAGCCTGGCGCGCTGATCGAGGGGGTCGATCAGTTCGCTGAAGGCGTTGGCCGTCTCCCGCCCGACGATGAACAGCTCGAAGCGCTCCACCAGCCCCGGTTTGCTGCGGTGGGCCCGGGCCAGGGGCGAATTCTCCACCGGGTAGTCCATCACGAAGGTGGGCTGCACCAGGGTGGTCTCCACCGCCTGCTCGAAGGCCTCCACCAGCAGCCGGCCCACGCTGTCGGCCGCCTCGGGGGCCGCCAGGCCGGCGGCCTCCATCGCCGCCACCGCCTCGGCGCGATCGCCGAAGCCGCTGAAATCCAGGCCGGTGGCCTGCTGCACCAGCTCGTGCATGGTGACCCGCCGCCAGGGCGGGGTCAGGTCGATCTCGGTGCCCTGGTAGGTGATGCGGGTGTCCCCGCAGACCTCCCGGCAGGCCGTCGCCAGCAGCTGCTCGGTGAGATCCATCATCGTGTGGTAGTCGGCGAAGGCCTGGTAAATCTCCACCGAGGTGAACTCGGGGTTGTGGCGGGTGCTCACCCCCTCGTTGCGGAAGATGCGCCCCAGCTCGTAGACCCGCTCGAAGCCGCCCACCACCAGCCGCTTGAGGTGCAGCTCGGTGGCGATGCGCAGGGTGAGGGGCAGGTCGAGGGCGTTGTGGTGGGTGGCGAAGGGGCGGGCGTCGGCGCCGCCGGCCTCCGTCTGCAGCACGGGCGTCTCGATCTCGAGGAAGCCGCGCTCGTCCAGCCAGCGGCGCATGGCGCTCACCAGCCGGGCCCGGCGCCGGAAGGTCTCGCGGGTGTGGGGCGAGACGATCAGATCCAGGTAGCGCTGGCGGTAGCGCTTCTCCACGTCCGCCAGGCCATGCCACTTGTCGGGCAGGGGCTGGAGCGCCTTGGAGAGCATCACCCAGTCGGTCACCTTCACCGACAGCTCGCCCCGGTCGGTGCGGCGCAGGCTGCCATGCACCCCGATCCAGTCACCGCCATCCACCAGGGAGGTGATCTGGGCGAAGGCCTCGGGTTCCTCCGGGTGGGCCGCCAGCAGGGCGGCCTTCTCGATGAACAGCTGGATCGGGCCGGATTCGTCGGCGATGGTGAAGAAGGCCAGCTTGCCCATCACCCGCCGGGTCATCACCCGACCGGCCACCGCGACGTCAACAGCCCGCTCCTCGCCGTTGGCCAGGTCGGCGTGGGCCTGCTGCAGCTCGGCGGTGCGGTGGCTGGGGGCGAAGCCGAGCGCATAGGGGGCCCGTCCCAGGGCCTCCAGGGTGCGGGCTTTCTCCAGACGGGTCTCACGCAGATCCGACAAGGCAGGCAGGGTGATGGGAAGGATCGCAGCCATCCTGCAGGATCAGCCGGCGGCGACCTCGCCGGGGACTCAGCCGGCGGCGGCCAGAGTTCCCTCGCCCATGCGCTGGGAGGCGTAGCCCGTGCCCCGCACCGTGAGAATCAGCTCCGGGTTGCGGGGGTCGGGCTCGAGCTTGCCGCGCAGCCGCGCCACGTAGACATCCACCACCCGCAGGTCGGCGGCCCGCCGCGGCGGGTAGCCCCAGAGCTGCTCGAGGATCTCGGCCCGGGGCACCACCCGGCCGGGTTCGCGGAACAGCAGCTCCAGCAGGCTGAATTCGGTGTAGGTGAGGGCGATGCGCTGGCCCTCGCGGGTCACCTGGCGGCGGTTGGTGTCGACCACCAGATCCCCCACCCGCAGCACGCCGGATCCCGTGGGCAGCTCCCGCGGCTCGCTGGTGGCGGCCCCCCGGCCCATGCGGCGCAGGATGGTGGAGATGCGGGCCTCCAGCTCCTTGGGGCTGAAGGGCTTGGGGAGGTAGTCGTCGGCCCCCAGATCCAGGCCCGCCACCCGCTCGGCGATGGCATCGAGGGCGGAGAGGAAGATGATCGGCACGCAGGATTCGGCCCGCAGCCGCCGGCAGACGGCGAAGCCGTCCAGCTTCGGCAGCATGACGTCAAGGACCACCAGATCGGGCTGCTCCTTGTGGAACAGCGCCAGGGCCTCCTCACCGTCCTCGGCGCACAGCACCCGGTAGCCGGCCAGCTGCAGGCGCATTAGCAGCACCCGGCGCACGGCGGCTTCGTCGTCGACGACCAGCAGGGTGGCGATCGGCTGGGTGGGCTGCTGGTCAGCCGGGGTGGGGGAGGCGGGCTGCTGAACGGCGGAAGCCCCACCGGAGGAGTCCTGCAGATCAGCCCCGTCAGTGAAGGGCGAAGCCGGCGACGCAGAGGACGCAGAGGATGCAGAGGATGCGACCGAGGGCGTGGGCATCGCTCCTGTCCGACCGGATGAAGAATCGCAACCATAACGCGACGCCGTTTCGGGCCGTGAACACGGAATCGGCTCCGGCAGCTGGCCTCTGGCCCGTTCTCCACATTTCTTCAGGGTGCCCGGCCCGGCGGCCGCGGCCTCAGGGCCAGCGGGCCTCGGCGTAGCTGTTCCACTGCCGCTCGGCCTCGGCCAGGGCCGCATCGCTGTCGAGCTGCCCCAGCATCGCCCGCTGCAGCTGGGTGTAGAGGATCGCCTGGAGTCGCTTCACCCCCGGGGTCGCCGGCACCAGCACCCGCGCCGCGGCCAGGGTCTCGATCGACAGCAGCCGGGCGCTGTGGACCAGGCGCTCCTGCCCGCCGGTGGGCACCGCCGCCCGCAGCCGCCCCTCCAGGCTGGCCAGGGCTCCACGGGAGGAGGGCAGCACCCGGGCCTCCTCGGCGAAGGCCAGCTGGTTGGCGGCATCGCTGAGGAACAGGGCGAAGCTCAGCGCCTCCGGGGCCATGGCGCTCTGGCGCGGCACCACCAGGTTCATCACCGCCACGTTGGCCTCGCCGCTGGCCCCGGTCAGGGGCGGGAAGGGGGCGGAGGTGGCGGCGATGCCGGGGGCGTTGGTCTGCAGGTTGCGCAGGAAATCCGGGCCGCTGGCCACCTGGGCCAGATCTCCGGCCTGATAGAGCTCGATCGCCCGCCGGTAGCCCTGGCTCACCACCTCCCGCGGCAGCAGGCCGCGGCGGTAGAGATCGCTCCAGAAGGCGAAGGCCCGGCGACCGGCGGGGCTGTTGAAGGCCGCCCGCTGGCGGTCGTCGAGCAGCCGCACCCCCATCTGCACCAGCGCCTCCATCAGCTCGCCGGAGTCGTCGGGGACCACGGTCACGAACAGGGCGTAGCGGCCGGTGCGGCGCCGGACCGCCTCGGCGTAGGCGGGCACCTCCTCCCAGCGGCGCGGCGGGGCGGCCAGGCCGGCCTTCTGCAGCAGCCGGCGGTTGGCGATCGTCACCCGGGCCGTCAGGTACCAGGGGATGCCGAACTGTTCGCCCCCCTGCTGGCCGGAGGTCCAGATGCCGGCCAGGTAGCGCTCGGCGGCATCGGCGGGCAGCAGGGGCGTGAGGTCCCGCAGCCCCCCCTTGCTGGCCAGGTTGGCGGCGAAGTTGGGGTTGAGGTTGACCAGATCCGGCGCGGTGCGGGCAAACACCGATGCCAGCAGCTTGCGTTCCACCGACCCCCAGGGCACGTCGGTCCAGCGCACCGTCACGCCGGGATGGGCCCGCTCCCAGGCGGCGATCACCCGCCCCATGTAGGCGTTGAAGCGGGGCGCCAGATCCAGGGTCCAGACGTTGAGCAGCTTGCCCCGGCCGGGGGCGGGCGGCCGGGCACAGGCCCCGGCGGCGAGGGCGAGGGCGAACGGGGCGGCCAGCAGCCGCAGGGCCTGGCGGCGGGGCAGGCGGGACGGCCGGCTGGAGCGGGGGGACATCCTGGCCATGGCCTAGCGGCGCCAGCCGGAGCCCAGTTGCCGCCAGAGCAGCAGTTGCAGGGAGCAGAGCATCGGTGCGAGCAGGGCCGTGATCAGGGTCTGGGCAAGCAGAACCCGCAGGCCGGATCCCGCCAGATCATCCCAGCGCCAGCCCGGCAGGGCCAGCAGGGCCGGATTCACCCCCTGCTCCCGGGCGCTGCGGCTGGCCAGCGGTCCCGCCTGCTGGAGCACGTCCCGGGTGCCGACCCAGTCGAGGACGCCCCACTGCAGCATCAGGGTGAGGCCCAGCACGGCCGTGCCGATCAGGGCGAGCAGGCCGAGGCTGAAGCTGCGCTGGATCGGCGCCGCCCGCCGTCCCATCCGCCCCCACCACCAGCCCAGCAGCAGCAGGGCGGGAATCTGGGTGACACCGCCGGGATGGAGGGCATCCAGCAGCAGGCCCAGGGCCAGGCCGGCGCAGGCCCCCGAGAAGGGCCCGTCGCTGAGCGCCCAGGGCAGCAGCCACAGCACCGCCCAGCAGGGACCGACGCCGTCGAGGGCCAGCCAGCCCGGCGAGGCCAGGGCCAGCAGCGGCACCAGCAGGACCGTGGCGGCGAGCAGGGGCTGCCGGGTGAGCAGGTCCATCAGCGCACCTGCACCTGCACCCAGTCGAGGGCCGACACCGGCGCGATCAGCTGCACCACCGCCTCCGGCGCCGGATCGGCATTGGCGTCCATGGTCTGGATCACGCCCACCGGCAGGTTGGGGGGCACCAGGGTGCTGGCCGGGGAGGTCACCACCACGTCACCGGGGCGGGCCTGGGGATCCTTCTCCAGAAAGCGCAGCAGGGGCCGGGCGGTGCCGATGCCGGTGAGCAGGCCGTGGTGCTGGGTGCGCCCCACCCAGACCCCGACCCGGCTGCTGGGGTCGGTGAGCAGGGTGACGGTGGCGGTGCTGGGGGTGACGCTCCCCACCAGACCGACCAGGCCGCCGGGGCCGAGCACCGCCTGGCCGGCCCGGATGCCGCTGAGGGCCCCCTGGCCGAGCAGCAGCTGGCGCCACCAGCCGGATCCCTCCCGGGAGATCACCGGCGCCGTCACCCGGTTGGGATTCTTCTGCTGCAGCTCCAGGAGCGAGCGCAGCCGCTGGTTGTCCCGCTCCAGCTGGGCCAGCCGGGCGCCGTCCTCCACCCGGCGGGCCGAGCGCAGCCATTCGGCCTGGGCGGTCCCCGGCCAGAAGGGCCGGCTGAGGAAGGCGTAGGCGTCGGTGAGCATGGCCCCCTTGCTCAGACGCACGGCCACGAGCGCCAGCAGCACCAGCAGCCAGGGCAGGAGGCGTCGCAGGGAGGAGCCGTCGACGAAGCGGAGCCAGCGCCATGCCGGCATCGGACTCAGGCCGTCTGACGGGCGAATTCGGGGGTGTCGAGCACGCGCTCCAGCCGGCTGTAGTCCTCCAGGACCATGCCGCAGCCGTTGACCACGCAGAGCAGGGGGTCTTCGGCCACATGGGTGAGGATGCCGGTCTCGTGGCTGATCAGGTCGCAGATGCCCCGCACAAGGGCACCGCCGCCGGCGAGCATGATCCCCCGGTCGACGATGTCGGCCGCCAGCTCGGGAGGGGTGCGCTCCAGGGTGCGCTTGACCGCCTCGACGATCACGTTGAGCGGTTCGGCCATGGCCTCGCGGATGTCGCCGGCCCGGATGTTGATCGTGCGCGGCAGGCCGGAGAGCAGGTGCAGACCCCGCACGTCCATGGAGGTCTCGTCGTGGCCGTCGTCGGGGAAGGCGGAGCCGATGCGGATCTTGATGTCCTCGGCGGTGCGCTCGCCCACCACCAGGTTGTGGACCTTCTTGAGGTACACACTGATGGCGTCGCTGAGCTCGTCGCCGGCCACCCGCACCGACTCGCTCAGCACGGTGCCGCCCAGGCTGAGCACGGCCACCTCGGTGGTGCCGCCGCCGATGTCGACGATCATCGTGCCCACCGGATCGGTGACCGGCAGACCGGCGCCGATGGCGGCCGCCACCGGCTCATCGATCAGGTGCACCTGCCGGGCCCCGGCCAGGCCGGCCTGGTGCACGGCCCGGCGCTCGACGCCGGTGACGCCGCTGGGGATGCCGATCACCAGCCGCGGAGCGATCACGCCCCGGCCTTCATTGCCCTTCTGGATGAAGCTCTTGATCATCTGCTCGGCGGCGTCGAAGTCGGCGATGACGCCGTCGCGCAGGGGCCGGATCGCCCGGATGTTGCCGGGGGTGCGGCCGAGCATCAGCTTGGCCTCCTCGCCCACCGCCAGGGGGGTGCCCCGCTCCAGGTCGATGGCCACCACCGACGGCTCCTGCAGCACGATCCCCTTGCCCGAGACGTACATCAGCGTGTTGGCCGTCCCCAGGTCGATGCCGATGTCGCGGGAGAACTGGAAACGGCGGAAAAACACGGGCAAGGCCTCTGGCAGCGGTCAATCATAGGTGGGGCATTTCCGGAGCCCCCCCGGGGAACCGGCGGGTGTGACAACCGGGACGAAGGGTGGAACGGAAAGGGGGAGGCCCCCGATCGGGGTGCCGCATCATTGATCCATTCGTTCCAGGAGCACGCCATGGGCGTCAATTCCATCACCCTCGTCGGCCGGGCCGGCCGCGACCCGGAGGTCCGCTACTTCGAATCCGGCAGCATGGTCGCCAACCTCACCCTGGCGGTGAACCGCCGCAGCCGCGACGACGAGCCCGACTGGTTCAACCTGGAGATCTGGGGCAAGCAGGCCCAGGTGGCCGCCGACTACGTCCGCAAGGGTGCCCTGATCGGCATCATCGGCTCCTTCAAGCTCGACCGCTGGACGGACAGGGCCAGTGGTGAGGAGCGCAGCAAGCCGGTGATCCGCGTCGATCGGCTGGAGCTGCTCGGCAGCAAGCGGGACGCGGAGAGCGGCGGCGGCGGCAGCTTCGGTGGCGGCTTCGGTGGCGGTGAGCCCAGCGAGGAAGAAGTGCCCTTCTGAGCCTTTCGACCCAGGTGTCGGCCCGGGGGCTTGTGCCAGTGGCCCAGCCGGGTTATCAAGCGTCCGAAGCCAGAGAAGGCGCCCCCCGGGGCGCCTTTTTTACTCTCTGGGGCCGGGTCGGAGTCCCCGCAAGCCCTGGATCAGGGCCGCTGGCGGTTCTGCTTCCAGATCCGCAGCCCCAGCCACACGGCCCCCGCGAGCACCGCCAGCACCAGCAGCACCTTGATCACCCGGGCGGCCGGTTCGATCCAGAGCTCCACGTTCGTGTAGCTCTCCCCCAGCGCCAGCCCCGCCAGGGTCAGCAGCAGGGTCCAGATCAGGCTGCCGGCGGTGGTCCAGATCAGGAAGGGCGTCAGCGGCATCATCTCGATGCCGGCGGGCACTGAGATCAGGGTGCGGATGCCGGGCACCAGCCGTCCCCAGAACACCAGCGCCGTGCCGTGGCGGCTGAACCAGCGGCGGCTGCGGTGCAGCTCCTGAGGGCTGATGCCGATCCAGCGGCCGTGGCGTCCGAGCCAGTGCTCGATGCGCTCCTCGTTCACCAGCCGGCCGATGCCGTACCAGGGGAGGGCGCCGAGCACGGTGCCCAGCAGGCCCGCCAGCACCACCGGCACCAGGGAGAGCTTGCCCTGCTGCACGAAAAACCCCCCGAGCGGCATGATCAGCTCGGAGGGAATCGGGGGGAACAGGTTCTCCAGGAACATGGCCGCGAAGATCGCGCCATACCCGGCCGCCGGGTTGGCCTCCACGGCCGCACCGATCATCTCGGGCAGCTTCTGGACCAGTTCGATCGCCATCGTGCCAGCCGGATCAGAGGCGCCAGTCTTCCACGACGGCCCGGACGCTGCCAGCAGCGCCGGGCCGTCGCCGCTCAGTAGCGGTAGTGGTCGAGCTTGTAGGGGCCTTCCACGGGCACGGCGATGTAGGCCGCCTGCTCGGGGGTGAGCTCGGTGAGCCTGGCGCCGATCCGGTCGAGGTGGAGACGGGCCACCATCTCGTCGAGGTGCTTGGGCAGCACGTAGACCTCCTTGGCGTACTGGTCACCCTTGGTGAACAGCTCGATCTGGGCCAGCACCTGGTTGGTGAAGGAGTTGCTCATCACGAAGCTGGGGTGGCCGGTGCCGCAGCCCAGGTTCACCAGCCGACCCTCGGCCAGCAGGATGATCCGATTGCCGCTGGGCAGGATCACGTGGTCCACCTGGGGCTTGATGTTCTCCCAGGTGTACTGCTTGAGCGACGCCACATCGATCTCATTATCGAAATGGCCGATGTTGCACACGATCGCCTGGTTCTTCATGGCGAGCAGGTGCTCGTGGCGGATCACCTGGTAGTTGCCGGTGGCGGTCACGAAGATGTCCACATCCGCCACCACGTCCTCGAGACGCACGACGCGATAGCCCTCCATGGCGGCCTGCAGGGCGCAGATCGGATCGATCTCGGCGATCATCACCGTGGCGCCGAGCCCACGCAGGGACTGGGCCGAACCCTTGCCCACATCGCCGTAGCCGAGCACCAGGGCCACCTTGCCGGCCACCATCACATCGGTGGCGCGCTTGATGCTGTCGACCAGCGACTCGCGGCAGCCATAGAGGTTGTCGAACTTGCTCTTGGTGACCGAGTCGTTGACGTTGATGGCCGGGAACGGCAGCTCACCGCTCTTCTGCATCTGGTACAGACGGGCCACACCGGTGGTGGTCTCCTCGGTGACGCCCTGGATGTTGGCGTAGATGCGGGAGTAGAAGCCGGGCTGCACCGCCAGCCGCTGGCGGATGGAGTTGAACAGCGCCACCTCCTCCTCGCTGGAGGGGTTGTCGAGCACCGAGAGATCCTTCTCGGCCTTGCTGCCGAGCACCACGAGGCCGGTGGCATCGCCCCCGTCGTCGAGGATCATGTTGGGGGTGCCGCCATCGCCCCACTCGAGGATGCGGTGGGTGAAGGCCCAGTACTCATCCAGCGTTTCGCCCTTGTAGGCAAACACCGGGATGCCGGCGGCGGCGATGGCGGCGGCGGCGTGGTCCTGGGTGGAGAAGATGTTGCAGGAGGCCCAGCGCACCTCGGCGCCGAGGGCCACCAGGGTCTCGATCAGAACGGCGGTCTGGATCGTCATGTGCAGGCTGCCGGCGATCCGGGCACCCTTCAGGGGCTGCTCGGCACCGAACTTCTCGCGCAGGGCCATAAGGCCGGGCATCTCGGTTTCGGCGATCGCCAGTTCCTTGCGGCCCCAGTCGGCCAGGCCGAGATCGGCGATCACATAGGACGACGTCGCCTGAAGGCCAGCGAAGGCAGCCTCAGGGCTGGAAGGTGTTGCCACCATGCATGGAAAGCTCCCCGAAGGGAGGACGAAGAAGTGGAAATATCTGCAGAGACGCCGAGGCTTCGGGCTCGCTGGAGGGCAATCTACATCGATGGAATCCACGGACGCGATCGAGGTGTGCCATCTGGCGGACCCCGCCGCCACCGACGCCCTGGGGCGGCGGCTGGCGTCGCAGCTGCTCGCGGCCGGTGCCGCTGACGGCGCCCTGCTGCTGCTGCGGGGGGAGCTCGGGACCGGCAAGACGTCCCTGGTGCAGGGGCTGGCCGCCGCCCTGGGCATCAGCGAGCCGGTCACCAGCCCCACCTTCGCCCTGGCCCAGCACTACGACACCGATGCCGGCTCCGACGCGGGCACCACGGCCCTGGTGCACCTGGATCTCTACCGGCTCGAGCCGGGCGCCGCGGCCGATGAACTGTTTGCCCAGGAGGAGGAGGACGCCCGCGGCCTCGGCGCCGTGCTGGCGGTGGAGTGGCCCGAGCGGCTCAGCTTCCGGCCGGAAGGGGCCTGGGAGGTGGCGCTGAGCCACCGGGAGGATGGCGAGGGTCGCGTGGCCCGGATCACCCCGCCAGGCTTCACGCCGCCAGGGGTCACCCCGCCGCCAGCCGCGCCTGCAGCGCCGCGATGATGCGGGCGTTGGCGGCCGGGAACGGATAGGACGGGAGCTCCTGGGGCGCCACCCAGCGCACCTGCTGGGAGGCCAGCGGCTGCGGTTCCCCCGAGCGCCAGCGGCAGAGATGCACCACGAAGCGCAGCCGCTTGTGGCTGTAGGCGTGCTCGAGGGTGATCAGCTCCTCCCCCACCGTCACCTCGATGGCCAGCTCCTCGCGCAGCTCGCGCCGGATGGTCGCCTCGATCGCCTCGCCCGGTTCCTGCTTCCCCCCCGGAAACTCCCACAGGCCCCCCAGCAGGCCCTCCGGGAGCCGCTGGTCGATCAGCACCCGGCCCGCAGCGTCCGACACCACCCCCACCCCGATCACCTGGAACGGCACGGGCGGGGGGGTGTCCTTCACGGGGAAGCGGCCGGGGTCGCCGGCAGCGTAGGCAGCGCAGTGCGGCTGCCACGGGCAGGCGCCGCAGGCGGGCTGGCGGGGGGTGCAGACACCGGCGCCCAGGTCCATCAGGGCCTGGTTGAAGGCACGGGGCCGGTGGGGGTCGAGCAGGGTTTCGCTGAGCCGCCAGAAGTGGGACTGCTGCCGCTTCGGCGCGACCGGGTGGGCCACCAGCCGGGCCAGCACCCGCTGGACGTTGCCGTCGAGGATCGCGAAGGGCCGATCGAAGGCGGAGGAGAGGATGCTGCCGGCGGTGCTGCGGCCGATGCCCGGCAGGGCCATCCAGCCCTCGAGCGTGCGCGGCCAGGGATCACGCATGCCCACAGGTGATGGGGGGGCCGCGACGAGCTGCCGGGCCCCCGCGTGCAGCCGCCGGGCCCGGGCGTAGTAGCCCAGGCCCTGCCAGAGCATCAGCACGTCGTGCTCGCTGGCGGCGGCGAGGGCGCCGAGGGCGGGGAACGCCGCCATCCAGCGGTGCCAGTAGGGCAGCACCACCGCCAGCTGGGTCTGCTGCAGCATCACCTCGGCCACCCAGATCCCGTAGGCGGGCAGGGGCTGCCCCGGCCCCGGCCGGGAGCCGTCGGGGTGCAGCTTCCAGGGGATGTGGTGGCGGCCGTTGGACTCCCACCAGTGCAGTAGGCCTTGGCGCAGGGCCGCCAACCGATCCTGGGATCCCTCAACGCCGTCTCCAAGCGACTCCAGCGAAGCCATTCGAGCCGCTCGAGGGTGGGTGGGAACGGGAACCGCGTCATTCATCGGGCGTCGAAAGGCATCGAGGCACGTGCCTCGTTCACCGAGGCCACCCGGACAGAGATGATTTTATTAAACGCGCTTACCATGGGGAGATTAAGCCTTGGTTATGCTTTATGCGGCTTACCCCATTTGGTCGGCATGAGGCCCTGACGAATAACGATCGATCACCACTGAATACCGCGAGTTGGCATGGGCGGCTGACTGATCCACTCGACTTCGCAGCACTCCCTTTTCGGCTTGGCGATGCCCATCCGGAGCTGCGACGCCTGCTATTCCTTCACATCCCGAAGACAGGGGGAACGTCCTTCAATTCGCTGCTGTGCTCCAGCAGGGAAACCTTGGCGGTCCCCACCCATCGAGACCACGCGCCCCAAGCCCTAATGCTGATGGGGATGCATGGTGTTGCCCTGGGCGAGAACGATGACTTCATCCCCCATTACATCACCGCATCGAATGCACTCCTAGCGCGGAGAGCACTTCGATGGCTCCTGCCTTGCACACACATTCGACTGCTGGAATTGATTTTCCTCGCAAGGGATGAACGCGATATTGGCTTCACCTTGCTTCGCCACCCTCACGAACAGGTACGTAGCATGCTGGGGTACCGGATCATGCTGACTCTAAGCTACCCAGATTCTGTCATCAGCGGGGGGTTACCTTCTGCGCTGGGTCTCACATCGGCCGAGTTCATGCATCGTGCAGACGCCTCGGATCCGGGATTGTTCCGGGCGATCCTCAACCATGAAGCCGCTCATCATTGCCCCCTGGGCTTCTCCCCTTGGCTCTGCCTGCCTGGTCGGCCAAAGACCTGCGAAGAGATGTTGAACTCCATCGCGAGCCATGGAATCCACTGCGCCACGGCATCCACGATGGCAAGCATGGTCCGAAGCCTAACCGGAATCGGTGATCCCGACTCTCCTCCAGTGCATCTGAATCGCACCAACGACATCCACCCATCTGGTCTCGAGCTTCGAATTGAGGATGAGGTGATCACTCCCTTCGTGGAAGAGTCCTCGATGGAGTTATTCCGCCGTCTCCAGGAAGCCGGCGCCTTGGAGGTGTGGGGCGAGCCGGCTTCCACGGCTGACGACTACTGGCGCTGCATCGATCGAGCCCTCAAGGGACAGGCCGCCAGCTCCGGCTTCTGCCGACCGCATGGAGAAGACATAGACCCGATGCCACCGTCGGCCTCCTTCGCCCGGTTCAAGCTGTTCGATGACCTGTCCCAAAAGGCACAGGAACGTGACCGACTGCTAGGCAGCCGCATCTGGAGAGCTACAGCTCCCTACCGCCGTTTCCGCCATTGGCTTCTGCGCTTCTGGCGGCGCCGAGGCAACAGCAAGCAATCCTGCTGATGCAGCTAGAGCCTGGGAGTTTGTCCAATCCCCGCATTCCTTGGTTCGCCTCCCCTCCCGATCAGCGAAATCCTCCAGGACGACGGCGATTCATGGAAAGCGACACATTGCCGGCTTGGTTCTCTGCATCGGGAGCAGGATGGGTTGGCAGCCCTCCAGACAAAACTTCGCCCTCTTTCTGAGGTGTGCGAGGGATTGACTTGGGTGGCGGCTGGGGCACGGCCACCACGTTGAAGGCGATCGACCAGCGTTCCCCCTCCCCCCGGAAGGGGGGCACCGAGTGGGGCTGCCAGGCCGGGAACACATAGAAATCGCCGGGCACCGGCAGCACGTAGTGGGCCATGCCGGTGCGGAAGCTCTGGATGTGCCATTCCTCCGGGCCGTGGAAACAGAGCTGGCCGTCGAAGCTGTCGGCCCGGATCTGGGGCGGCACCTGCAGGAACAGCACACCGGAGAAGCTGCCGCCGTGGGTGTGGGTGGGGTTGTAGTCGCCGGCGCGCTGGGCGTTGAGCCACAGGTCGATCATCTGCAGGCCGTAGCGGCCCGGCGTCCAGGGGCCCCGCCCCTGGGGAGGCTGCTGGTCGATCACGTGGCGGATCCAGCGCTCGCAGGCCGGCAGGATCACCGAGCGGCAGAGTTCGGCGGCGGCGGGGTGGTCGGGGCCGAGCTCCCGCTGCTGGGTGAGCTGGCCGGCCAGCTTCACCGAGGCATCGGGACTCCGCTCGGGGGCCGCCAGCACCGCCCGGGCCATGGCCTGCAGGTCGGCCAGCTGGGTCGGACCCAGCTGGCCCTGGAGCAGGTAGCGGGGGAAGAGGCTGATCACCTCCATCGTCGGGTCCTCCGAGGCTGCGGGGGGCATGCCGGCCATGGGAGGGGGAGGTGCGGGCGGTTCCAAGCCTCGCAAACGGTGCGCCGGGAGGGCCTCAGATGGCCACGTAGGCCTCGACGGCATCGCTGAGGCGGCGCAGACCCGCCAGCCCGTCGCGCTCCAGGTTGCGCACCCGGTCGCGGCTGATGCCCAGGATGCGGCCGATCCCGGTGAGGCTCATCGGCTCCTCGCCGTCGATGCCATAGCGCATCTTCAGCACCCGGCCCTGCAGTTCCGGCAGCTGCTCCAGCAGCGCCCGCAGGTCCCCCTTGAGGCATTCGCCGTCCACCAGGTCGGCGGGCAGCAGGTCGTCGCCGGCCAGCAGATCCAGCAGTTCGGTGTCCTCGCCGTCGCCCACCTTCGTCTCCAGGCTCACCGGCTGGCGGGCGCGGCAGAGCAGGTCCTTGACCTCCTGCTCGGGCAGTTCCACCGCCACGGCCAGTTCGCTCAGGGTGGGGGTGCGGCCCAGCTCCTGGCTGAGCTCCCGCTGGCCCTTCTTGAGCTTGTTGAGGGTTTCGGTGATGTGGATCGGCAGCCGGATGGTGCGGCTCTTCTCGGCGATCGCCCGGGTGATGCCCTGGCGGATCCACCAGTAGGCGTAGGTGGAGAACTTGTAGCCGCGGGTGGGATCGAACTTCTCGACGCCCCGCACCAGGCCGATGGTGCCCTCCTGGATCAGGTCGAGCAGCTCCATGTTCCGCTTGGTGTACTTCTTGGCGACGCTCACCACCAGGCGCAGGTTGGCGGCCACCATCCGCTCCTTGGCGCGGCGGCCGGCGTGCAGGCGCTTGCGCAGCACCTCCGGCCGCAGGCCCGCCGCCGCCGCCAGTTCCTGCTGACTGGGGTCGGAGCCGCCGGCGCGCATCTTCAGCTCCTCGCGCAGCTCCTCGAGGGCCATCAGCTCCTGGACCTGGCGGCCCAGGGTGATCTCCTGCTCATGGCTGAGCAGCGGCACGCGGCCGATGTCCCGCAGGTAGGAACGGACCAGATCGCCGTCCACCGGCGGCATGGAGCGGCCGGGCGAGGCGCGGACCACGGTCTGGACCGTGTCGGACACCTGGAGCGCCTCGGCCATCTGGACCGTGTCGGACGTCGAGGGCTGGGCGAAGGCGAGGGCGACGACCATGGATCCGATCCATAACTGTCTGTAAAGCGTAACATCACGAAGTGTGAACTCCTCTCAGAAACGGCAGGGGCCCAGAAGCCCGTTCCCGATGGGGCCCATGGGGCGTCGCGGCCCCCCAGCGCAGGCCCGGATCAGCCGCCGCCGAGCCGGGGCAGCAGCAGCTGGGCGGTCCTGAGGTAGATGAACACGCCCGCCACGTCGGTGGCCGTGGTGATGAAGGGGGCCGACATCAGGGCCGGATCCAGGCCGAGGCGGTCGAACAGCAGGGGCAGGGCCGCACCGGCGGTGGCGGCCAGGGTGGTGATGGCCACCAGGCTGATGCCAGCCGAGGCGGCCACCAGCGCACTGCCCCCCATGGTCCAGGCCCAGGGCACCACCACCACCGCCAGCAGACCACCCAGCAGCGCCCCGGCCACCAGTTCCCGGCCGATCGTGCGCCACGGACCGAGTGACTGAAGCCGCTGGGTGCTCAGACCCCGGATGACCACGGTGGAGCTCTGGGCACCCACGTTGCCCCCGGTGCCGATCAGCAGCGGAATGAAGGCCGCCAGCAGCACAACCTGTTTCAGCACATGCTGCTCGGAGGCGATCACCGCCGAGGTGCCGGTGTTGGCCACCAGCAGCACCAGCAGCCACACCACCCGGCGTCGCGCCACGGTGAACAGGTTGCTGCGGAAATAGTCGTCCTCGTCACCCGCCTGCACGGCGCCGGCCGCATACAGGTCGCGGGTGGCCTCCTGCTGGATGACGTCGATGACGTCGTCGACGGTGACGATCCCCACCAGCCGCTGCTCCCGGTCCACCACCGGCACGGCCAGGAAGTCGTAGCGCTGGATCACCCGCGCCACCTCCTCCTGGTCGGTGTCGGTGCTGACGCTCATCACCTCCCGGGTCATCACATCGCCGAGGCGGTCCTCCGGGTCGGCCGTCACCAGATCCCGCAGCGACAGCATGCCGCTGAGATGCCGGGAGGCATCGGTCACGTAGAGGCTGTAGATGGTCTCGGTGTCCCGGGCCCGGCGACGCACGATGTCGAGGGCCTGCTGGGCGCTGTGGAATTCCTTGAGGTCGATGAACTCGGTGGTCATCAGGCGACCGGCGGTCTCGGCCTCGTAGCCGAGCATCTGGGCGGTGACCCGCCGCTCCGCCGGGCTCAGCTCCGCCAGCAGCCGCCGGACCACCTTGGCCGGCAGTTCGTCGAAGAGCCGCACCCGGTCGTCCGGGGACATCTCCTCCACCAGCTCCAGCACCTCGCCGGAGCGCAGCCGCTCCAGCAGGCTCTGCTGCACCGAGCCATCGAGGTACTCGTAGACCTCGATGGCCTCGTTCTTGGGCAGCAGCCGGAAGGCGAGGGCCTGGAGCGTGCGCGGCAGGGTGCCGATCGCCTCGGCGGAATCCACCGGCTGCACGGGTTGCAGCAGCAGCTTGGCGCCGTCGTAGTTCCCTGCCTGCAGCAGCCCCTCCAGCTGGCGGGCCACCACCTCGGCGACGGCGGAGGCCTCAGCCATCGCTCCTCGGATGCCGGTGGGTACGAGTGTATGGGCTGGGCCGCTAGGGTCCGCGGCGTTCTCCCCTTCCCAGGAACCCATGGCCGTGAACGTGAGCGACGTGGTGGTGCGCACCGCCGCCGGCCAGGAGCGCCGGCTCGGCGAGTGGGCCGGCCAGGTGCTGCTGATCGTCAACGTGGCCAGCCGCTGCGGCTTCACCCGTCAGTACGCCGGCCTGCAGGCCCTCCAGGACCGCTTCGGCCCCCGGGGCTTCGCCGTGCTCGGCTTCCCCTGCAACGACTTCGGCGCCCAGGAGCCGGGCACCCTGGAGGAGATCCAGCAGTTCTGCTCCACCACCTTCGGCGTCGGCTTCGAGCTGTTCGACAAGGTGCACGCCACCGGCTCCAAGACGGCCCCCTACGACACCCTCACCCAGGCGGAGCCGGCGGGCGACGTGGCCTGGAACTTCGAGAAGTTCCTGATCGGCAAGGACGGCACCGTGGTGGCCCGCTTCAAGAGCGCCGTGGAGCCGGACGGGGCCGAGCTGACCGCCGCGATCGAGAAGGCCCTGGCGGCCTGAGCCGGCGGGAGCTGGCCCGGTCGAACCGGGATCAGCCGGGCAGCCAGCCCCGGCTGGCCCGGCCGTCCGCGGTGGAGGCCTCCACCCGCAGCCAGCGGCGGCCGCCGGGCTCCAGCCATTCCCGCAGCACCCGCAGCGGGGCGCCGGTTTCGAGGCGCACCAGCACCGGGGCCTGGCAACGGGGGGCGCAGTGGAGCCCGAGGCTGCCGCTGCTGATCAGAGGCTCGGCCTGGCGCTCGCGCCGCCGCACCTCCGGCAGGCGCCGCTCGCCGCCACCGGCGGGCAGGGCGGCGGGGGCCATCAGGGCGAACCCGAGCAGGGCGGCCCAGCGCCAGGCCGGCACTGCCATCACAGGACGGGGCCGCATCAGATGTCGAGCTGGGCGAAATCCAGCTCGGCGCTGTGGGTTTCGATGAACTCCCTGCGGGGGGCGACCTTGTCGCCCATCAGGATCGTGAAGATGCGGTCGGCCTCGAGGGCATCCTCGATCTCGACCCGCTTCATCATGCGGGTCTCGGGGTCCATGGTGGTTTCCCAGAGCTGCTTGGGCATCATCTCGCCAAGGCCCTTGAAGCGCTGGATGTTGTAGTTGGCCTTCTCACCGAAGCCTTCGAGCACCTTCTTGAGCTCGTTTTCGTTGTAGCAGTAGTTGTGATTCTTGCCGCGCTCCACCTTGTAGAGGGGCGGGCAGGCGATGTAGATGTAGCCCCCTTCCACCAGCGCCTTCTGGTAGCGGTAGAAGAAGGTGAGCAGCAGGGTGCGGATGTGGGCGCCGTCGACGTCCGCGTCCGTCATGATGACAATGCGGTGGTAGCGGAGGTTCTTCTCCTCGAAGTCCTCCCCCTTGATGCCCAGCCCCAAAGCCGTGATCAGGGCCTGGATCTCGGTGTTCTTGTAGATCTTGGCGTCGTCGGTCTTCTCGATGTTGAGGATCTTGCCGCGCAGGGGCAGGATGGCCTGGAAGCGGCGGTCGCGGCCCTGTTTGGCAGAGCCACCGGCCGAATCCCCCTCCACGATGTAGATCTCCGATTCACTGGGGTCGCGGGAGCTGCAGTCGGCCAGCTTGCCGGGCAGGGTGGAGCTCTCCAGCACCGACTTGCGCCGGACCAGTTCCCGGGCGCGGCGGGCGGCCTCGGCGGCGTTGAAGGCCTGGATGGCCTTCTCGAGGATCAGGTCGATCACCTGGGGATTGAATTCCAGGTATTCGCCGAGGGCCTCGCCCACCGTGGTGTCGACGATGCCGCGCACCTCGGTGTTGCCCAGCTTGGTCTTGGTCTGGCCCTCGAACTCCGGGTCCGGCACCTTCACCGAAAGCACGGCCGTGAGGCCTTCGCGGATGTTCTCCCCGGCCAGGTTGGCGTCGGCGTCCTTGCGCTTGCCCCGCTTCTTGGCGAAGGTGTTGAGGGTGCGGGTGAGCACCGTCTTGAGGCCCTCGATGTGGGTGCCGCCGTCGACGGTGCGGATGTTGTTGGCGAAGCCCAGGATGCTGTCGGAATAGGCGTCGACGCACCACTGCAGCGCCGCCTCCACCTGGACACCGTCCTTGGTGGCGTTGACATAGATGATCTCGGGATGCAGCGGATCCTTCTCCGCATTCATGTAGGCGACGTACTCCTTGATGCCGCCTTCGTAGTGGTAGATCTCCTCGTGGGCCTCCCCATCGGCGCCGGCGGCGGCGAAGCGTTCGTCGCGGAAGACGATGCGGACGCCGCCGTTGAGGTAGGCCAGCTCCCGCAGCCGGGCCGAGAGGGTGTGGTAGTCGAACTCGATCCCGCCGCTGAAGATCTCGATGTCGGGCCGGAAGCGCACCGACGTGCCGGTGTGGGCATCGGGGGCGTCCTCGGAGGCGAGGGTGCCGATCGGCAGGCCCCGCTCGAACCGCTGGCGGTGGACCTGGCCCTGGCGGTGGACGGTCACCTCCACCCACTCGCTGAGGGCGTTGACCACCGAGATGCCGACGCCGTGCAGACCGCCGGAGACCTTGTAACCGCCGCTGCCGAACTTGCCGCCGGCGTGGAGCACGGTCAGCACCGTCTCCAGGGCACTGCGGCCGGTGCGGGGATGGATGTCGGTGGGGATACCGCGGCCGTTGTCGGTGACGCTGGCGGAGCCATCCCCGTGCAGGGTCACCAGGATCTCGTCGCAGTGGCCCGCCAGGGCCTCGTCGACCGAGTTGTCGACGACCTCATAGACGAGATGGTGAAGACCCCGGGGCCCGG
Source organism: Cyanobium sp. Copco_Reservoir_LC18 (assembly GCF_009834675.1). Taxonomy (NCBI): domain Bacteria; kingdom Bacillati; phylum Cyanobacteriota; class Cyanophyceae; order Synechococcales; family Prochlorococcaceae; genus Cyanobium; species Cyanobium sp. Copco_Reservoir_LC18. The sequence goes on from NZ_ASAC01000014.1 coordinate 66,400, forward strand.
TGGTGCCGATGTACATGCCGGGCCGTTTGCGCACCGGCTCCAGGCCTTCCAGCACCTGAATCTGCTCGGCGCCGTAGGCCGCTTCGACTTTGATGGCGTCGCTCATTCAGAAAAAGGGCTCCCCAGGGGGCTGACAAGGACGGCGGATCCCAGGGGCGATGGGGCGGCAATGGGGCGTAGCGGCTCTTGAAGGTCGCTGCGCAAAGGTCAATCTACCACCGCCGTCCCGGAGGGCCCCAGAGGCGCCTCTGAGCACCGATTCGGGCCGGGGGTGCAACCGCCCTCCGGGCCCGCCTCCGGCAGGATGGCCCGATCCCCCCGCCCAGGCCACCCGTGGCGCCCCTGGTGATCGCCCTGCTGGGCCCGACGGCCAGCGGCAAGACCGCCCTGGCGATCGAGCTGGCCGAAGCCCTCGACCTGGCCGTGCTTTCGGTGGATTCCCGCCAGATGTACCGCCACATGGACGTGGGCACGGCCAAGCCCAGCGCCGAGCAGCGGGCCCGGGTGCGCCACGAGCTGCTGGATCTGAGCGACCCCGACCGGCCCCTGACCCTGCAGGAATTCACGGCCCTGGCCAGCGCCGCCATCGAAGCGGAGCATCGCCGCCGCGGCGTGGCCCTGCTGGTGGGGGGCAGCGGGCTGTACCTCAAGGCCCTGCTGGCCGGCCTGCGGCCGCCGGCGGTGCCGCCCCAGCCCGCCCTGAGGGCCCAGTTCGCCGCCCTGGGCCAGCCGTTCTGCCACCAGGTGCTGCGCCAGGCGGATCCGGCGGCGGCCGGCCGGATTGCCGCGGCGGATGCGGTGCGCACCAGCCGGGCCCTGGAGGTGCTCTATGCCACCGGCCGGCCCCTGTCGGCCCAGCAGGGCCAGTCCCCTCCCCCCTGGCGGGTGCTGGAGCTGGGCCTGGATCCGGCCGATCTGCCCCAGCGCATCCACCGCCGCACCGCCGCCCTCTACGCCGGCGGCCTGGTGGAGGAGACCGCGCAGCTGGTGGAGCGCTTCGGGGCCGACTGTCCCCTGCTGGAGACGATCGGCTACGGCGAAGCCGCCCGGCTGCTGCGGGGGGAACTGGAGCCGGAGGCCGCCATCGCCCTGACGGAGCGGCGCACCCGGCAGTACGCCAAGCGGCAGCGCACCTGGTTCCGGCGCCAGCACCATCCCCTCTGGCTGACGGATGGCGTCGCGGGCCCGGCCTCGGAGGCGGATGTGCTCCAGCGTGCTCTGGGGGCGACCGCGGGCGGTTTAAGGTGAAGGCCTAACCGCCCCTGTGAATGCCTCCCCGTCCCCGTTTTGATCGCCGTGCTCCCGTGCGGGAGCTGCCCAACATCAACGACCGCATCAGCTACCCCAACCTTCGTGTGGTGGATGCGGACGGCAGTCAACTGGGAGTCATCACCCGAGAGGCGGCCCTCGAGGTCGCCCGCGACCGGGAGCTGGATCTGGTCCTGGTGAGCGAGAAGGCCGATCCGCCGGTCTGCCGGATCATGGATTACGGCAAATACAAGTTCGAGCAGGAGAAGAAGGCCAAGGAGGCCAAGAAGAAGTCGCACCAGACCGAAGTCAAGGAAGTGAAGATGCGCTACAAGATCGATTCGCACGACTATCAGGTGCGCATCGGTCAGGCGGTGCGCTTCCTCAAGTCCGGCGACAAGGTGAAATGCACGGTGATCTTCCGGGGCCGCGAGATCCAGCACACGGCGCTGGCCGAGCAGCTGCTCTACCGCATGGCCAAGGACCTCGAGGAGAACGCCGAGATCCAGCAGCCCCCCAAGCGGGAAGGCCGCAACATGATCATGTTCCTGAGCCCGCGCAAGCAGGCGGCCGGCAAGACGGCGGCCGCCGCGGCCGGCTGACGCGCGCCGGCTGAGCCGCCCTCGGGCCGAGATCCCCCGGGCTCCTGGCCAGGGCCGATTCAGCCTTCCGCCTGGAGCCTTTCCGGCCCCAGCTGCTGCGCGAAGGTGTCCAGCAGCAGGGACCAGCCCGCCGCCGCCGAAGCCGGGTGGTGGTCGGAGCGGGCGGCGCACATGAAACCGTGCCCCCCCTCCAGCACCTCCAGCCGGTGCGGCCGCCGAGCCGTCACGGCCGCGGCGCGGGCGGCATTGGCGGCGGCCAGGGCCGTTGCGATCGCCGCCACGTCCGCGGCCAGGATCAGGGGATCCTCCCGGCCGCAGATGCACAGCAGGGTGCCGCCGATCGTCGGCACCAGCTCCAGGCTGGGGGGCCCGCCGCCTGGGCGGCCCGAGGCCACGCCGGCCCCGTAGAAATCCACCGTGGCGGCCACCGCCGGCAGGCTGGCCGCCAGCAGGGCGACGTGGCCGCCGAAGCAGAAGCCCACGCACCCCAGGCCTGGGGCCGCAGCCCCGGGGGACAGCTGGCTCCGCAGCCAGTCGGCGGCGAGGCCCACATCACTCAGCAGCTGGTCGGTGCGGGTGCGCTCCTTGTGGCTGCGCCCGAGGGCCAGGTCATCGGATCCGTAGCCCAGCTCCAGATCGGGGGCCGTGCGGGCGAACAGGGGCACCGCCAGTGCCCCGTAGCCCGCCGCCGCCAGCCGCTCCGCCACGCCCCGGATCCAGCCGTTGAGGCCGAACACCTCCGGCAGCACCAGCACGCCGGCCCGGGGCGGCCCGTCGGCGGGGCGGGCCCACCAGCAGCGCAGCGGCACCTGCTCCGGCCGCCGGGGGTCAAGGGTCTGCCAGGAGGCGACGCAGGCGGAGGGGGACAAACCGGCACAGGGCAACCGGCACATGGTCGTATGCCAACGGGGGAATTGTCACGGGGCCCAAAGCTCCTTAGGGTGGCCGCCAGACCCACCTGGCCCCTCCGGCGTGCGATTCCACATTCAGCAGGAGAGCGACATCCCGGCGTCGACCCAGCTGTACAACCAGATCTGTTTCGCCATCGCCGCCCGGCACTACCCACCGGGCCACCGGCTGCCGAGCACCCGCCAGCTGGCCATGCAGACCGGCCTGCACCGCAACACGATCAGCAAGGTCTACCGCCAGCTCGAGACCGACGGCGTGGTGGAGGCCATGGCCGGCTCGGGGATCTATGTGCGCGACCAGCAGAACCCGCGCGAGATCAAGCCGCCGCCGGGCCTGCGCAGCAAGGCCCTGCCGGACATCGACCGGGAGGTGCGCCAGAGCGTCGACGGCCTGCTCAACGCCGGCTGCACCCTGCAGCAGGCACGGGAGCTGCTCACCCGCGAGATCGACTGGCGGCTGCGCTGCGGCGCCCGGGTGCTGGTCAGCACCTCAAGGGAGGACATCGGCGCCTCGATCCTGATCGCCGAGGAACTCAAGCCCAGCCTGGAGGTGCCCGTCGAGGTGGTGCCGATCGAGGAGCTCGAGTCGGTGCTGGAGACCTCCAGCAAGGGCACGGTGGTCACCAGCCGCTACTTCCTGCAGGAGGTGGAGCAGATCGCCAAGGTGCACGGCGTGCGGGCGGTGCCGGTGGATCTCAACGACTTCGGCCACGAGCTGGGCATGCTCAAGGAGCTGCGCCCCGGCAGCTGCGTGGGCCTGGTGAGCATCAGCCCCGGCATCCTGCGGGCCGCCGAGGTGATCCTGCACAGCATGCGGGGTAACGAACTGCTGGTGATGACGGCCAATCCCGACACCAGCAGCCGCCTGCTGGCCCTGCTGCGGGCCTCCAGCCACGTGATCTGCGACAAACCCAGCCTGCCCCTGGTGGAGCAGACCCTGCGCCAGAACCGCGCCCAGCTGATGCGCCTGCCCATGGTGCACTGTGCTCAGAGCTACCTTGGCAGCGCCACCATTGACCAACTGCGCAAGGAGATCGGCCTCCTGGCGGCCTGAACCCGCAGGCCAGGTGCCGGTCAGGGGAGGGCAGATCCTGGGTAGACTATAGATGGTTTCTACCATGTGCGTCCATGGGGATGAACATCAAGGACCCCCAGGTTCATGCCATGGCCAGGGAGCTTGCGGCGCGCCGGGGCACCAGCGTGACGGAGGCCGTGCGTCAGGCCCTGGGGGCGGAACTCACCAGAACCACAGCGCCTGGTCCCGAGGACATTCGCTCCACCAGACTGGAGGCCATCCGCCAGATCCAGGCGCGCTTCTCTGAGCTGCCGATCAAGGATCCGCGTTCCTCCAGCGACTTGCAGGACAGCCTCTACGACGACCGTGGCCTGCCGATCTGAATGCCCCCATCCCCCATCGTCATCGACACCTCAGCTTTTCTGGCGGTGCTGCTCAAGGAAGAGGAGGCCGAGGCACTGTCCGTGCGGATGGCGGAGGCGCCGATGCTGCTGATGTCGTCGGCAACGAAGCTGGAAGCCTCCCTGGTGGCCGAGGGAAGCCGTTTCGGCGCCTCCAGCGAGGCTGTTGAAGCCCTCTGCCAGGCCCTGGAGGTTCAGGTCATTCCTTTTGATCAGAACCATCTGATGTGGGCGCTCAGGGGCTGGCGCGAGTTCGGCAAGGGGCGCCACCGGGCGGGCCTGAATCTGGGGGACTGCTTCAGCTACGGACTGGCCAGGGCCCTGAACATGCCGCTGCTCTACAAGGGGGATGACTTCACCTGCACCGACGTGCGATCTCCCGAACCGAGCACCTGAAGGAATCCACCATGCTCGATGCACTCCGGGCCGACCTGGCCATCATCCGGCAGAGGGACCCGGCCGCCAGGGGCACCCTGGAGATCCTGCTCTGCTACCCGGGGTTCCACGCCCTGGAGTTGCACCGCGTCAGCCACCGCCTCTGGCGCATGGGCCTGCCCCTGATCCCCCGGCTGCTGAGCCAGCTGGGCCGGCTGCTCACCGGTGTGGAGATCCACCCGGGGGCCCGGATCGGCCGCGGCGTGTTCATCGACCACGGCATGGGGGTGGTCATCGGCGAGACCAGCGTCATCGGCGACAACTGCCTCCTCTACCAGGGGGTGACCCTCGGCGGCACCGGCAAGGAGCACGGCAAGCGCCACCCCACCCTGATGGACAACGTGGTGGTGGGGGCGGGGGCCAAGGTACTCGGGGCGATCACCGTGGGCACCAACACCCGCATCGGCGCCGGATCGGTGCTGCTGCGCAACGTGGGGGCCGACAGCACCGTGGTGGGTATCCCCGGCCGGGTGATCCATCAGTCGGGGGCCCGGATCGATCCCCTGGCCCACTCCGCCCTGCCGGATGCGGAGGCGGCCGTGATCCGCAACCTGATGGAGCGGATCGACAGCTTGGAGAACGACGTCAACCGGCTGCAGGCCTGCCTGCAGGAGGTAGCAGCCGGCAGCCCCCTGAAGGAGCCCTGCGTCGGCCAGTCCCAGAACCTCAAGGATCGGGAAATCCTGGAGTTCCTCGGCGTGGGCGATGACGCCGACGTAGGTTCGACACCATGAGACTGAAATTTCCGGGAGCCCTGTGGAGGCAGCGTGAGCTGTGCTGGCGCCTCACAGAGAGGGAGGTGCTGGGGCGGTATCGTGGTTCACTTCTTGGCGTAGGCTGGAGCTTCCTGCATCCTTTGGCGATGCTGGCGATCTATACCTTTGTCTTTGCCCATGTCTTCAAAGCCAGGTGGGGGACTGGAGCCGAGAGCGGCGACACAATGGGGTACTCGATTCAATTGTTCGCCGGCCTCATCGTCTTCAACCTGGCTGCGGAATGCATCAACAAAGCTCCACAACTGATCCTCAGCAACCCAAACTATGTCAAGAAGGTTGTCTTCCCGTTGGAGGTCATGGGGGCTGTCACCGTCTTCAGTGCGGGCCTGCACGGCCTTGTCAGCCTTCTTGTTCTGATCCTCTTTCAGCTCGTCGCCTACCGTTCCCTTGAGCCGACGATCCTCCTGGTCCCCCTGGCATGGTTACCACTTGTGCTTGGGTTACTGGCTGTGACATGGGCTCTATCAGCCCTGGGAGTCTTCATTCGGGACATCGGACAGGTGACGGGAGTTGCCATGAGCATGCTGATGTTTCTAAGCCCCATCTTTTTTCCTCTCTCCGCCCTGCCCCCTCAATGGCAACCGTTGCTGCAACTTAACCCATTGGCAATCGTCATTGAACAGACAAGAATGGTGGCCATTGAGGGGCGGCTTCTCTCCGGCGTCTATGCCCTGGTGGGAACCATTGCTGGGTTGTTCCTGTGCGAATTCAGCTTTCGCTGCTTCCTGAAGGCCAAACGGGGCTTCGCCGACGTAATGTGATATGTCTTTAGTCACCATCAGCGTTCAAGAACTGAGCAAGTGCTATCGCATTTTTGATCATCCTAAAGACAGACTGAAGCAAGCTTTCTGGAAACAACGCCGTCAGTATTTCCGCGAGTTCTGGGCCCTGCAAGACGTCAGCTTTGAGGTGCTCCGCGGTGAAACCCTAGGCGTCATTGGACGCAATGGAAGCGGCAAGAGCACCCTACTTCAGCTCATCTGTGGAACCCTGACACCAACCTCAGGCAGTATCACAACCAATGGAAGAATTGCAGCTCTCCTGGAACTGGGAAGTGGCTTCAACCCAGAATTTACAGGCCTGGAAAACGTCTACCTGAACGGGTCCTTTTACGGCCTATCCAGGCAGGATGTCGAATCGCGCCTTGATGACATCCTGGCCTTTGCCGATATCGGCGATTTCGTTCACCAGCCTGTCAAGACTTACTCCAGCGGCATGCAGGTAAGACTCGCCTTTGCCGTGATTGCCCACATCAATGCCGACATCCTCATCATTGACGAAGCACTCAGTGTAGGAGACATCTTCTTCACCCAGAAGTGCATGCGCTTCATCAAAAGGTTTGCCGAAGACAACAGCCTTCTTTTTGTCAGTCATGACACGTCAGCTGTCACGTCAATATGCAACAAAAGCCTGATGCTTCGTGATGGTCGCATCGCGGCACAAGGCACTCCCCGCGACGTGATTCTCATCTATCTGAAGGACCTCTATTCTGAGATGAGTGGCATACAGACTGGTTCCGAGCAAGTTTCGAACCAGAAAGATGTGAAGCCACTGCCATCAAAATCCCAGAATCTGATATCAGCCCAGAGTCAGGCAACAACATCCGAACAGAAGCCGGACTTTCGGAAAGCTATCCTTGACGACTCCAATCTGGCTTCGCGGGCGCACTTTCCAGAACTTATCTTTGATGCCAGTGAGGCCTACGGCACAGGCGAAGCTGAACTTCTGGAAGTGGACTTTCTTGTTGATGAAAAGTCAACCCGCTTGCTCACGGCTGGGGAGAAGGTGTCGCTCATGATCAAAGCCCGCTGCTTGAAAGCTGTGGATGCTCCGATTTTTGCCTTCACCATCAGGAATGCCATGGGCCAGAATCTATTTGGCGACAACACCTGCATCAGCCATCCGCCAGGGTCCATAAGCCTGTCACAAGGACAAGTCTGCGAATGCCAGTTTCGCTTCTACTGGCCTCATCTCACCCATGGCGAATACACCGTTGAAGTGGCAGTGGCCGAAGGAGTCCAGCTGGACTGGCGCTGTCTGCAACTCAGCCCCAAGGCAGTCTGCTTTCAATCTGAGGGAGCGAAATCCTTCGGACTCGTCGGGATACCGATGCTCTCGATTGAAATGACGCCTACCTGATCACACCCGCATTTTTTCATGCTTCAAGACCAAGTGAGGCACGAGCGCTGGATCAGAGAAAGGTTCAGCGCTGCCGACGAACAACATCCGCGTGAACTCGGAATAATCTTCCTGTCTTGGCAGCGTCCAGTCATCGGGGAACTGCGGATGCTCCACAGTCGTGTGAAAACTGTAAACATGGGGAAACAGGGCCTGCAACTGATTCCAGATCAGCAGACGGCTTGGCCTGCACCCCACTCCGGTTGTTGATTGGGAACCAACCGACGCCGGCTCTGGCACCAAATTCACCGCATCCGCATCTGTCAATGGATCTGGCGTGACGCAAGTCTCCAGAATCACCAAAGACGGTTCTACAGACCGAAGCATGCGGAGAAAGCGTTCCGGTGCAGAAAGATGGTAAAGCACACCATAGGCAAAAACGCAGTCGTAGTGCAGGCCGGCGGGGGATATCATCTGATTGGCATCATAAGTATAGCCAATCCAGCGGCGCCGCTCCTCGCTCGAAAGAGTCTGATTGATAGCCCGAATATTCTCGGGTCGCCCGTCGACACTGGTCACCAGACAGCCTGTCTCCAGGAGCTTCTGGGTGAACCAGCCCGGTCCAGAGCCCAACTCAAGGACGCTGTGATCAGATTGGATCAAGGCATGTCCAGCAACATGCTTCCAGCGGGCCTCATTGATCTCAAGATAGGCGTCGCGCTCAAAATCGAAATCATGAGCCGTGGCTGAGGCGCGTACATAGAGCGCATCGCCATGACCCTCCACATGGGCAGAATAGTCCTTCCGCTCAAAACCGATGGCCGTAAGGATGTTGTGAACAGGCTGCTCGGAGGTGGCATCTTGATAGACATTGACACTGGATACCTCGATGATGATGGTGTCAAATCGCCAGAGGGAACCAGTAGCTCCCTGCAGGACTTCTAGTTCAGATCCTTGGACATCAAGAATCAAAGTCGTCGGTTGATTCTCTGCTACCCAGGCAGCTTCGGCACTCATCAGATGGTCGAGTGTCGTTGTGACCACCGGAAGATCAGACACATGATGGAGTCCGAGCGTAGGCCAGATCCTGTTGGCGTCAGGGCCAAAATCCTTCAAGCTGCTGGAAGCACCATCAGAATTGCTGCTCAGATAGAACCGACGCACATCACCGTATCGGTCAGAAAGGGCCGCAATGCGGAAGTCCTGCTGCTCATAGGCATCAATGGCATGGGCCAGCTGTCGGGCGAAAGCTGGACAGGCCTCAATCCAAAGGACAGAAAGCCGCAGATCGTGGTAAGCGGAAGCCTCCTCAGCAAAGTGAGCGCCAACGTGAATGACCGCACCGCTCAAGTTGGAAATCCATGCTGAAGGCGCCATCATCCAAGTCACCGCTGAATAGATCCTACCGCCAAGGAGTGCCTTCTTCCGACGTCGGTGCCATCCCATCAAGCACCCCAGCCTTGCGTGGCCTCATTGCTTGCCAGAATCGCAGCGATGAGGTGCTCCAAGCCCCCGACGAGGGCCATGTAGAATCAAAAGCAGGACAGATCTCAAGAGGCCAGGAATCCTCTCACACCACAACTCAGAAGAATTTTCCGATGGATTCAAAGAGTCTGAAGAGCTCAGTTCAGAATGCCACAGGCTTTATCGAAGCCGTCAATCAGTACGTCCTCTATTCGAGCAGAGGACTGGAAGGAATGATCTCCACTGTGTTGGGTAATGCAGATCCCGATCACATGCTGCGATGCTATGCGGAGGAGCGGCCAGTGGCTCTGCGGGAAGCCCTATGGGTCTCCCAGCTGGGACAAGACAAACTGGTGGCTGGACTGCTGGACTTTCGGAAGGGCGGTTTCTTTATTGAACTGGGGTGCGGGAACGGCACCATCATCAGCAATACCTACTCCCTGGAGCACTTCTTTGACTGGAGGGGGCTACTGGTTGAGCCATCGCCTGGGTTCTGCCAAGACATGCGACACTCGCGGCGCTCGCGCATCGTTGAACGCGCGATCACCCCACACAATGACAATCAATCTCTGACCTTGATTACCGGAAATGTCTACGGATCCTGCATAGAGTCCTCCCAGGCAGACTCGCACGCAGAGTTCCTCGCTGCCTGTAAGGCTCTGGACCTTACCCATGAAGTTCAGTCCATCAGCGTAGAAAGTCTCTGCCGAGAGTACGATGTACCTGCAGATTTCGAATACCTCTCATTGGACATTGAGGGCGGTGAATACGAAATCATCAAAGCCTGGCCTTTCAGCCAGCACAGGCCGATGATGCTCTCAGTTGAACATAATTTCGGTCCCACGCGTTACGACATCAGAGAGTTTCTGCACCGCAACGGCTATGCATGTTTCGGTCTTGAATGGGACGACTTTTTCGTTTCCAATGAAGTACTGGATCTGGTGAAGCCCCCAGCTAACATGGCTGCGAGCCTCGAAGCCAATCGCTCACCCCGAGATCTCCTTTCCATCTCCTTCGCCGATCAGATGGCTCAACCTTCAGACAAGGATCCCCTAGAAAGCACAGCTCAGCTACGGGCCCGGTTGCTGACAGCGAACTGGGTCTTGAATGAGCAATGCCAAAAGGAGATCCACAACCTCAGAGAGCAATCCCAGCAATCCCTCCAACTGGCCATCAACCAGGTGGCAGAGCTCAAGGAATTGGTTGAAGAGTATGAAGCGAGAGAGATAAGTGAGAGCGCTTCCAGGCAAAACCAGGATGGCCAAGTGACTGGTGAGCGGGAGCCTCACAACGCTGTGAAAGCAAACGGCTCCCCGATCGAACAACCACCAACCTGGAAATCGAAGCTTAAACAGCAATTGGACAAGTTGCTGACGGACTGACGATCAGCTGCCGATCGAACGCCCACCGGATCAGGGGCCGTCCATCACCGCCTGAAGCATTCAGACTGCCACTTCCTGTGGCACCTGGGGCTGGAACATGAACATCGAATAGATCACGTTGCGCCGCATCTGGGTCATCATCTCCAGGAACATGTCGTAACCCTCGTTCTTGTATTCGATCAGGGGGTCCTTCTGGCCGTAGCCCCGCAGCCCCACCGATTCCCGCAGGGCCTCCATGGCCTGCAGGTGCTCACGCCAGAGGGTGTCGATCTGCTGCAGGATGAAGAAGCGCTCCGCCTCCCGCATCAGGCCCGGCCGCATCTGCTCGATCTGTCCCTCCTTGATGTCGTAGGCATTGCGCATCTGCTCCTGCAGGAAGGCCTTGAGCTCCTCCATCGACAGGCCGCTCACCTGATCCGGGGAGAGATCGGCCAGCAGGTAGATGAACTCCTTGACCTTCTCCACCAGGCGGGTGAGATCCCATTCCTCGGGCGGCAGATCCGGGTTCACGTAGGCCTCGACGATGTCGTCGATGGTGCGCTCGCCGTAGCCGATCACCTGCTGCTTGAGCTCCCGTCCCTCCAGCACCCGGCGCCGCTCGGTGTACACCGCCTTGCGCTGGTTGTTCATCACCTCGTCGTACTCGAACACCTGCTTGCGCATGTCGTAGTAGTACGTCTCCACCTTCTTCTGGGCCCCCTCCAGGGAGCGGGTGAGCATGCCCGATTCGATCGGCATGTCCTCTTCCACCCGGAAGGCGTTCATCAGGCCCGCCACCCGGTCGCCGCCGAAGATGCGCAGCAGGTTGTCCTCCAGGGAGAGGAAGAAGCGGGTGCTGCCGGGGTCGCCCTGGCGGCCGGCACGGCCCCGCAGCTGGTTGTCGACCCGGCGAGACTCGTGGCGCTCGGTGCCGATCACGTGCAGGCCGCCGGCGGCGCGGACCTGGGCCTCCTCCTGCTTCACCACCACGTCGTACTCGGCGCGCACCTGGGCGATCAGTTCCCGCAGCCGCTGGATCTGGGGATCGTCGGTGGGGGCCTTCTCGGCGGCCTGGGCGATGCGGTCCTCGAGTTCGAGCACCGTGAGGGTGCGGTCTCCCCACACCGCCACCAGGTCGCGGGAGAAGCCGGCGAGGGCCTTCTCCGTCTCTTCGGAGAGGCTGCAGGGATAGAGGTTGCCGATGGCGCGGGCCTCACTGGCCGGCCGGGAGCTGGGGGCCACGGCGCCGCCGAAGCCGGCCGGCGCCTCGGTGGAGCGCTGCAGGGGCACCGGCGGGCGATGGCCTTCCTCGGGGCGCACCAGCCGGGGCAGCAGCACTTCCCGCAGCTTGAGGCGGGCCATGTAGTCGCTGTTGCCCCCCAGGATGATGTCGGTGCCCCGGCCGGCCATGTTGGTGGCGATGGTGACGGCGCCGGCCCGGCCCGCCTGGGCCACGATCTCCGCCTCCCGCTCCACGTTCTCCGGCTTGGCGTTGAGGAGGTTGTGGGGGATCGCCTGCTCCTGCAGCAGGGTGGAGAGCAGCTCGGACTTCTCGACGCTGGTGGTGCCCACCAGCACCGGCCGACCGCTCCTGTGCACCTGGGCGGTCTCGGCGGCCACGGCCTGCCATTTGGCCGTTTCCGTCTTGTAGACCTGATCGGGCCAGTCGGAGCGGGAGCGGACCCGGTTGGTGGGCACCACCGCCACTTCCAGCTTGTAGGTCTTCTCGAACTCCACTTCCTCGGTCTTGGCGGTGCCGGTCATGCCGGCGAGGCGGGGGTAGAGCAGGAAGAAGTTCTGATAGGTGATGCTGGCCAGGGTCTGGGTCTCGGGCTGGATCGGCAGGGACTCCTTGGCCTCGATCGCCTGGTGCAGGCCATCGCTCCAGCGACGCCCCGGCATCACCCGGCCGGTGAACTCATCGACGATCACCGCATCGGAGCCCCGCACGATGTAGTTGACGTCCTTGACGAACAGCTCCTTGGCCTTGAGGGCGTTGTTGATGAAGTGGGCCCAGGGGTCCTGGGGGTTGAAGAGGTCCTGGACCCCGAGCAGCTGCTCGGCCTTCTGGTAGCCCTCGTCGGTGAGGGTGACGTTGCGCTGCTTCTCGTCGACCTCGTAGTCGCCCTCGGGATCGATGCCGTCCTTGCCCATTTCGGCGGCGCGCTCCAGCTCCGCGGCGATCCGGGCCGCCTGCATGTACTTCTCCTGGGGCCGCTCGATCTGGCCGGAGATGATCAGGGGGGTGCGGGCCTCGTCCACGAGGATCGAATCCACCTCGTCGATGATGCAGTAATGGAAATCGCGCTGCACCACCTCGGCGATGTCACTCGCCATGTTGTCGCGCAGGTAGTCGAAGCCCAGCTCCGAGTTGGTGGCGTAGGTGATGTCGCAGGCGTAGTTGCGCCGCCGCTCCGGCGGGCTCATGTCCTGCTGGATCAGGCCGACGCTCAGCCCCAGGAACCGGTGGATCTGGCCCATCCACTCGGCGTCACGGCGGGCCAGGTAGTCGTTGACCGTGACCACGTGCACCCCGGCCCCCGTGAGGGCGTTGAGGTAGGCCGGCAGGGTGGCCACCAGGGTCTTGCCCTCGCCGGTCTTCATCTCGGCGATCTGGCCGTTGTGCAGCACCATGCCGCCGATCAGCTGGACGTCGAAGTGGCGCATGCCCAGCACCCGCTTGCCCGCCTCCCGCACCACCGCGAAGGCCTGGGGCAGCAGCTCATCGAGCAGGGCCTTGCGCCGGGCCGCCGTCTCGGGCTTCTCCAGTTTCTGGCGGAACTCGGCCGTCAGGCCCCGCAGCTCCTCGTCGCTGAGGGGCTCGATCTCCTCCTCCAGCAGATTGATGTCGGACACCAACGGCTGGTAACGCTTCAGCTTGCGGGCATTGGGATCACCCAGCAGCAGCTTGAGCATGGAAAGGGCCTGTCCGTATCCCCTCACCCTACCACCGCAAAATGGTGGCCGAGAGCGAAGAATCGTGCTGCTGCAAGGGTTCTCAGCTCATCTGGCACCGGGGATCCGCACCCGAGGGGCCCGCGGCACCGGCCGCCAAGCAGGATTCGCAGCTGATGCGCCCCATCCCGGTCCGTTGAGCAGTGCCACCCCCGGGCCCCAGGCCCCCTCGATCGCCCCGATCCGGCTGGTCCGCCACAGCCGGCTGTGCCTGCGGCTGCACTGGCGGCTGGCGGCCCTCGGAGCCCTTCTCGATGGCCACAGCTTCTGGGCCACCGGCCGCAGTGCCTCCCAGCTGGGGCGGATGCTCAGCGGCAGCCAGGTGGTGGTGAGCGCCTGGCAGGCGGGAACCCTGGTGGGCTTCGGGCGTGCCACCAGTGACGGGGTGTTCCGCGCCGTGCTCTGGGACGTGGTGGTGGCCGAGGACCAGCAGGGCCGGGGGGTCGGCCGGCGGATCGTCGAGACGCTGCTGGCCTGCCCGGAGGTGGCGGCGGCCGAACGGGTCTACCTGATGACCACCACAGGCGAGGGCTTCTACGGGAAGCTGGGCTTCAGCCGGGTGGACAGCCAGCGGCTGATGCTGAAGACGAGGCTGGAACAGACAAGCGGATGAAGAGATTCGAACTCTCGACCCTCTCCTTGGCAAGGAGATGCTCTACCACTGAGCTACATCCGCAATCGAGGCAGGATACCGCTGGGCGGCGTGCCCCACCAGGTCGGCCTGGTGAGATGAGAATGCACCACAGGGGGCCCCTTGGTCAAATCCCCCACGCCGCCGCCCAGGGCAGTCGAGGGGCCCGGTGGACGCCACGGCTATGGTCGGGTGCCATGAACAGCCATGGCTCTCAAGGGACGCCGCCGGGCTTGGCCGTGCAAGGGTCATGGCAACATGCGCTCACGGCCGCTTCCCTCACCCGGGGGGCGCGAAGGGATTCTCGGCTGACAGGCCGTCCGTCGCCGGTCACGCCACGGAGGACCCAAGCCATGAGGCTTCATCAGCCCATCCTTCTGAGAGGTGGCGACCCGCATCCGACACGCCCGGGCCAGCGCCCTTGCGCCATGGTGGGTGCCACCCTTGATCACGGGGCAAAGCGATGAGCCTGGCATGGTCGAAAAAGCTGGCGCGCAGAATGGTGAAAGCGATGCGTCCTGGGCTGGCCCTCCCAGGTCGAACTTTGCTTCCCGTTTCCTACCGGGCGGTGCATCGTTCCATCGTTCGGAACGCCACACGCCGTGATCGCAGGATTGCACGCACATGCCATCGACTGCTGCAAAGGATCGGTCACCCGATTCTTGGCTACAAGGTATGCCTGATCACGGAGGCTCAGTTCCTGGAACGGCACGATCCCCCCAACCAGGAGCCAGGCCTTGCCGCCAGCGAAGGTCGTCCTCCGATCCTGGATCAGGTTCTCCATTATCTGCGGGCTCAACTTGTTCATCGCTTGGTCGGCATCAAGGACGCCACCAAAAGGCTGGTCGCCCTGGTGGCACTGGTGACCCGACGCCCTCGTTCGGCCCTGGCGCCCCCCAGCCACCTGCCTGTCGCTGGAGTCTTCGAGGGACTGTCCTACAGGATGATCAGCAAGTCGCCGACGGAAGGGCTGGTCGGATCCGCCGCCAATGGGAATCAGGCGCAGCACTATCAGGCGACCACACGACAGGCGAGGGAGCTTCAGAAAAGTCTTCGGAGCATCCGGAGCCGAACCCAAGGCTCCATGGACACCGGCATCGGAGCCGCCGACAACGAAGACAAGGTCGGAATCATTATCTCCTGTTTTCATCCAGAACGCTACCTAAACGGTTTCTTGAGCAATCTCAAGGAACTCGAGAATCCACAGCGACTGATCCCAGTCATTGTCAATGCGGGAATGTCCGAGGAAGCTGAACGGAAGATCCGTACAGCGCTGGATACTGACCACTTCCACCAAAGCCACTTCATCACAGCGCTTGGAAGCGGAATTTACGAAGCCTGGAACATCGCGATTGAGGCCGCCGGCGAATCAGTCCTTTACTTGACGAATTTCAACGTTGATGACCGGCGGCATCCGCTTTGCCTGGACGTGCAGGCCGACGCCCTCAAGACATTCCCCAATCGACAACTGGTTGTCACTGATTACCTCTACTTCTTTACCCCCAAGGAGAGCATCGTTGACCTCTACGAGGAAAACCGAGCCAATGGCACCCAGATTCCTGTCATCAACAAGCGGACGATCGTCTACAGGAATCTCCCCCATAGCAGCCCCATGTGGAGGCAGTCACTCCATCGCCCGGAAGATTGCGGCATGTTCAACAAAAGCTACCGGTCGGCCGGTGATGCTGATTTCTGGTACCGCGTCAGTCAGCGCCATGAGAATCCGGCCGAAGTCGTCTCTATCCCATTGAGCCTCTATTACAACAACCCTTCCGGTCTCTCAACAAGGCCGGCCACTGCGGGCGAATGGGAGCACAAGATCTGCTCCGATCCCCATTATCTCAAGCTCATGGACGCGATTGATATCGCGTTGCCCGAGTCCTTTGTTGCCGCCCACTGTCGGCGCAAAGACGCCGAGCATCTGCAGCTTTTTGCAGCCCTGTCGGCCATCAAACAGCCATGAAGATCCTGGTCATCGATGGAATTTTTTTCCAACTCAATGAGTGGTCAGGAATCGCAAAGTATTGGCGGCAACTCCTGGAGCAGATTGACGAACACTTGGACACGCACCCCGAACCAGACCTACAGGTTTACCTGCTGATCCGTGGCCGATCACGGCCGCTCAGAGAAGCCCAGTACAAACATATTAACAAGCTATTTTATTCTTTCTTTGACTATCGTTGTGCCCTCTCCGACTATAGGCACCTAGGAATTCTCTGCCAAGATTTGGGAGCCACAGCATTCATCAGCAGTTTCTACACCCTTGCCTATGGAGTCACCAACATAGGAATGGCCTATGACTTCATACCGGAGCACCTCAACATCATCGAAACCCATGCCATGTGGGCAGCAAAGGCGCTCTACATGGAGTCCCTGTCTCACACATTCGCCATCTCCAAGGCCACAGCCGACGATGCACAAAAGTTTTACCCTCGCATCAGATCCACGTATGACGACATCTTTTATCCCATCATCGGACAGGACGAGTTCCGGCTCCCCAGCTCACACGAGCGACTTCAGTTCCGGCAGAAGCATGGGCTGACCTATCCCTACATTGCCTTTGTGGGCAATCGCCATGGATACAAGAACATTGACCTGTTGCACAAGGCGTTGGCAAGCTCCAGCATCTGCCATCAGACCCTTCCCGTTGGCCTTGTGCTGTCTTCGGGAGAAGAGTTGAGCCCGGAAGAGATCCGTTTATTTCATAGTCGACTCAACTTTGGCGTACGGCAGATCCGCTTTGATCGCTTGGGGATGGGCTGCTATCTCCATTGCGCAGAGTTCTTGCTTTATCCCTCACTGCTGGAAGGATTTGGCTATCCAGTTGTCGAGGCCTTGGCACAAGGCTGCCCTGTTATCACCTCTGGATCCACATCGATACCAGAAATTCTGTGCTATGCGGAGAAGGCTGATTACCTGATCGTGGATGGCTACGATGGCCAGCAGTGCCTTCAGGCCATTCTCGAACTCCTCCATGGTCGCCGGCGCAGTGCAGCGAGAACACGGCACGCCCTCATGGAAGCCTTCACTGCAAACCTTGCCTCCCGATTCCTGAAGAGAGTCTTCGAGGTGGCGCCGACCCTCCAGCCACCAGAGGAGAGGTACCTTTCAGGTTGTCTTCCTCTCGACGGTCTTCTGGCCTGACCATCCAACGCGATCCACGCCAGCCTCGTCAATGGATACCCCGCAGACCAGCCCAGATCGGCTAAACCATCTTCTGATCGATCTGTTGCCGCTGCTGCCGGGGGGGGCCAACGGGGGTGCCAAACCCTTCGTGCTGGATCTTCTGGTGGAGTTGTGCCATCGGCACCCGACCGTCCTGATGACGGCGTGCTGTACCCCCGCGGCGAGTGGTGAACTCGAGGCCCTCTGCCTCCCCAATCTGCAACTCCTGACCCAGAAGCCGGGCTATGCGGGGAACCGATGGCTGGGCTCTCGCCGCCTGGCGGGCGTGAAAAGCAGGCTTGGCCGAAGCTTCCAGCCAGAGCACCCCCAAGCCCAGCTGCTGTTCTGTCCGTTCGGCATCACTCGACTCCGGCGCCCACAGCTTCCGCTCGTCTCCATCCTCTACGACCTGCAGATGCTGGCCTATCCAGAGTTCTTTCCCCCAGCGGATCGTCGGGAACGGCTGAGAAACTTCCGGCGCCAGGCAAGGCGCTCCACCCGTATCGCTGCGATCTCAGACTTCACACGCGACACAGCAATCGCCGCCGGAGTGAATCCGGATAGGGTCAGGACCATTCCCATACAGATTCGTCGACCACAGAACGAAGATCTGGCAGCCACTCCGCTGTCCCATGGGTTGGAACATGGCCGGTATTTCCTGTATCCCGCAAATCTCTGGCACCATAAGAACCACGAACTGCTGTTGACAGCCTTCGCGATGGCGAAGCACAGTGGTCTGCCCGATGATATCCAGCTGGTCTGCACCGGGGAGGATCTCAATCGCCGACAACGGCTGGAGGCGGTGGCGGAAGGGCTCAGGATCAGTCCATCGGTCAAGATGACTGGATTCGTTGCCGCTCAGCACCTTGACAGCCTGTATGCGCACAGCCTAGCCGTTGTGTTCCCTTCTCTGTACGAAGGCTTTGGCATGCCGGTGATCGAAGCCATGGCCCTAGGTGTTCCCGTGGCCTGCAGCTCCACCACCGCCCTTGCGGAAGTGGCCGGCGACGCGGCCCTGCTCTTTGATCCCGGCCATCCGGGAGAAATCGCCACTGCAATGTGCCGACTCAGCCTCGAGAAAGAGCTGCGCGCAACCTGCATTCAGAAGGGAAGAGTTCAGTCGTCCAGGTATACGAGCCCAGGGACCATGGCAAACAGTTACTGGGAGTTATTTCATGATGCCCTGAAGGGTTTTCCTGCCACATGATGTGCCCAGTATCCATCAGTATCATCACCCCATCCTATCAGCAAGGAGACTTTCTTGAGCGGATGCTCGCCAGTGTGAGCAACCAGAGCCATCCCGTGATCGAGCATCTCGTCTATGACGGTGGCAGCACGGATCGAAGCGTTGAGATCTTGCGGGCTGCTGGGAGCAGGGTTCGCTGGGTCTCCCGCCCCGACGGTGGGCAGGCCGATGCTGTCAATCAGGGTTTATGGTCGGCTACTGGAGAGGTCATTGGCTGGATCAATTCAGATGATATCTACTATCCAGAGGCCTTCGAAAGCATCGCCGCGGCATTTGCCGCCGACCCCGATCTGGATGTTGTCTACGGAGAGGCCGATCACATCGACGTGTTCGACAATCCCTTCGAGGCCTATCCCACGGCACCATGGGACCCCGAATGGCTGCGCCACGATTGCTTCATTTGTCAGCCGGCCTTGTTCTTCCGGCGACGGGTTGTGGGCCGGGTTGGAGTCCTGGATCCCAACCTGCATTACTGCATGGACTACAACTACTGGCTCCGACTAGCGGCCCATGGTTGTCGGTTCCGGTTCCTGCCTCGAAAACTCGCGGGCTCAAGGCTCTATGCCAGCAACAAAACCCTGCGAGACCGAGCCGCTGTCCATCGCGAGATTGCCCGGATGTTCCATACGCTGGAAGGATCAGTTCCACTCCGTTGGGTCTATGCGGAGGCGCGCTACCGCACCTTGGCCTCGATTGATGAACAGCGCTTCCCAGGCCGCTTCGCCGTTGGCCTGATGGCCAATGTCTTGCGCAGCCAATGGCACTGGAACCGCAGGCCTGGAGTGGCGGCCCTCTGGGAATACGCTCAAATCCGACGGCGTCATGCAGCCCGCGTCTGCAGCGCCTCGTCATAAAGATCCAGAAGCTGGCGCGTGCTGCGCTGCCAGTCGAAGAAACGGGCACGCCGCCGGCCCGCCGAGGAGAGCGTCAGGCGTCGGCTGGAATCCGCACAGAGAGCCTCGAGCGCCTCAACCCAACCATCACGGTCGTCTGGTGCCAGGAGGATTCCCCCGTCGCCCACAATCTCGGGCATCGATGTGCGATTGGAACTGACCACCGCAGCCCCCAAGGCCATGGCCTCTAGAACGGGTAGACCAAACCCCTCGTAGTGGCTGGGGTACAGCATGGCAAGGCAGTGACCGTAGAGCCAAGCCAGCTCGGCTTCGCTGACAAATCCAAGCCAGTGAATATCCTGGCCCCATGGAGATGACTTCAGGGCGCCCACGAAATCCTCCATCAGCCAGCCCCTCCCGCCGGCAAGCACGAGGGGGACCGCAGGCCCACCACGCTCCCTGAAGCGCTGATAGACATCCACAAGGAACCGCTGGTTCTTGCGAGGCTCCAGCGTTCCCACCGACAACAGGAAGGGCTGCTGGGTGGCGAACACTGCGGCGGACGGCCGCTGGGGAGTGACCTGAAAACCAGGCTGGTCAAAGCGGGACGCAGGATAGATGACCCTGATTCGGTCAGGCTCCACATGGGGGAAGTGATGCAGAAAGGCTCTCTTGGTAGACTCTGAGATCGCGACGAACCCGTCGGCATAGAGCGCCGCATTGAGGACTCCGTTAAAACAACCGAGCCGGTTCTTGCTGCGATTCCAGCCTGGATGTTCCGCAAAGCTCATGTCATAGAGGGTATAGATAAGCCGCGATTGGATCGGCCAGGGAGGCGACCAGAAATTGTTGGCATGACAGAGATCATGGGCCTCAAGAAAGTGCTTGACCTGCGCTTCTGATCGCCAGAATCGCTCAGCATCACTGCGCCGTAGATGACGGGGCCCATATGTCACACCGCTGGATCTCCAGGGGAAGGCGAAGGCCATCGACGCATTGTGATAGAAGTCGCCGAAACTGGTCAGCAGCGTGAAGCTGTGGTTCGATCCGGCGGCGAGCAAACCATCCATGAGCGAGGCTGCATAAAATCCGCACCCAGCCTTACCTGGCCCCACCTGACTCACATCGAAAGCAATCTTCATCCCAACCTCCGTGCGTCCACCGCTCCGAGGAGCCTGGCCTGCAACCTCTGCCACATCTTTGCCCCATAGCGACGCCAGGCAGGTGCGCTGATCCCCAGCTGCCCATTGATCTCGGCCAGTTGGCTGCGGCCGGCCCAAACAGATCGCCAACCAGCGCTGGCGCCACCTTCCGCCATGCCAATGAGCGGCTTGCTCGAGACAGCGACACGACCCTCCAACTCTGGGCCCAGCAGCAGACTCTGCATCAGTTTGTAATCAGCAGACAAGCTGAAGCGCATATCGAAGCTCTCTGCACGATACAAATCCGTCCGGGCAATGAAGCCTGGATGGGGATAATGCAAGCCTCGTCTCAGATGTCCTAACCAGACGTCATGGCAGGCGGGCAACGGTTCCACCAGCCACGGATGCAACCACTGCCGACCAGGCCGTCGAAAATAGATGATGGAGCACAAGATAACATCCATGCTGTTGTTTCGGGCAGCATGCACGGCGTCCACATAGCCCTCCACATCCAGCAGGATGTCGTCCGCATTGAGAATGTGACTGTAGTGTCCAGTGGCCAGGGCAAGTCCGGCATTCATCGCTGCATACGGACCACCATCAACATTCCGAAGCAACGTACAGAAGGGGACATCAGCCTGATGAAGCCTCACCTTGTCTAGGGTTCCATCTGTTGAGCCGCCATCGACAACGACATGCTCAAGTCGGGCGCCTCGCGCCACGCAGGCCTCTGCGGCTCGGGCGACAGATGCCAAGGTATCGTCAATGGTTTTTGCCGCATTGAGACATGGCGTGATCACCGTCAGTATCGGCAGTGGGTGCGACATCCCCTGGGGCCAGGCAGCACGAACGATAGCCTCAGGCAATGATCCTCCTCAGGGCACCATTGGGAACGGCCTCTGCACAACGCCCACTTCGCATCAGATTCGATCGACAGATCATGCGCCGCCAGCGCCAGGGGGGAATCTGCCGGTACTTTCGTGAGCTGGAGGCCGGGCTTTCCGACCGCGAGGGATTCAAGGTCATTGAGGCGAGGTGGCAGAGGCCGGACGTGGTCCATGCCACCTTCTATGCGGGTCGTCCGTATCACCGCCGGGGTCGCCAGAAACTAGTGAGCAGTCTGTTCGACATGATTCCAGAGCGCCATCCAGAACATTTTTTTCTGCCCGGCCTGCGCTCTCCACACGCCAACAAAGCCAGCTGGCTGGCAGCCTCCGACCTGGTCATCAGCATCAGCGCGGCCAGCGCGGACGATCTTGCCTTTTTTCAACCCCGGCTGACCTGCCCCATCCGGGTGATTCATCTGGCCACAGCCATCGACACCGTACCGGTCCGGCCCGTGGCCAGCTTGCTAGGCCGGCGCTTCTGGCTGATGGTGGGCAAGCGCCACGCCTACAAGAACGGCCTGACCCTGCTGAGGGGCCTGGCCCGGCTCCGGGATCGACCCGTGCCGCTCCTGGTCTGCGCTGGAGGGGGGGGGTGGCGGCCGGAGGAGCGCCGATGGATCCGCAACAACCGGCTGGAAGACGGACTCCTCCAAACGACGGCCGATGACGAAACCCTGGCCTGGCTCTATCGGCATGCCGAAGCGGTACTGGTCCCGTCCATGGCTGAGGGCTTCTCCCTGCCGCTGATCGAGGCGCTCGCCTGCAACACCCCTGTAATCGCCTCGGACATCGAAGTCCACCGTGAGGTCGGAGGCCGATTTGCCAACCTGGTGCCCGCTCTGAATGCAGAAGCCTGGGCGGAGCAGCTTGATGCGGCCGCCACTGCACCCCTGTCCCGGCCACGCGAGACCCTTTCCGGCCAGGAGTATGGGAGTCTGCGTGCATGGTTCGGAGCGGGCCGGCTGCTCCGGGAGCACGAGACGGCTTACCGTTCGCTTTTAGCCAGCGACTGACACACTAGCAAGCAGCGCCGTGATCACTCCATCAACATCTTTGCGGGCACGCCAGCCATGCGTCGCTTGCATTGGCTGGGGATTACCGACGCTGAACTCGATCTCGGAAGGCCGCAACAACTCCTCCACCAGCGTGACGTGGCTGTGCCAATCCATACCAAGCTCTCCGAAAACCCGATCAACGAAGTATTCAAGAGTCACCGCGCGGCCCGTACAGATGACCTGATCCTCAAGGCGCTCCGCCCTGAGGATCAACTGGATTGCTTCGACGTACTCCTCGGCCCATCCCCAATCCCGAGAAACCGAGAGATTTCCAAGCCGCAGCTTGTGATCAGGATCCAGGCGACAGCGCAATGCCCCCTCAACAATCTTACGGGTGACAAACGTGGAGGATCGATAGGGGGACTCATGGTTGAAGAGAATGCCAGTGACGCACTTCATTCCATAGGCCTGCCGGTACACATTGACGGTATTGAAACTGGCGTCTTTGGCGATCGCATAAGGACTGAGGGGTTGCCGTGGTGACGTCACATCAGCGGGCTGGGTGGTATTTCCAAAAATCTCACTACTGCCAGCAAAATACATACGGCAACCCGACCCGGAAAACCGCACGACCTCTAACAGATTGATCGTACCATTGATGATGCTATTGAACGTATCGACTGGCTGCTGAAAAGACAGTCCCACCGAAGACTGGGCCGCAAGATTGTAGATCTCATCAGGGTTATGGAGGGCCACCAACTCCAGGATCTCCCGAAAGTCGCAGAGATCGGCAGTGGTGAGCTCTACGGCATTGGCTATGCCAAGCTGCTGATGCGTTGAAAGATTAGGGTTGCTGGAGCGAGATACGCCGATGACGTGAATGCCTTGGCGCAGCAAGGAGCGACAAAGCAGCGAACCATCTTGGCCAGTGCAGCCGAAAACGAGGGCTTTCAAGTCGCGACCCCATCAATGGAATCAACCATAGGGCCTGGCTTCGGCACAATTGGGCAATATCAAGGATGAGATCACCTTCCTTTGGCCTTGAGGATGGTCTTGATGGTCTTCAGCAGGATCAACAGATCGAGCCCCGTGCCCCAGTGACGCAGATAGTAGAGATCGTAGCTGAGTTTGAGCTCCGCTTCCTCCACACTGGCCGCGTAGGGGGCGCAAACCTGAGCCCAGCCGCTCAGCCCGGGGGGCATCCAATGACGCTTGCGGTAATGGGGGATGCGTGCCTCAAGCTGTTCTTCCAATTGGGGAAGCTCGGGGCGTGGCCCGATCAGGCTCATATCCCCCTTGAGCACATTCACCAACTGGGGAAGTTCGTCGAGCCTGACCCTGCGTAAAAACCAGCCGATCCTGGTGATGCGCGCGTCCCCCCGAATCGTCCAGCTCGGCGGATCTTCCGGGACCGCCTCACGCATCGTCCGCAGTTTGTAGAGCAGAAAGGTCCTCCCCATCAGACCACTGCGGGACTGGACAAAGAACACCGGTCCCCGGTCCTCCATCCAGATCAGCAGACCAGCCAAGAGCATCAGCGGCAGGGTAACCAGAATCAGGATGAGAGCCACGGCGATATCAGCCGCACGCTTGAGCTGGCGCTGCACACTCAAGGTGTCGGACCAGGGAATGTCATGGAGGGTGAGAGCCTCCTCCGGAAGATGGGCCGGCAACAAACGTTGCTGCTGTTGCTCGGCCTTTTCCGACTCCGTCGGAAAGGTGCGTTGCCGCTGGCGAACCAGCCCTCTCAGGAGGAGCCGCGCCAACAGTGCCCAGACGGTCAGCCCGCAAAGCAACGACACCTGGGAGCGTCGATGGAACAGGGTGAGCGTGTTGGGAACGTTCATGACCCAGGCCACCAGGATGATGACCAGCAGTGTGGCCAAGCCGGTCATGACGAGGCGCAGCGCCACCTGACCGGGGTGAAGCCGTGTCCAACGCAGAAGGGTATATCCGCCAAACAGCCAGCTAAAAAAGATATAGACGCATCCAAAACCGAGAAGGCCCTCGGGATGGCTCAGCAGATCGGCCATTCCCGTGGAATCTGCAATCATGGCAACAACCACGACTCCCAGAAGATCGAGACCGGCACAGACAGTCAAGACCTGACGAGGCTTGTTCCAGAACAATCCAATCTCCCACCGCTTCATTGACTTGATGCAAGACGAGGCGACCCAGACCATCGGGTGGCAAACTTGAGGGCGTTCCATGAGGACGACCTCAGGGTTCGCCCTCGGGCCCCTGGAGAACAATCTTCGTACTCAACTCCATGGCCGGTTCCCATTGGCCAGCCAAGACGGAGCATTGGGTTTTCTGCACCACAATCCGTCAGAGGCCCGAAGTGATGAAGGGGCCGCTGGCGTCTGTCCATGGATCAACAGGCTTCCCGCCGCCCTCAGACCACAAGCAGGCTCATGCCCCAGTTGACCAGCACCAGGGCCACCCAGGCGGCACCGCCGATCAGGATCAGGCGGTTGGAGCGGCCGCTGTCCTCGGTGCTGGCGTACAGCACCGGCACCGCCACGATCAGGGCGAAGGAGAGCACCACCAGGGCCAGAACGGTGAGGGTGTTGAGGATCTGCATGGGGCAGGAAGGCTCGAGGCCGGATCAGGCAGCGTGGGGGATCCTGCCATGCAGAGCGGGACCCTGCCCGCCTGCGGCGGCCATCCTTCACACGTTGTCGGGCACGAACAGATCCCCGGCGGCCGCCAGGGCCCCCAGACCGGGGGCGGCGGCGTCCTTGGGGGCCAGCAGGGGCTGGTGGGGCGCCGGCAGCTCCTGCAGGGGCCAGTCGATGCCGATGGCCGGGTCGTTCCAGGCCAGGGAGCGCTCGCACTCCCGGCTCCAGTAGCCGGCGGTCTTGTACTGCACCTCGGCCACCGCGCTCAGGGTCAGGAAGCCATGGGCGAAGCCCACCGGCACCCAGAGCTGGTGCTGGTTGTCGGCGCTGAGCCGCTCGCCCACCCACTGGCCCAGGGTCGGGGAGTCCCGGCGCAGGTCGACGGCCACATCGAACACCTCGCCGACGGTGCAACGCACGAGCTTGCCCTGGGGGTGCGGCGCCCGCTGGAAATGCAGGCCCCGCAGCACCCCCTGCACGGAGCGGGAGTGGTTGTCCTGCACGAACTCGGGGGCGTCGGCGTCCTCCCGCCCCAGGGCCTCGGCGAAGCGGCGCCGGTTCCAGCTCTCGCTGAACCAGCCGCGCTCATCGGCGTAGACGGCCGGGGTGAGCAGCAGGGGGCCGTCGATGGCCAGGAACTGCACGTTCATCGCTGGGGCTCCAGGGCCTGGTGGTCGCTGGCGGCCTCCTGCAGCAGGCGCAGCAGGTAGTCGCCGTAGCCGGATTTCTTCAGGGGCAGGGCCAGCCGCTCCAGCTGGCCGTGGTCGATCCAGCCCAGGCGCCAGGCCACCTCCTCCGGGCAGCCCACCTTGAGGCCCTGGCGCTTCTCGAGGGTGCGGATGTAGCTGGCGGCCTCGTGCAGGGAATCGGGGGTGCCGGTGTCCAGCCAGGCCATGCCGCGGCCCATCAGCTCCACCCGCAGCAGGCCTTCATCGAGATACAGCTGGTTGAGGTCGGTGATCTCCAGCTCGCCCCGCGGCGAGGGGCGCACCTGGCGGGCCCGCTCCACCACGGTGTGGTCGTAGAAGTACAGGCCCGTGACCGCATAGCGGCTGCGCGGCCGGGCCGGCTTCTCCTCGATGCTCAGCACCCGGCCGTCGCCGCTGAACTCCACCACCCCGTAGCGCTCCGGATCGCTCACCGGGTAGGCGAACACCGTGGCCCCCGGCCGCGCGCCGTTGGCCCCCTGCAGCTGGGGGATCAGGTCGTGCCCATGGAACAGGTTGTCGCCCAGCACCAGGGCCGCCGGGGCGCCGTCGAGGAAATCGCCGCCGATCAGGAACGCCTGGGCCAGGCCGTCGGGACTGGGCTGCACCGCATAGCGGATCTCCATGCCCCAGCCGGTTCCGTCCCCCAGCAGCCGCTCGAAGGCGGACCGGTCGGTGGGGGTGGTGATCACCAGCACCTCGCGGATGCCCGCCAGCATCAGGGTGCTGAGCGGGTAGTAGATCATCGGCTTGTCGTACACCGGCACCAGCTGCTTGCTGACGGCGGTGGTGAGGGGGGCCAGGCGCGTGCCGCTGCCTCCCGCCAGGATCAGTCCCTTGCGCTTCATGGCGTCGGCTGCGGCAGCGCGGCCATCAGGCTGCCCATCTCCAGGGCCTGGAGGCCGTAGCTCCAGCCCAGGTTGCTCTTGATGCCGGCCCGCTCCAGGGCCTGCTGCAGGGTGTCGGTGGTGAGCACCCCGAAGATCACCGGCACGCCGGTGTCGCGGGCCACGGCGGCCACGCCTTTGCTCACCTCGGCCACCACCACATCGAAGTGGGGGGTGTCGCCCCGGATCACGGCCCCCAGGGTGATGACCACCTGGTAGCGGCCGCTGGCGGCCAGCCGCTGGGCCACCAGGGGGATCTCGAAGCTGCCCGGCACCCAGGCCACGTCGAGCTGGGTGCTCTCGGGGCTGACGTCGATGCCGTGGCGGGAGAGGGAATCCAGGCAGCCGCTGAGCAGCTTGCCGGTCACCAGATCGTTGAAGCGGGCGATCACCAGCCCGATCCGCAGACCGGCGACATCGGTGAAGCGACCTTCGAAAACCGTCAAGGGGTCAGACCACGAACAAGCTCATGCCCCAGTTGAGCAGCACCAGGGCCGACCCGGCCAGCCCCCCGGCCCGGTCCCCCTACGATCGGAACGCTCCTGACGGCGGACCCATGGCCAGGGAAGTCCAGCAGCAGCTCTCGCTCGCGGACGATCCGGCCCTGCAGGGGGACCTGTTCGGGGGCGCACCCGAGCCGGTGGCCTCTCCCTTGCCGGCGTCGGTGTCGGCTTCCGCTGCCGACGAGGGCGCCCCGGACGACCAGGCCCTGCTGGCCGATGCCAGCGCCCGGCCCCGCCGCCGCCGCCAACGGCCCGCGGCGGCGGCGGCCGCCCTCGAGTCCGACGGCGAGCAGGCCGGTGACCCGAGCGCTGGCGACCCCAACGGCGCCCCGGCGGCGCCCGGCAACGCCGGCCCGGAGCCCGATGGCGACCTGCCCCGCTGGCACCACCATTCCCTGGTGGACCCGGCGGCGCTCACGCCGGTGCTGCGGCACTACGTGGAGCTGAAGGCGGCCCACCCAGACCGGGTGCTGCTCTACCGCCTGGGCGACTTCTACGAGTTCTTCTTCGAGGACGCGATCCTGCTCTCGCGCCTGCTGGAGCTCACCCTCACCGGCAAGGACGCCGGCAAGGCCCTGGGCCGGGTGCCGATGGCGGGCATCCCCCACCACGCCGCCGAGCGCTACTGCGCCGACCTGGTGCGCCGCGGCCTCAGCGTGGCCCTCTGCGACCAGCTGGAGGCGACCCCCGCCAAGGGGGCCCTGCTGCGCCGGGGCATCACCCGGGTGCTGACCCCCGGCACGGTGCTGGAGGAGGGCATGCTGGCGGCCCGCCGCAACAACTGGCTCTGCGCTGTGGTCCTGGACGGGGACGGCAGCCACGCCGGCCGCTGGGGCCTGGCCGTCGCCGACGTCAGCACCGGCGAGTTCCGGGTGACCGAGCGCACGGGCAGCGGCAGCCTGCACCAGGAGCTGCTGCAGCTGGAGCCCGCCGAAGTGGTGTGGCCCGGCCCGGAGGAGGCGCCGCCCTGGTGTCCCGAGGGGCTGAGGCTCACCGCCCTGGCCCGCACCCCCTTCGGCGCCACCGAAGCCGCCGCCCTGCTGCGCCGCCGCTTCCGCCTGGCCAGCCTCGATGGCCTGGGGCTGGGGGAGGCACTCCTGGCGCTGCGGGCCGCCGGGGGCCTGCTGGCCTACCTGGACACCACCCAGCCGGCGCCCGAACCCGGCCCGGCGGCCGCAGAGGCGGAGGGCGCCGCCGCCATCCCGCTGGAGAGGCCCCGGCTCTGGCACGCCGGCGACCAGCTGGTGCTCGATGCCCAGACCCGCCGCAACCTGGAGCTCACCCGCACCCAGCTGGGCGGCGCCCTGCAGGGCTCCCTGCTCTGGGCCCTCGATCGCACCGCCACCGCCATGGGCGGCCGCTGCCTGCGTCGCTGGATCGAGGCCCCCCTGGTGGACCGGGCCGCGATCCTGGAGCGGCAGGAGGCGGTGAGCGAGCTGGTGGAGCAGCGGCCCCTGCGGCTGGGGTTGCGCCGGCTGCTGCGGCCCATGGGGGATCTGGAGCGGCTGGCGGGGCGGGCCGGCGCCGGCAGCGCCTCCGCCCGCGACCTGGTGTCCCTGGCCGACGGCCTCGAGCGGCTGCCCCGACTGGCGGCCCTGGTGGCGTCCTGCCGCAGCGGTCCCCTGGCGGCCCTCAGGGGTCCCTGGCCCGAGCTGGCCGCCCTGGCCGAGGAAGTGCGCCACCACCTCATCGACACGCCGCCCCTGTCGCTGAGTGAAGGCGGGCTGCTCCACGACGGGGTCGATCCGGTGCTCGACGGCCTGCGCAACCAGCTCGACGACCAGGAGGCCTGGCTCTCCCGGCAGGAGGCGATCGAGCGGCGGGCCAGCGGCAACCCCAACCTGCGCCTCCAGTACCACCGCACCTTCGGCTACTTCCTGGCGGTGAGCCGCGCCCGGGCCGCCGCCGTTCCGGATCATTGGATCCGCCGCCAGACCCTGGCCAACGAGGAACGCTTCGTCACCCCGGAGCTGAAGGGCCGCGAAGGCCGGATCCTGCAGCTGCGGGCCCGGGCCTGCCAGCGGGAGTACGAGCTGTTCTGCGAGCTGCGCCGCCGCGTGGGGGAAGCGGCCGGGCCCGTGCGGGCGGCCGCCCGGCGGGTGGCGGAACTGGATGCCCTGGCCTCCCTGGCGGAGGTGGCGGCCACCGGCGGCTACTGCCGGCCCGAGCTCAGCGAGGGGCGCGAGCTGGTGATCGAGGCGGGGCGCCATCCGGTGGTGGAACAGCTGCTGGTCGACGCCTCCTTCACCGCCAACGACCTGCACCTGGCGGCCCCCGGCCCCGACGGCTCCCCGGCGCCCGACCTGATCGTCCTCACCGGCCCCAATGCCAGCGGCAAGAGCTGCTATCTGCGCCAGAGCGGCCTGCTGCAGCTGATGGCCCAGATCGGCAGCTGGATCCCGGCCCGCTCCGCCCGGCTCGGCATCGCCGACCGCATCTTCACCCGGGTGGGGGCGGTGGACGACCTGGCCAGCGGCCAGTCCACCTTCATGGTGGAGATGGCCGAGACCGCCAACATCCTTCACCACGCCAGCCCCCGCTCCCTGGTGCTGCTCGATGAGATCGGCCGGGGCACGGCCACCTTCGACGGCCTCTCGATCGCCTGGGCCGTGGCCGAGCACCTGGCCGAGGGCATCGGTGCCCGCACCATCTTCGCCACCCATTACCACGAGCTCAACGAGCTCGCCGAGCTGCTGCCCAACGTGGGCAATGCCCAGGTGCTGGTGGAGGAGACCGGCAACGACCTGGTGTTCCTGCACCGGGTCTGCCGGGGGGGTGCCAGCCGCAGCTACGGCATCGAGGCCGCCCGGCTGGCGGGGGTTCCCGCCTCGGTGGTGCTGCGGGCCCGCCAGGTGCTGGGCCGCATCGAGGCCAACAGCCATGTGGCGGTGGGGCTTCAGGGCGGCGGATCCAGGGCGGCCTGATCCAGCCAGGCCCGCCGCAGCAGGGCATTGGCGGCGGCACCCACCAGGCCGGCGCCGCCCTTGCTGCCCTCCAGGCGGATCTGGGGGAGGGCGCTGGCGGCGAGATGGCGCTTGCTCTCGGCCACCCCCACGAACCCCACCGGCATGCCGATCACCAGGGCCGGCGCCGCGATCGTTCCGGCCTCCACCAGCTCCAGCAGCCGCTCCAGGGCCGTGGGAGCGCTGCCCACCAGCACCACCGCTCCGGGGTGCTCCACCAGGGCCCGCTCCATGCCCGCCGCCGCCCGGGTGCCGCCGACAGGGGCCACCGCCGGCGCCCACGCCAGCACCGACAGCACCGGATTGGCGAAGGTGCGCCGGGCCATGGGCGCCACGGCCGCCGCGGCCATGGCCGTGTCGGTGAGGATCGGCGCGCCGGCCGCCAGGGCTTGGAGGCCGGCGGCGCAGGCCCCCGGTCCGAGGCGCAGGTCCGGCGCCAGGGCCAGGTCGCCGCTGCTGTGCACCAGGCGCTCGAGAACCTCCTGCTCCACCCCCTCCAGGCCGGTGGGCCCCAGCCAGCCCCGGATGCGGCGCACGCTCTCCCGGAAGATCGGGTGGTCGAGGGGGGCCGCGGAGCCGGAAGAATCGAAGCTGTCCATCGCCTGCGGCGCCCTGGGATGCAGAACCTCCCCCGGCGCCCGCCGCCGCCGGCTGCCCGGGAGGGGAAACAGCGAGGCTAGGGGAGGCACCGGTCGGGGCAGGAGCAGCAACGGGGGCAGGGGCAGGGCCCGTCCTGATCCGAATCCAACACCTGTACGTTGTGTACAGAACCCGATTCCGGCCCGGCGCACCATGCACACCCTCGGCGTGCTCGAGGCCAGGCAGCGCTTCCCCGAACGGCTCGATCGGGCCCGCGACGGCGAGGACACCCTGATCGCGCGCCATGGCCACCCGGTGGCCGCCCTGGCCCCCCTGTGGCGGCGCCACCGGGCCCAGCGGCAGGCCCTGCTCGCCCTCAAGGGCAGCGGCCGCGCCTGCTGGCCCGATCACCGGCCGCCCTCCGCCGGCAGCGGCGGGCCCGTCGAGCCCTTGGACGGCGGCGCCACCCTGGCCCTCGGGTCGGCCGTGGCCATCGACGCCACGGTGCTGATTCCCTGGCTGCGCGGCGACGCCGGCGGCCGCCGGCACGAGCCCCTGATCACCGCGATCGCCGCCGGCCACTGGCGGGGGGTCCTGAGCATGGCCACCCTGAGGACGCTGGTGGAGGGGCCCCTGCTCCGGGGGGACGAGACTCTGGCGGCCCGCTACGAAGCCGTCTTCAGCGATCCCGCGGCCTGGACCCTGGTAAGCCTCCCCCCCCAGGTCGCCCTGGCGGCGGCGCGCCTGCAGCGGCCCGGCAGCGGGCCGGCCCTGGGACCCGATGGCGCCCTGGAGCTGGCCTCGGCCCTGCATGGCGGGGCCACGGCGATGATCAGCCGGGACCCCCGCCTGCTCGCCGCCCTGCCCCTGCCGGCACGCCCGCCCCTGCCCTGATGCCCATCCACCTCTACTGGGGCGACGACGAGGCCGCCCGGCAGCGGGCCCTGGCGGACCGGATCGAGGCCCTGGTGGATCCCTCCTGGGCGTCGATCAACCTCAGCCGCCTCGACGGAGCCGATGCCGTCCAGGCGGCCCGGGCCCTCGAGGAGGCCCGCACCCCCCCCTTCGGCGCCGGGGCCCGGGTGGTGGTGCTGCAGCGCAGTCCCTTCTGCCAGGCCTGCCCGGCGGAGCTGGCCGCCCAGCTGGAGGCCGCCGTCGAGCTGATCCCCCCCGACTGCCACCTGTTCCTGGTCAGTGACGGCAAGCCCGACGCCCGGCTGCGCACCACCAAGCGGCTGCGGACCCTGGCCGAGGAGCAATCCTTTACCCTGCCGCCGGTCTGGGATGGAGCCGGCCAGATCGAGCGGGTGGAGCACGCCGCCCGGGACCGGGGCCTGACCCTGGCGCCGGGGGCGGCCGAGGCCCTGGCCGAAGCGATCGGCAGCGACGGGATGCGGCTCGCCAGCGAGCTGGAGAAGCTGGCCCTCCATGCCGGTGGCAGTGGTGGCGGTGGTGGGGGCCCGATCACGGCCGAGGCGGTGGCCGCCCTGATCGGCGGCCAGGTGACCAGCAGCCTGGCCGTGGGCGATGCCCTGCTGGCCCAGAACCCCGCCGAGGCCATCGCCCTGGTGGAGGCCCTGCTGGAGGTGGGCGAGCCCGCCCTGCGCATCGTGGCGGCCCTGGCCAGTCAGATCCGGGGCTGGCTGTGGGTGTGCCTGCTGGAGCGCAGCGGCGAACAGGACGTGGCCGTGATCGCCAAGGCCGCGGGGATCGGCAATCCCAAGCGGATCTACGTGATGCGCAAGCAGATCCGCGGCCGCAGCCCCGAGCAGCTGCTGGCCCTGCTGCGCCGCCTGCTTGATGTGGAGGCGGCCCTCAAGCGCGGTGCCGACCCCGGTGACGCCTTCCGGGACGGCTTCCTGCTGGCCGCCCTAGCGCAACCCGCGAGCGCCCCGCGTCGATAATCGGGCCGGATGCGCCGGCAACGCGGGAATGGCCCTGTTGATTCAGAAGTTCGGGGGGACCTCGGTGGCGGACACCGAGCGGATCCGGGCGGTGGCCCGCCGCATCGCCGCGAGCCGCGAGGAGGGCCACGAGCTGGTGATCGTCGTGTCGGCCATGGGCCACACCACCGACCAGCTGACCGGCATGGCCGCCAGCCTCTGCAGCGATCCCCCCCGCCGGGAGATGGACATGCTGCTGGCCACGGGCGAGCAGGTGTCGATCGCCCTGCTGTCGATGGCCCTCCATGCCGAAGGCGTGCCCGCCGTCTCGATGACCGGCACCCAGGCGGGGATCATCACCGAATCGGCCCATGGCCGGGCCCGGATCCTGGAGGTGCGCACCGAACGGCTGCGGCGGCTGCTGGAGGACGGCCACGTGGTGGTGGTGGCCGGCTTCCAGGGCACCAGCAGCGGCCACGCCGGCACCCCGGAGATCACCACCCTGGGCCGGGGCGGCTCCGACACCTCGGCCGTGGCGCTGGCCGCCGCCCTCGGCGCAGACGGCTGCGAGATCTACACCGACGTGCCCGGGGTGCTGACCACCGACCCCCGCAAGGTGAGCGACGCCCAGCTGATGGAGAGCGTCAGCTGTGACGAGATGCTGGAGCTGGCGAGCCTCGGGGCCGCGGTGCTCCACCCCCGGGCGGTGGAGATCGCCCGCAACTACGGGGTGCCCCTGACGGTGCGCTCCAGCTGGAGCCAGGCCCCCGGCACCCGGCTCACCAGCGGTCCGGCCCGCCCGATCGGCAGTGAGGGGCTGGAGCTGGGCCGGCCGGTGGACGGGGCGGAGCTCGAGGCCGACCAGGCGGTGCTGGCCCTCTCCCACGTGCCCGACCGGCCGGGGGTGGCCGCCACCCTGTTCGAGGCCCTCGGCGCCGCCGGCCTCAACGTCGACCTGATCGTCCAGGCAATCCACGAGGGCGCCAGCAACGACATCGCCTTCACCCTGGCGGCGACGGAGATGGAGCGCGCCCGCCAGGTGTGCCAGGAGGTGCTCGCCGCCATGGGGGCCGACGGGGCCCAGCTCTCGGCCGAGGCGGGCATGGCCAAGCTCAGCATCGCCGGGGCCGGCATCCTGGGTCGGCCGGGGGTGGCGGCCCGCCTGTTCGACACCATGGCCCGCCTCGGCATCAACCTGCGCCTGATCGCCACCAGCGAGGTGAAGGTGAGCTGCGTGGTGGATGGCCAGCTGGGGGCCCGGGCCCTGCGGGCCGCCGGCGAGGCCTTCGAGCTCTCCGACCAGCAGCTGCGCCACGAT
This sequence comes from Cyanobium sp. Copco_Reservoir_LC18, assembly GCF_009834675.1. Lineage (NCBI taxonomy): Bacteria > Bacillati > Cyanobacteriota > Cyanophyceae > Synechococcales > Prochlorococcaceae > Cyanobium > Cyanobium sp. Copco_Reservoir_LC18. The sequence continues at coordinate 100,043 of NZ_ASAC01000014.1, forward strand.
CCGCCCCCCTGCCACCTGGGGGACCCGGCGGTGCGGGGGGTGGCCCTCGACCGCGACCAGGTGCAGGTGTCGGTGCGGCGGGTGCCCGACCGGCCGGGGGTCGCCGCAGCCATCTGCCGGGCCCTGGCCGATGCGGGCATCAGCCTCGACGCCATCGTGCAGTCGGAGCGTACCCACGGCGGCCCCGAGGACCGGCGGCGCGACATGAGCTTCACCCTGCGGCGCGACGACCGGCCGGCGGCGGAGCGGGCCCTGGCCCCGGTCCTGCGCCAGTGGGACGGCGCCGGCTTCGAGGAGGGCCCCGCCATCGCCAGGGTCAGCGCCGTGGGGGCCGGGATGGCCTGCACCGCCGGCACGGCGGCGCGGATGTTCCGTTCCCTGGCCGACGCGGGCATCAACATCTCCCTGATCGCCACCAGCGAGATCCGCACCAGCTGCGTGGTGGCGGAGGCCGATGGCGTGCGCGCCCTGCAGGCGGTGCACCAGGCCTTCGGCCTCGGCGGCGCCGAGCGGCACGCGGCCGAGGGGACGGAAGCGCCAGCCTGACCGCGGCTTCCTAGTCTTGGGACCCCGCCAGGAACGGGACATGTTGGTTCGGTTCTGGGGAACCCGCGGTTCGATCGCCAAGCCCGGCCCGGACACCTTCCGCTTCGGCGGAAACACCTCCTGCGTGGAGGTCCGCTCCGACGGGGGCACCCTGCTGGTGATCGACTGCGGCACCGGCGCCCACGGCCTGGGCCAGGCCCTGATGCAGGAGCGCCCCGACGGCATGGAGGGGTCGCTGCTGATCAGCCACACCCACTGGGACCACATCCAGGGCTTTCCCTTCTTCGCCCCCTTCTTCGCCCCTGGCCACACCTGGGATGTCTTCGGGCCGAGCGGCCTCTCGGGAAGCCTGCGCAGCGTGCTCTCCGGCCAGATGCAGCACGCCTACTTCCCCGTCACCCTCGAGCAGTTCGCCGCCACGATCCGCTACCACGACCTGCACGAGGGCACGTTCCGGATCGGGGATGTGACGATCACGACCCACCTGCTCAACCATCCCGCCCTCACCCTGGCCTACCGGCTGCAGGCGGACGGGGCCACGGTCATCTACTGCTGCGACCACGAACCCCACGACCCCGCCCTGGCCAGCGGCCTCGGTCCGCTCTCCGGCCAGGACCTGCACTACGCCGCGTTCATCGAGGGGGCCGACCTGGTTATCCACGACGCCCAGTACACGGCCCTGGAGTTCCCGGCCAAGCTCGGCTGGGGCCACAGCTCGGTGGAGTACGCGGTGCGCCTCTGCGAGGAGGCCGGGGTGGCCCGGCTGGTGCTCACCCACCACGACCCCCTGCGCAACGACGCGACCATCGACCTGATCCTGGCCGGGGTGCGTGCTGATCTGGCCGACCGGGGCTCCCCCCTGGAGGTGCTGGCGGCTGCGGAGGGGTTGGTGCTGCGCACCACCGCCCGCGCCCCGGACACCGCACCCGGCGCCCCGCCGGCCGAAGCAGGGGCCGAAACGGGGGAAGCGCCCGGCGCCGGGGCCCTCAGCGACGATCCCGGTGGCCCTCCGGCCCTGGTCTGGGTGACGGACAGGGACCTGGAGGCGGCCCTCACCACCGCCCTGCGCCTGGAGGGCCTGCCCTTCCATGTCTGCGGCGGCGAAGCCGATCTGCGGCAGCGTCTCGAGCGCGAAGGAGCCTCCCTGCTGCTGCTGGAGCAGGCGCTCCCCGTCCGCGATGGCCCCGCCCTGGTCCGCCGGCTGCGGGAGTCCGCAGCTACGGCGGCGGCCGAGATCCCCGTGGTGATGCTGGCGGCCGTGGAGGAGCAGGCCCGCCACGACGACCCCCTGGTCAGCGAGTGGCTGGTGCTGCCGGTCTCCGAGAGCTACCTGCGGGCCCGGCTCCGGGCCTGGAGCCTGCGCACCCCCTGCCGCTGGGAGCGGGCCCGCCCCCCCCAGGACGAGGAAGGGCGCCTGCGGCGGCTGGCGGAGCTGGGCCTGCTGGATACGGAGCGGGAGGAACGGTTCGACCGGCTGACCCGGATCGCCGCCGCCGCCTTCGATGTGCCGATCGCCCTGATCAGCCTGATCGATGCCGAGCGGCAGTGGTTCAAGTCCAGCCATGGCCTGGCCACCTGCCAGACCTCCCGCGACCTGGCCTTCTGTGCCCATGCCATCAGCCAGCGCACGGACCTGCTGGTGGCCGACACCTGGCTCGACGAGCGCTTCGCGGAGAATCCCCTGGTGCTGGGGGAGCCCCGGATCCGCTTCTACGCCGGCTCGCCCCTGATCCTCGACGACGGCACCTGTCTGGGCACACTGTGCCTGATCGACACCCGCCCGCGTCAGCTCAGCGGCGCCGAACTCTCCCTGCTCCACGACCTGCGCGACCTGGTGCTTCTGGAGCTGTCCCCCCAGCCATGGCCCGTCGCCCTTCACCATTCCTGAACTGGCTGGCCGCTGTTCTCCTGCTGCCGGTCCTGGGCAGCTGCCAGGGCGCGGCCGTCTCCGCCCCGGTGCGCAGCGTGCCCGTGGTGGGCGGCCTCGAGCACCCCTGGGCCGTGGCCTGGCTGCCGGGGGGCGACCTGCTGATCACGGAGCGGCCGGGCCGGCTGCGCCTGGTGCGGGGTGGCGTGCTGCAGGCCGAGCCGATCCGCGGCGTGCCGGAGGTGCTGGCCGCCGGCCAGGGGGGCCTGCTGGATGTGGCCGTCCATCCCGACTTCGCCGCCAACCGCTGGATCTATCTCACCTATGCGGCCGGCAGTGCCGAGGCCAACCACACCCGGCTGGCCCGGGCCCGTTTCGACGGCCGGGCCCTCAGCGAGCTGCAGGTGCTGTACGCGGTGCCGCAGCGCAAGAGCGGCTCCCAGCACTTCGGCTCCCGCCTGCTCTGGCTCCCGGATCGCACCCTGCTGCTGGCGATCGGGGACGGGGGCAATCCCCCGATCGAACTGGAGGGGCAGCTGATCCGCACCCAGGCCCAGAACCCGCTCAGCGCCCTGGGCAAGGTGCTGCGGCTCCAGGCGGACGGCACCCCGGCCCGGGGCAATCCCTTCGCCGGCCAGCCCGGCGCACTGCCGGGGCTGTGGAGTCTCGGGCACCGCAACATCCAGGGGATGGCCCTCGATCCCCGCACGGGCCGGGTCTGGGCGAGTGAGCACGGCGCCCGCGATGGCGACGAGCTCAACCGGGTCGAGGCCGGCGTCAACTACGGCTGGCCGCGGGTGACCCACAGCCGCGAGTACTTCGGCCCGCCCATCGCCCCGGCCACCAGCGCCCCGGGCCTGCGGGATCCGGTCCTCGTCTGGACGCCCGCCATCGCCCCCTCCGGCCTGGCGGTCTACGACGGCGATCGCTATGCGGGCTGGCGCGGTGATCTCTTCGCCGGCGGACTGGTGTCGCGGCAGGTGCATCGGCTGCGCCTGAATCCCGACGGAACCGTGACTCCGAAGGAGGAGATTTCCATCGGCGCCCGGGTGCGGGATGTGCGCCAGGGACCGGACGGCTACCTGTACGTGCTCACGGACGGGGCCGGTGATGGGCAGCTGCTGCGTCTCGAGCCCAGAGGAGCGCCCTGACGTCTGGATTAACGTTCAATCGCCATCGAACCTTCACCATTCGCATGGGACGGCGATTCCGATGATCCGACCCGCGGAGATTGCCGAGGGCCTGGCGAAGGGTGAGTTCTTTCTGGAGTATCTGCCCATCCTGTCCCTACCGGATCTCCGCTGCATCGGAGCCGAAGCCCTGATCCGCTGGCGGCGGGCCGATGGCTCCCTGGTGATGCCCGGGGAGTTCATTCCCTCCCTGGAGTCCACCCCGGCCTCGGGAGTGCTCACCTGCTGGGTGGTCGAGACCGCGGCAGCCGAACTCAGGGACTGGCTGCAGCGCCATCCCGACGTGCATCTCAGCCTCAACATTCCACCGGAGGTCGCCGGGCGGGGCGGGGTCTATTACGCCGCGATGAAGGCCGGCCTGGCCGACATGATTGACCAGCTGATCCTGGAGGTCACCGAGCGGGGGCTCCCCGATGCCCTGGGCCTGGAGGGCATGCTCCAGGCCCGGCAACTCGGCATCAGGATCGCGCTGGACGACGTCAACCTGCTGGGGGGCGCCAATCTCGCCATCCTCAGCCGTTGCCCGTTCGACATCATCAAGGTCGATCGCCACCAGCTGGCCATGATCACCCCGGAGACGCCCCATCCGCAGTGGCTGGAGGGACTCACGGCCCTGATCCGCTCGTCCCGGCTGATCGTCATCGCCGAAGGGGTCGAGACGGACCAGCAACTCCAGGTGCTGATCCAGGCGGGGGTCCAGGCCGTCCAGGGCTTCCACCTGTCCCCTCCGATCTCCGCCGCCGACCTGATCGCCTTCCACCAGCGGACCCATGGTCCGGAGGACGCCGACGGGGACCTCCAGCCGTGAGGTAGGAAAGGGCGACATTCACGCAGGATTCCCATGGCACGGCGCGCCGCCGCTTCCTTCCTGAGCGACTTCAAGGATTTCATCAACAAGGGCAACGTGGTCGACCTGGCCGTGGCGGTGGTCATCGGCGGTGCCTTCGGCAAGGTGGTCGACGCCGTCGTGAGCCTGGTGATGACCAGCCTGCTGGAGCCGGCCCTGAAGGCGGCTCAGGTGGAGGCGATCAACGCCTGGCCCGCCGGTGCGGTGATCGTGGCTCTCATCAACTTCCTGGTGATCGCCTTCGTGGTGTTCCTGATCGTGCGGGCGATCGAGGCGATGAAACGCCAGGAGGAGGCCCGGGCCGCCGATGCCGGGCCCGATCCCCAGACCGAACTGGCGGCCGCCGCCAACCGCCTGGCCGAAGCCCTGGAGCGCCGCGGGCTCTAAACCGCGGGGCGTCCCACCAGCTTGTGGCGCAGGTTCTTGATGCGATCCCGCAGGTTGGCCGCCTCCTCGAACTCCAGGCCCTTGGCCGCCGCCTTCATCTTCTCCTCCAGCTGGGTGATCAGCTCGGGCAGGGCATCGAGGGGCACCTCGTTCTGCTCGGCCTGCTCGGCCGCCACCTCCAGCTGGTCGTCGCTGAGCCGGCGGGACAGCTCCAGGAAGGAGAGGATGGAATTGCCCGCCCGCTTGCCGGCAGGGGTGGGGGTGATGCCATGGCGTTCGTTGTAGGCGTGCTGGATCACCCGACGGCGCTCGGTCTCGGAGATTGCCTTGGCCATCGAATCGGTGAGGTTGTCGGCGTACAGGAGGGCCACCCCGTCGATATGGCGCGCCGCCCGGCCGATGGTCTGGATCAGGGAGCGCTCCGCCCGCAGGAAGCCCTCCTTGTCGGCATCGAGGATCGCCACCAGGGACACCTCGGGCAGGTCGAGACCCTCCCGCAGCAGGTTGACGCCCACGAGCACGTCGTAGGCCCCGTTGCGCAGATCCTGGATGATCTCGATCCGCTCGATCGAATGGATCTCCGAGTGCAGATAGCGCACCCGCACCCCGTTCTCGGCCAGATAGTCGGTGAGGTCCTCGGCCATGCGCTTGGTGAGGGTGGTGACCAGCACCCGCTCCTGGCGGTCGGCCCGCAGGCGGATCTCCCCGAGCAGGTCGTCCACCTGGCCCTCCGACGGACGCACCTCCACGACCGGATCAAGGACGCCGGTGGGGCGGATCACCTGCTCCACCACCCGGCCGCGGCTCTGGGCCAGTTCCCAGGTGCCGGGGGTGGCCGAAACGAAGATGGTCTGGCGGGCCTTCTCCCAGAACTCGTCCCCCTTCAGGGGCCGGTTGTCGGCGGCGCTGGGCAGCCGGAAGCCGTGCTCGATCAGCACCTGCTTGCGGCTCTGGTCGCCGTTGTACATGGCCTGGAGCTGGGAGCAGGTGACGTGGCTCTCGTCCACCACCAGCAGCCAGTCGTCGGGGAAGTAGTCGATCAGGCATTCGGGCGGGGTGCCGGCCTCCCGTCCGGCCAGGTGCCGGGCGTAGTTCTCCACCCCGTTGCAGTAGCCCACCTGCTCCAGCATCTCCAGGTCGTAGGTGGTGCGCTGCTCCAGGCGCTGGGCCTCCAGCAGCCGCCCCTGGCCGTTGAGCACGTCCAGCCGTTCCCGCAGTTCGGCCCGGATCGCCTGAATCGCCCCCTGCAGCCGCTCCTTGGGGGTCACGAAGTGCTTGGCCGGGTAGATGTTGATGGACTCCAGGCTCTGGAGGATCTCGCCGGTGGTGGGATCGACGTAACGGATCGCCTCCACCTCATCGCCGAACAGCTCGATCCGCACCAGCCGGTCTTCGTAGGCCGGACCGATCTCCAGCACATCGCCCCGCACCCGGAAGCGGCCGCGGCTGATCTCGATGTCGTTGCGGGAATACTGGTTGTTGACCAGACCCCGCAGGGAGCCGCGCAGATCGAGCTTGTCGCCCACCTCGAACTTCACAGCGGCCTTGAGGTATTCCGAGGGGATGCCGAGGCCGTAGATGCAGCTGATCGAGGCCACCACAATCACATCGCGCCGTTCGAACAGCGACCGGGTGGCCGAGTGCCGCAGCATGTCGATCTCTTCGTTGATCGAGGCGGTCTTGGCGATGTAGGTGTCCGAGACGGGAACGTAGGCCTCGGGCTGGTAGTAGTCGTAGTAGGAGATGAAGTATTCGACGGCATTGTGGGGGAAGAACTCCCGCAGCTCGTTGCAGAGCTGGGCCGCCAGGGTCTTGTTGTGGGCGAGCACCAGCGTGGGGCGCCCCGTGCGGGCGATCACGTTGGCGATCGAGAAGGTCTTGCCGGTGCCGGTGGCGCCGAGGAGGGTCTGGAAGCGTTCGCCCCCGTCGACGCCCTTCACCATCGCTTCGATGGCGGCGGGTTGGTCGCCCTTCGGTTCGTAGGGGGCGTGAAGCTGGAATGGCATCGGACCATTCTGGCGGTCACCCGAGGGGAACGCTCCGGCGGGGAAAACCGATCAGCCCACCCCGGAGGCCACCGCCATCGCCCGGGTCAGGGGCACGTCCAGACCCATCCAGCCCAGGACAAGGCTGCTCAGCACGCTGTAGGCCAGGGCCCCGAGGATGGCGCTGACCAGCCCGTTCTGGAGCCGGAAACCCTGGATCAGCCAGGCGGCCAGGCTGAACAGGATGACCGTGATCAGCCAGTTGAACAGGAACGACACCGGGCTGATCAGGCCCCCGAGGGAGGAGACGAACCAGACCGGCCCCAGCAGGAGCTTCAGGGGGAGCACCAGCAGGGTGCCCAGCAGGGCGATGACGATCGCCGACAGCAGGGCCGCCGAAAAGCTCGCCAGCTCCACCCCCAGGGGCAGTCGCGCCACCAGCAGCAGAATGAGAGCCCGGATCGGCCATTGCAGAAGCCAGGTCAACGAGCCCATGGGAAGCGGTGCCGCAACCCGTTCAGCTTACCGAGTCTGTTCGTTTTGAACCATCGACGCCAGGGGCAGGGCCTCCCGCAGGGCACGCACCACCGCCACCATGGCGAGCTCATCGTCGAGGCGGTTGACGGCCGAGCCCACGCCGACGCCGGCGGCGCCGGCGGCCAGGGCCATGGGCACCGTGACGGCCGAGAGCCCGGAGGCGCACAGCACCGGCACGGCCACCGCCCGGCTGATGGCATGGGCCGCCGCCAGGGTCGGGGCGGCCTTCTCGATCAGGCCCAGGGCACCCGGGCTGAGGGGATGGGCGCTGGTGCCACCCTCGGTCTGGATCAGATCGGCGCCGGCGGCCACCAGCTCCACCGCCAGCCGCTCCTGCCCATCGAGGGGAAGGGTGTGGGGCACGGTGACCGAGAGGACCGTCTCCGGCAGCAGCTCCCGGGTGCGACGGGTGAGCTCGAGCACTTCGGCGGCACCGAAGACCCGCCCCTGGGGATAGAAGCTGTCGTAGTTGCCGATCTCCACCATGGCGGCACCGGCCTCCACGGCCGCCGGGAACAGGAGCGGGTCGACCGCCGAGACACAGACCGGCAGCCCCGGAGCCAGCGCCGCGGCCAGACGCACCAGGGTGGGGTCACAGGCCAGATCCACCAGGTCGGCGCCGCCGGCGGCGGCGGCCCGGACCACCCGCTGCACCCGGGCCGCATCGAAGTTGTCGAGGCCGGCGATGACCTTCAGCGCCCGCCCCTGACGGATCGCCTGCTGCAGGGCGGTGGGCAGGCTGGAGAGGCGGGTCATCGGCGGATGGAAGGAAGCAGACGGTGATTCTCCCACCCGACCCAAGCCGGACGCCGCGGCCCTGGGGACGCGACCAGACGCGCCTCCACCGGCACCTGCTGCGGCGACCCACCCTGCTGCCGGCGGGGGGGTCGCTGCTGGTGGCCGTGTCAGGCGGCCAGGACTCCATGGCCCTGACCACCCTGGTGCTGGACCTCCAGCCCCTGCACGGCTGGCGGCTGCAGCTGTGGCACGGCGATCACGGCTGGCGCCCCGACGCGGCCCGCCAGGCCGGGGAACTGGCCCGATGGGCCCGAAGCCAGGGGCTGGATCTGAGACTCGACCGGGCCGATCCGGTGCCCGGCAGCGAGGCCGCCGCCCGGGAGTGGCGCTACGGCTGCCTCGCCGCGGCGGCCCTCCAGGGGGGCTGCACCCATGTGGTGACCGGCCACACCGCCAGTGACCGGGCCGAGACCGTGCTGCTCAACCTGGCCCGCGGCAGCCACCTGCGGGGCCTGGCCAGCCTCGGGGCCAGCCGGCCCCTGGCCCCGGCCGCCGGCCCCCTGCGGCTGGCCCGCCCGCTGCTGATCTTCGACCGCAGCGACACCGGCCGCCTCTGCCGGGAGCGGGGCCTGCCCGTCTGGACGGACAGCAGCAACACGGATCGGCGCTTCGCCCGCAACCGGCTGCGGGCCGACGTGATGCCGGTGCTGGAAGCCCTCCATCCCGGCGCCAGCCGGCGGATCAGCGCCCAGGCGGAACGTCTGGAGGCGCAGGCCGAGGCCGAGGCGGAACTGCTGGACCTGGCCCTGGAGGGCCTCCAGCAGGGCGAGGCCCCCGCACGGCTGCCGCGCCGGCGGCTGGCCGGCCTGGCCCCGGCCAGCCAACGACGGCTGCTGCACCACTGGCTGCGCCGGCATCTGGGGCGGGAGCCGGGTTCGGGGAGCCTCGAAACCCTGGTGGACCGGCTGGTCCGGGGGGGGGGCACGGGCCGGCTGGATCTGCCCGGAGGATGGCAACTGCACTGGGATCACAGCACACTGTGGGTCCGCTCACCCGACCCGCTCCATGGCCGAGACCAGCGCCACTGACGCCGCCCAGCGCTATGCGGTGATCGAGCAGGCCTACTCCAGGGAGAAGTGGGCCGCGGTGCTGGCCGACGGGGCCGAACTGCTGCAACAGCTGCAGCCCTCGGACAATCCCCAGCTCACCGGGCTGAAGCTGCGGCTCCAGCTGCTGCTGGGTCATACCCAGCTCTACGGCTACGGGGACAAGGCCACCGCCGCCGGGTACTACGGGACGGTGGCGGAGCAGAGCAGCGAGGCTGCCCTCACCAGGATCGCCGAGCAGGGACTGAAGCAGTGCGCGATCGATGAGGCCGGCACCACCCCGACCCCGGGGTCGGCCGTGGCGGACACCGGCAGCCCCGGTCCGGAGTTCCTGGTCGCAGGGGCCGCAGGCTCGGCGGTCACCGCGCAGGCGGTCACCGGCCCAGCGGCCCCCTGGCTGACCAAGGGGCCGGCGGCAACCGCCCCGGGGGCAGCCGCCGCCCCGGCCACCGCCGCCGACCTGGAGCCGGCATCGGCGGGGGCGGAATCTCCGGCGGGGCCGCCGGCCCCCACGCCGGCCACTCCCTGGGCCCAGCCCTCGCTGATCCCGGAGGTGGTGGAGGAGCCCGAGCTGATCGAGCTGCACCAGGCGGATCCTGCCCTGGCCGACGACGTGGAGCTGAGCTGGCAGGAGTCCACCCCCACCTCGGCGGCGCCGGGGGACAAGGAGGACGAGGAGCTGCTCAGCGGCCTGATGCTGGTCAGGGTCCGCTGAGCCCACCCCCGGGCGATCAGCCCGCCGCGGCAGCCGAGCGGCGACGACGGACGCGACCGGTGGGTTCCGGCTCCTCGACGGGGGCCTTGCTGGCGGCGGCCACCGGGGCCGGAGCTGCGGTGCTGGCCGTGGCCGCCGCCGGGGCGGCCGAAGCTGCTGCGGTCACCAGCTGGCGCTGGGGCACGGCGGCGGGCTGGCGCCCACCCCCATCCCGGCGGCCGCCGCGGGGCGCCGGACGGCTGTCGGGTTCGGCATCGGCCCGGCCCTTGTAGGCCGGGGTGCCGGCCGGCGCGGGCTGCACCAGGCAGATGATCAGCGGGTCCACCTGCAGCTCCCGGCGCAGGCGGCGCTGCAGGCCCACCTCCACCTCCCGCTGCACACCCACCCAGTCGACATCGGGGGCCTTGCCGCCGGTGTTGCGGGCCAGCTGATTCCAGCGGTTCTCCAGCACCCAGGTGATCTCCCGCTCGGCCCAGACCGAGAGTTTGCGGGCATCGGCGGCCGTGACCACGCCGCGCAGGTTCACCCGTGGCGGCGCCGCCATCACACCGTCGGTGGTGATGACCGCCAGCAGGGTGATGACGCCGTCCTCCGCCAGTTGCTGGCGCTCCTTGAGCACCCGGGCATCGACGATGCCGTTGCGGGAGGCGTCGAGCAGCTCGATGCCGGCCTTCACCGGCTCACCCTTGTGGATGGTGTCGGGGGTGAGTTCGACCACGTCGCCGTTGTCGATGATCAGGATGTGATCGGCCGGGATGCCCATTGACTGGGCCGTCTTGGAATGGCAGACGAGCATGCGGTGCTCGCCGTGCACGGGCACGAAGAATTTCGGCTTGGCCAGCGCCAGCATCAGCTTGTGGTCCTCCTGGCAGCCGTGGCCGGAGACGTGGATGCCCTCGCCCTTGCCGTAGACCACCTTGGCGCCCATCATCATCAGCCGGTCGATGGTGTTCACCACCGAGATGGTGTTGCCGGGGATCGGGCTTGCGGAGAAGATGATCGTGTCGGTGGACTTCACCTGCACCTGGGGATGTTCGCCGCGGGAGATGCGGCTCAGGGCGGCCAGCGGTTCGCCCTGGCTGCCGGTCATCAGCAACAGGGTTTCCCGGTCGGGCAGGTCCCGGATCTGCTTGATGGGAACGAACAGATCATCGGGGGCCCGCATGTAGCCGAGTTCGCGGGCCTTGGCGATCACGTTGAGCATGGAGCGGCCCAGCAGCCCCACCTTGCGCCCATTCTTCATCGCCAGTTCCAGAATCATCGACACCCGATGAATCGAGCTGGCGAAGGTGGTGATGATCACCCGGCCTTCGGCCTGGCTGATGTGGCGATCCAGGTTCGGGAACACGGCCCGCTCCGGCGGGGTGAAACCGGGGATCTCGGCGTTGGTGGAGTCGCTGAACAGACACAGAACACCCTGCTCGCCGTAATGGGCCAGGCGCTGCAGGTCGAAGGCCTCCCCATCCACCGGGGTGTGGTCGAACTTGAAGTCACCGGTGAAGATGACCACGCCGACGGGGGTGGTGATGGCCAGCGTGAAGCTGTCGGCCATCGAGTGGGTGTTGCGGATGAACTCCACCTTGAAGTGCTGGCCCACATGCACCACATCCCGCGGACCCACCGTCTGGATGGTGGTGCGGTCGGTGACGCCCGCCTCCTCCATCTTCCCCTGCAGCATCGACATGGCCAGGCGGGGGCCGTAGATGATGGGGATGTTGAAGTTCTTGAGGTGGTGCGGGATGCCGCCGATATGATCTTCATGGCCGTGGGTGACCACCATGCCGCGGATGCGCTTCTGGTTCTCGCGCAGGTAGCTGGTGTCGGGCATCACCACGTTGACGCCATGCATGCCATCGCTGGGGAAGGCGAGGCCGGCATCGACGAGCATCAGCTCATCGCCGTATTCGAAGACGCAGGTGTTCTTGCCGATCTCGTGCAGGCCGCCCAGGGGGATGACGCGCAGGCCCTGGTGCCTGGCTTTGGCGCCGTTGCCGGAGCGGACGATGGGATTGGCGTTCTGACTGGACATGTAGGGAAGCACTCAGGGGGTTGATGAAACGGAACGTGGAGCGGAAGCGGAAGTGACTCTGGACATCAGCCTTGGCGTCAGGTGGGACGCAGGGCAGCCAGAATCGAGGAAAGGCGCTGTCGCACGGCGGTATCGGCGGAAAGCAGGGGAAGTCGGGGGGCACCCACCGGCCAGCCGAAGATCTCCAGGGCGGCTTTGACGGGAATGGGATTGGTGGTGCAGAAGAGGGCCCTGCACAGGGGCAGCAGTTGCTGGTGCTCGTCGAGGGCGGTGGCGACGTCGCCGCTCAGGTAGGCCTGGAGCATGGCCCGGATCCTGGGGCCCACCAGATGGCTGGCCACGCTGACCACGCCCACCGCACCCACCGCCAGCATCGGCAGGGTGAGGGCGTCGTCGCCGCTGTAGATCGCCAGGCGATCGCCGCACAGCTCCCGCAGCCGGCTGACCTCCTCGGTGGTGCCGCTGGCGGCCTTGAAGCCCACCACATTGGCCTCATCGAGCAGGCGGGCCGTGGTGTCCGGGGCCAGGCTGCAGCCGGTGCGGCCGGGGATGTTGTAAAGCATCAGGGGCAGCTCAGGAGCGGCCCGGGCCACGGCGCGGAAATGGGCTTCCAGGCCCTCCTGGGGCGGCTTGTTGTAGTAGGGCACCACCACGAGAGCGCCGTCGGCACCGAGGGCGGCGGCCTCACCGGTGGCTTCCACGGCTTCGGCGGTGCAGTTGCTGCCGCTGCCGGCCAGCAGGGTGGCGCGGCTGCCCACCGCCCCCTTCACGGCGGCGAACAGTTCATGCTGCTCCCGCCAGGTGAGGGTGGGGGACTCGCCGGTGGTGCCGCAGAGCACCAGGCCATCGGAGCCGTGGCGGACCAGATGGTCCGCCAGCCGGGCCGCCAGCTCCAGATCGACGGCCCCGTCCGGCTGGAAGGGGGTCACCATGGCGGTGAGCACCCGCCCGAAGGGGGCCTCGGGGGAGGGAGCCGTGCTCGGCGCCTGCAGGGTGGCCGTGCTCAAGCGGCACCTCCGGCGGCGGCGGGATCCCGCAGCAGTTCGGCGATCTGGATGGCGTTGAGGGCGGCACCCTTGCGGATCTGGTCACCGCACAGCCACAGCTCCAGGGCGCAGGGATCGCTCAGGTCCTGGCGGATGCGGCCCACGGCCACCGGATCCCGGCCCGTGACGTCGGTGGGCATGGGGAAGCGGTTGGTCTCGAAGTTCTCGATCAGCTCCACCCCGGGGGCGACCGCCAGCAGCTCGCGGGCCTCCGCCACGGGGAAGGGCTCCTCAAACTCAATGTTGACGGCCTCGGAGTGGGCCCGCAGGACCGGCACCCGCACGCAGGTGGCCGTCAGGCGCAGTTCGGGCAGACCCATGATCTTGCGGGTCTCGTGGAGCATCTTGAGCTCCTCCTCGCAGTAGCCGCTGGGCTGCAGGGGGGAGTTGTGCAGGAAGAGGTTGAAGGCCAGCGAATGGGGCAGCACCGCGCTCACCGGCTCGCCCCCGTCCAGCACCGTGCGGCTCAGGTCGCGCAGTTCCTCCATGGCCCGGGCCCCGGCGCCGCTGGCCGACTGGTAGGTGCTGACCACCACGCGGCGGAGCGGCCGCCGGGCCGCCAGGGGGGCCAGGGCCAGGGTGAGAAGGATGGTGGTGCAGTTGGGATTGGCGATGATCCCGCTGTGGGCGAAGGCGGCCTGGGGGTTGACCTCGGGCACCACCAGGGGCACGGCCGGATCCATCCGGAAGGCGCTGGAGTTGTCGATCACCACCGCTCCGGCGGCCACGGCCACCGGCGCCCACTGCCGGGAGACCGAACCGCCGGCCGAGGCCAGCACCAGGTCGATGCCCTCGAAGGCGTCGGCGCCGACCGGCTGCACCCGAAGGCGCTCGCCCTGCCAGTCCAGGTCCTGGCCGGCCGAGCGCGGCGAGGCCAGCGGCCGCAGCTCCGCCACCGGAAAGCCCCGCTCCTGGAGGAGCACCAGGAGTTCCTGGCCCACGGCTCCGGTGGCGCCGAGGATGGCGATGCGCAACGGCCGTGAAGGCAGGTGGCGCGGAGGGGAGGGAAGGGTCGCTGAGACGGTCAACGGGGGGAAACGGGACAGGTGGCGGGGCGGGAGCGGGCCTGCTGACGGGAGACGGGGCCCTGAGGGAAACCCTGGAAAGGGACGTGGAACGGATGGGGCTGGAGGCTCCGGGAACGGGAGCCTGAGACAAAACCTCCAGCCTGGGGGCCGGACGGAACTCTTCAGTTGGAGATATGGGCGCGCCGGTGCGTCGATTGCACAATACGTGGCGGAGGCCCGGAACGGCCAGTTTCTAGGATGGGGGGCTGCCCCGAGCGAGCCCCGTTTCATGAGCCCTGCCGCCAGCACCGAAGCCAACCTCCGGGTGAGCACCTCCCCGCGCCCCGGAAGCCGTCTGGCGGGGGAGGTCGCCGTGCCTGCGGGGCGCAGCCAGAAGAGCTACGAGGCCGCCCTCGAGAAGCTGAGCCGCAGCGTCAAGCTGCCCGGCTTCCGCAAGGGACGGGTGCCCCGGCCGGTGCTCCTGCAGCAGATCGGCCCGCTGCGGATCCGCGCCACCGCCCTCGAGGACCTGGTCGATGCGGTCGTGCGGGAGGCGATGCAGCAGGAGGCCATCGAGGCCATCGGCCGGCCCGAACTCAGCGAAGCCTTCGAGCAGGTCCTGGAACGCTTCACGCCCGGGGAGGAGCTCACCATCACCCTGGAGATGGACGTGGAGCCCACCCCCACCCTGCGCAGCACCAAAGGCTTCAAGGCCGAGGCGGAGCCCGTCCCCTTCGACCCGGCCCGGGTGGACGAACTGATCGAGCAGTCGCGCCGCCAGCTGGCCACCCTGGTGCCGGTGGAGGACCGGCCCGCCGCCGAAGGTGACGTGGCCCAGATCGCCTTCCGCGGCACCTTCGTCGACACCGGCGAGGCCATCGAGGGCGGCAGCAGCGAAGGGATGGAGGTGGAGCTGGAGGAGGGCCGCATGATCCCCGGCTTCGTCGCCGGCATCCTCGGCATGGCCGTCGGCGACAGCCGCGACGTCTCCTGCCGCTTCCCCGACAGCTACCCCCAGGAGACGGCGGCGGGCCGGGAGGCCCTCTTCGCCATCACCCTGCTGGACCTGAAGACCCGGGAACTGCCGGCCCTCGACGACGCCTTCGCCCAGCAGGCCAGCGACAAGCCGACCCTCGCCGAGCTCCGCGCCGACCTGGAGAAGCGCCTGCGGGAGGACGCCGAGCGCCGCCATCGCGCCAACCGCCATGAGGCCCTGCTGGCGGTCCTGGTGGAGGAGCTGGAGGTGGAGCTGCCCGAGACCCTGATCCAGCAGGAGGTGCGCAACCTGATCGAGCAGACCGCCGGTCAGATCTCCCAGCAGGGCATGGACGTCAAGAAGCTGTTCACCCCCGATCTGGTGCGCAGCCTCATGGACACCTCCCGGCCCGAGGCCGAGCAGCGGCTGCGGCGCAGCCTGGCGCTCAAGGCCCTGGCCGCGGCCGAGAAGATCGAGGTGGCCGCCGCCGACCTGGAGGCCAGGCTGGTCGAGATCCGCCAGGGCCTGAGCGACAGTGCCGCCATCGACCCGGAGCGGCTGCGGCTGGCGGTGGCCGAGGACCTGCTGAAGGAGAAGCTGCTGGAGTGGCTCGAGGCCAACAGCACCATCACCGACAAGGCCCCGGCCGCGGACGGGCCCGAGGAGGCGGCGCCGGCCACCGGCGAAGAGCCGCCGAAGCCGGCCAGGGCCGCCAAGGCGAAGAAGGCCGCCACGGGAGCCGAGGCCCGGGAGGACGGCACCCAGCCATAGATTGAGCCCACTCCCCCGTCCGCCAGCGAAACCGCGTGATCGACGCCCGACCGCCCCTGATCCCCGACTGGCTGCCCGCCGCCCTGGCGGGCCCGTCGGGGGCGCTGCCCCACCCCGTGACCAACCTCTGGCAGGGGCCGATGCCCTGGAACGGGATGGTCACTCCGGGCCCCACCGCCGCTCCGGGGGTGCTGCCCACGGTGGTGGAGCAGTCCGGCCGCGGCGACCGGGCCTTCGACATCTATTCCCGACTGCTGCGGGAGCGGATCATCTTCCTCGGCACCGGCATCGACGACCAGGTGGCCGACTCCCTGGTGGCCCAGCTGCTCTTCCTGGAGGCCGAGGACCCCGAGAAGGACATCCAGATCTACATCAACTCCCCGGGCGGCTCGGTGACATCCGGCCTGGCCATCTACGACACCATGCAGCAGGTGGCGCCGGACGTGGTCACGATCTGCTACGGACTGGCCGCCAGCATGGGGGCCTTCCTGCTCACCGGCGGGGCGCCCGGCAAGCGGATGGCCCTCCCCAATGCCCGGATCATGATCCACCAGCCCCTTGGGGGCGCCCAGGGCCAGGCGGTGGACATTGAGATCCAGGCCCGGGAGATCCTCTTTCTGAAGGACACCCTCAACGGCCTGATGGCGGAACACACCGGCCAGCCGCTGGACAAGATCGCTGAAGATACGGACAGGGACTACTTCCTTTCCCCGGCGGAGGCGGTTGAATACGGACTCATCGACCGGGTGGTCGATGACGCCCCAGCCCCCGTCGTCCCCTAGCGCCTCTGGCCAGGACGTCACCGATCACCGCTCCGAACTTCAGGAACGACTGACAAATCGACGGCTGGGGTCGATCCTGGAGGCAGGTCCATCCCGCCGCCATTCCCAGGGCGACCACCGCCGCTCCCGCCGCCTCCTTGCCGATGGCCAAGTTCGACGCCCATCTGAAGTGCTCCTTCTGCGGCAAGTCCCAGGAACAGGTGCGCAAGCTGATCGCCGGGCCTGGCGTCTACATCTGCGACGAGTGCATCGATCTCTGCAACGAGATCCTCGACGAGGAACTGGTCGAGCACCACGGCCATGGCCCACCGGGCCGGCCCATGGCCGATGGGGGCCGCAAGGCCCCAGCCAAGAAATCGACCAGGCCGGCCCCCACCCTGGCCACCATCCCCAGGCCCCAGGAGATCAAGAGCTTCCTCGACCAGCAGGTGGTGGGCCAGGAGGAGGCCAAGAAGGTGCTGGCCGTGGCCGTCTACAACCACTACAAGCGGCTGGCCTGGCAGGGGGACGGCAAGGGTGAGACGGACCAGACGGCCACCCGCCTGCACAAATCGAACATCCTGCTGATCGGCCCCACCGGCTGCGGCAAGACCCTCCTGGCCCAGTCCCTGGCGGAGATGCTGGATGTGCCCTTCGCGGTGGCCGATGCCACCACCCTCACCGAGGCGGGCTACGTGGGCGAGGACGTGGAGAACATCCTGCTGCGCCTGCTGCAGAAAGCGGATCTGGACGTCGAGCAGGCCCAGCGGGGCATCATCTACATCGACGAGATCGACAAGATCGCCCGCAAGAGCGAGAACCCCTCGATCACCCGTGACGTCTCCGGTGAGGGGGTGCAGCAGGCCCTGCTGAAGATGCTGGAGGGCACCGTCGCCAACGTGCCCCCCCAGGGCGGCCGCAAACACCCCTATCAGGACTGCATCCAGATCGACACCAGCCAGGTGCTGTTCATCTGCGGCGGCGCCTTCGTGGGACTGGAGGACCTGGTCCAGAAGCGGATGGGCCGCAACGCGATCGGCTTCCTGCCGGCCGATGGCCGCAGCCGGGTGCGCGCCGGCAAGGAGAAGCACTCCAGCGAAGTGATGCGCCACCTCGAACCGGAGGATCTGGTGCGCTACGGCCTGATTCCCGAGTTCATCGGCCGGTTGCCGGTGAGCGCGGTGCTGGAGCCCCTCGACACCAGCGCCCTGGAGGCGATCCTCACCGAACCGCGGGACGCCCTGGTGAAGCAGTTCCAGACGCTGCTGAGCATGGACAACGTGCGGCTCGAGTTCGAGCCGGGGGCCGTCGAGGCCATCGCCGCCGAAGCCCACCGCCGCAAGACCGGCGCCCGGGCCCTGCGGGGCATCGTCGAGGAGCTGATGCTCGACGTCATGTACGACCTGCCCTCCCGCCGCGATGTCCAGACCTTCACCATCACCCGGGAGCTGGTGGAGCAGCGCAGCAAGGCCAAGGTGCTGCCGATCAGTGCCGCCGCCGACCTTGACGGCCACCGGGGGGAACAGGCCACGGCCTGAGCCGCGGCTGTGCTCGATCAGGCGGTCTACCTCGTCACGGTGCCCGAAGGGTCGCAGGTCTACGCCGATATGGCGCTGGTCTCGATCCTGTCGCTGCAGATCACCAATCCCTCCCTGCCCGTCCGGCTGCTCTGCGACAGCGAGAGCGCACGACGGCTCCAGGAGAGCGGCCATCGTCTGCCGGGACTCTGCGACAGCGTCGAGGCGGTGGAGACGCCGCCGGGGTCACTGGTCTACCGCCATCGCTGGATCAAGACCCAGCTGCCCCGCTTCCTGCGTGGGGGCGGCATCCATCTCGACGCCGACACCCTGGTCCGGGGCTCCCTCACGGCCCTTCCCCCAGGCGACTGGGACTTCGCTGCCGTTCCTGACTACAACCGCTGGGACATGGGCGAGCACCTGCGGACCCTTCCCCATGTCATCCAGGCCCAGGAGCTGGGCTGGCCGCTGGACCTGACGCGCTACTTCAACTCCGGCGTCTTCTGCTGGGAGGACACCCCCGCCGTCCATGCCTTCTTTGCCGAATGGCACCGGCTCTGGCACGAGGGCGTGGAGGCCGCGGAGCTGCTGAAGGATCAGCCCTCCTTCAATGCCACCCTGCAGCGCGGCCTGGTGACGAGCGCCACGCTGCCGCATGCCTTCAACACCATGGTGCTGCCGGCCTGGGAGCTCTCCCCGGAGGCCGTGGTCTGGCACTTCTGGTCGGCGGGAGGCTGGAGCGATCACTCCTTCGCCCAGCTGGTGGATCGGGCGAAGCACCTGAGCACGCAGCGGCTGACGGCAACGGTGCGACGGGCGATCCGGTTCTCGCGGCCCTGGCGGAACTCCGGCCGCGGTCTGGCCCGCCTGCTCGACTGGCGCGGCCACCGCTACGGCGGTTACCGGACGGTGGAGCGGCTCTGGCTCTCCGGGCAGCGGCGGGCCAGCCTTCTCCACCTCCTGAAACGCGTCCAGGGAGTCGTCCAGCGCGGCGGCCCACCCGGGCGAGCGGCTATCCCCACTCCCGGAGGGAAACCCCGGCCGCACCGGTGACGCGATGCTGATCCCATTCCCCTTGCTCCGCCCCACGCCTTGGCCGCCGCCGACCACCTGCAGGCCCCCCGCCAGCACGGCCTGTTCCTGCACCACGGCATCGACCTGGGGGACGGCACCGTGGCCCACTACCTGGAGGGTCGGGAAATCCTGCGCAGCCCCCTGCAGGAGTTCAGCCGCGGGGAGCCCGTCAGCGCCGTGACCTATCCGGAGGGGGCCTGCTCGCCGGTGGGGGTGACCCTGCGGCGGGCCATGGGCCGCATCGGGGAGCAGCGGTACAACCTGCTGTTCAACAACTGCGAGCATTTCGCCCACTGGTGCAAGACCGGTCGGCATCGCAGCGCCCAGGTGGAGGACTGGCTGCACACCGGCAGCCTCGGCGCCCTGGCCCTGGGCCAGTTCGTGCCGGCGGCCCTGCTCACCGGGGCGCGGGTGCTGCTGCGCCAGGGCCAGTCCCTCGCCGAGACCCTGGCCAGCGGCCTCGATCCCGAGCAGCTGGCCCGGGGTCGGGAGCTGGCCCGCCGCAGCCTGGAGCAGCTCGATGGCCTGCGGCAGCGACTGCAGGAGCGCCTGGAGGAGGAGCTCGCCCGGGCCGAACGGCGCTGGGGCGAAGGGGATCGGGATGGCAGCCTCGCCACCGGCAGCGACCCCTACGAGCGGCTGCGCCTGGCGGGGCAGAACCTGGCCGACCAGCTGGCGGCGGTGGAGGAGATGGAGGACCGGCTGCAGCGCCTGCTGGAGCCGGGGGGGCCCGCCGAGGGCCCGGCTCAGTCGTAACCCAGCGTCGCGAAATCCACCGCCCACAGCTGCCTCACCCGCGCCTCGGCCTCCGGCTCGAAGGCCTCGCCGGGCGGCAGGTGATCGGTGGCGTTCAGGTGCGGCAGGGTCAGCTGGCAGCCGAGCCGGCGGCTGACGCTCTCGAAGTCAGCGGCGAGGGTTTCGAAGCGGCCGATGAAGTCCACGATCACCTCGCCGTCGGGACTGCAGACGTAGGAGGTCTGGAGCAGGGTCGGGGCCATCGGCAGTCCCCGATAGCGGTGCAGCTGGCCGTGGAGAAGGTTGACGTCCTCCAGCGTGAAGCGTCTCCGGGCCACGGGCGGAGGCGGCTGGGCCGGGAGCGGGGTCGCCGGGCGATCGACCCGCCGGCCCGCCAGGCGCCGCAGCACCGACCGGGCCCTCCCGGGGGGCTCCACCGCCGGGGGCGAACCGCGGCGCGGCGCCAGGTTGTAGGCGAACTGGGAGGTGAACCAGTCGAGGGGATGGCGCACGAAGACGAACTTGAAGCAGGACTCCCAGACAGGACCGGGCAGCAGGGCGCGCAGAACCGCCGGCGGCATGTGCTTGTTGGCCCAGAGACCCGGCAGACCGGTGTTGAGTCCGTCCACATCACCGTAGGGGCCCAACTGATTCTCGATGGATGTTGTTCCGGTCTTGCCGTTGGAGATGAAGATGAACTTCTTTTCCAGGGAAATGATCGCCACCGGGAAAGACTCTGTCGGCCAAATGTCCTCGCCACCCTACAGGATCGACCCGGTTCCTTCGGTCTTTCTGTCGGCGGCCATGGCAACGCCCCCGCCACAGAACGGCGGCCGCCGAAGTGAGAACATCAGCATGGATGCGGCCCGATTGCGCATGCGATGTAGGATCAACCCAGAACCATCCTTTGGGATGCGTGAAGAATCTCATCATCACCTCTTCCTTCGGTTATCACCCTGTCCAGCTGATCCCGTTTCTGGAGTCGGCACAGCGGTCCTGCAAGGAAGCCGAGGTGACGATCATCACCTCGCCGTCCGATGCGGTGCGCTACGCCATCCTCAGCGAGCGCTATCCCAACCTCCGGTTCTTCCAGATCCCCGAAAGGAAGCGATCACGCCGGCCGGGAGAGAACGGAACGGCCAGCCAGCTCCGGCAACGCCTGAAGAAGGCCAAGCTCATCGCCCTGCTGCTGCTGAAGAGCAAGCTGGGCCTGCGGCCGATCATCCGCCACGACCGGCCGTCCGTTCTCGGCCTCAGCCTGCTCAACGTCCATGTCTGCCTGCGCCGTTACTTCGCCGCCCGGGACCTGCTGGCTGAGCGCGACGACGGGGACATCGGCTCCGTCCTGCTGGCCGATGTGCGTGATGTGATCTTTCAATCCGACCCGTTTGCCCATGTGGGTTCCGGTCGCTACACGGGAGACGAGATCCTCAGGGTCAGGGACTGCCACTCCAACGCGGTCTGGATCAGGGCGGCCTACGGCGAGGAGATCTTCCGGCAGCTCGCCGACAGGGTCTCGGTCTGCTCGGGGGTTTCGATCGGCACCATCGGGTCGATGCGGGAGTACCTCGACGCCTTCTGCCGGGAAACCATCCGGGTGATGCAGGACAAGTGCCTCGACACCCTGCCGGTCTGGGATCAGGCCTTTCACATCAAGATGCTTCTCCTCGACGGCTTCCCCTTCCAGACGGTGCCGTGGAACGGCTTCGTCGCCACCGTCGCCCAGGCGGGGGGGGAGCACCTGCGGGTGAATGGCGACGGGCTCGTGGAGGTGGATGGTCGGGTTCCGGCGATCCTGCATCAGTACGACCGCCATCCGCCGATCCAGGAGCACATCCACGCCACCTACCGCTGAGCGGCCCCGCCGATCCGCCCGCAGGCGGTCCGCCTTAGGCTCCCTGTCCGGTCAGGGCAGGGTGCATGGTCCAGGCCTACGAGCCCCTTCATCACAAGTACCGGCCCCAGCGCTTCGACCAGCTGGTGGGCCAGAAGGCGGTGGCCGACACCCTCAGCCAGGCCCTGCTGCAGAACCGGATCGCCCCCGCCTACCTGTTCAGCGGGCCCCGGGGCACGGGCAAGACCTCCAGCGCCCGGATCCTGGCCCGCTCGCTCAACTGTCTGGCCAGCCCGGGCCCGACCCCGGAGCCCTGCGGGCGCTGCCAGCTGTGCCTCGACATCGCCGCCGGCAACGCCCTGGATGTGATCGAGATCGACGCCGCCTCCAACACCGGCGTCGACAACATCCGGGAGTTGATCGAACGCTCCCGCTTCGCCCCGGTCCAGGCGCGCTGGAAGGTCTACGTGGTGGACGAGTGCCACATGCTCTCCACCGCGGCCTTCAACGCCCTGCTCAAGACCCTGGAGGAACCCCCGCCACGGGTGGTGTTCGTGCTGGCCACCACCGACCCCCAGCGGGTGCTGCCCACCATCCTGAGCCGCTGCCAGCGCTTCGATTTCCGCCGCATTCCCCTGGAGGCCCTGGTGGGTCATCTGGAGTGGATCGCCGCCGAGGAGTCCATCGGCATCACCCCGGAGGCCCTGCACCTGGTGGCCCAGCGCTCCCAGGGGGGTCTGCGGGACGCGGAGAGCCTGCTCGACCAGCTCAGCCTGCTGCCGGCGCCGATCGCCGCCGCCGCGGTGTGGGACCTGCTGGGGGCGGTGCCGGAGGTGGAACTGCTGCAGCTGGCCGAGGCCATGGCGCAGGCGGATCCCCTCCAGGTGGTGGAGGGCTGCCGGGAACTGCTCGACCGGGGGCGGGAACCGGCCGCCGTGCTCCAGGGGCTGGTGAGCCTGCTGCGGGATCTGCTGCTGGCGGGGGTGGCCCCCGACCGGCTGGAGCTCACCAGCGTGACGCCCGAGCTGCGGCCGCGGCTGCCGGAGGTGGCGCGCCGGATCGGCAAGGCCCGCCTGCTGCGATGGCAGTCCCAGCTGAAAGGCAGCGAACAGCAGCTGCGCCACAGCGTCCAGCCGCGGCTGTGGCTGGAGGTGCTGCTGCTGGGCCTGCTCGCCGAACCGGCCGCCGTGGCCGCCGCACCCGCCGCCGCCCCGCAGGCCGCGCACCAGACCGGAGCCGAAAGCCCGCGGGTCGCCCGCAGCCCGGAGCCCGTGCCGGCCACCCCGGCATCACCACCGCCGGCACCCCCGGATCCGACCCCGGCCATGGCCCCGGCGACCGCCCCGGAGGGACCGGGCCCCGCCGGCGAGGATCTGGCCGAACTGTGGCAGCAGATCCTCGCCGGGCTGGAACTGCCCTCCACCCGGATGCTGCTCTCCCAGCAGGCCCAGCTGCTGCGGCTGGATGAGCGGCGGGCGGTGGTGCGGGTGGCCGGAACCTGGATGGCCATGGTTCAGAGCCGCCTGCCCCTGCTGGAGAAGGCGGTGGCCAGCGCCCTGGGGAGCCCGCGCCAGCTGACCCTGGAGGCGGGGAGCGACGCCCCCGGCGCCCGGCCGACCAGCCCCCAGGCTCCACCGGCCTCGGCCCGCCCCCCCGTGGCCTCCCCCACCCGGCCCGCCACAGCCGCAGCCACCAGCAACGCCACCACCACCACCGCCAGCGTTGCTCCGGCCACCGCCGCTCCGGCCGCAGCCAGGCCCTCCACCCCCGGCCCCCCGGCGGCCGATCACCGGCCCGCTCCCCCGGCGACGCCGCCCCCGGCGGCCAGGGAACAGCCCGACGAACCCAGGGCCGTGCCGGCGGCCATCGATGCCCAGGCCACGCGCCTGGCCGAGTTCTTCAATGGGGAGGTGATCAGCGGCCTCAACGGCGATGCCGAACTGATCTGATCGCGAACGGCCGCACCGGCCCGGAGCCTCAGGGCCTCAGGGCCTCAGGGCGACGTCCGACCACCCCGCAGCCGCCGGGGGACATGGCCGGCCCAGCGCGCCAGCTTGCCGGTGAGCAGCAGCAGACGCACGACCGGGTTGATGGTGATCGGCGGGTTGCCGTAGACGTGGCCGGCCGGATCCCAGAGATACTCGACGATCATCAGTCGAATCGTCTCGCAGAGAGACAGAAACACCCTGGCCGCCAGCACGGGATGCTCCAGTCGGGCCAGCAGGGCCAGCTTGAACTCCAGCAGGGCGAACAGGCGACGCAGCTTGTGCCTGACAAAAGCGGTGGTCTTGGAATCGGGATGGACGCGGTAGCCGGTGAGGGGCTGGTCCAGATACAGAAAGCGGCCCCGCTGGGCCAGCAGAGCCCAGCACAGCCAGTCGCCGAAACCCAGCACCAGATTCGTCGCCCAGGAAATCGATCGCAGGGCCTCCGCCCTGACGAGAACCGAGGAATTGCAGATCCTGTTCCTGATCAGATACTCGGAGAGATGGGAGAAGCGATAGGGACCCTCCGGATTGTTGTTGAAGTGGGACTGGAAGTAGCTGGACCGGCTCGTGTCCCCCACCACCTCCACCGCCGTATGGCAGAGCACGACATCGGGGTGCTGGCCCAGGGCCTGCAGCTGACGCTCCAGCTTCCCGGGCCGGAACAGGTCGTCGGCATCGAGCACCGCGATGAACTGGCCCGACGCCCTGCCCAGCGCCAGGGCCCGGGCGATCGTCTCGCCCCGGTTCTCACGACCCGGGTGACACAGAACCACCAGCTCCGGAAACGTGCTGGCCTGAAGCTGCTCCAGCAGCTCCCAGGAACCGTCCGTCGAGCCGTCATCGACGACGATCACCTCCAGGGGTCGGTGCGCCTGCGCATAGACGGAGGCAATGGTGTCCTGGATGTAGCGAATCGCGTTGTAACTGGGGATGATCACGGACACCAGCGGTGCCGGTGACGGTGGGGCTGGACCCTCCTGCCGCTCGCGGTGCCACCGACCGCTGCTCACGGCGACCCGCCCGGCCAGCGGGCTGCCGGGCCCTCAGACATGGCTGGCTTCCGAGGCGAGTTCCGGATCGGAATCCGCCGCCCCCTCGCCGGGGTCGGCCGGGGCCAGCGGATCGCCATGGTCCTGGCCCAGATGCAGGGTCTTGACCCAGACCAGCTTCTTGGGCAGCAGGGCCATCTTCAGGGTCACCCAGGGGATCACCAGGAACCAGTGGACCAGGTAGAGGATGCCGAGACCGGCACTGAGGGGGTTGATCGCCGGCAGGGGGGGACCCTCCGACGGCCGGCGGCACCCCGTGGCGATCGCCATGCCCGAGAGGGCCAGGGCCACGATCGAGAACGGCCACATGGTGGGGGCCGTGCGGGTGAGCAGGGTGCCGATCAGATCGGCGCTGGCCACCACCGGCAGCACGTACTGCAGCAGGAAGAAGCAGGTGAGATCGAGTTTCTGGCTGAACCCGAGCCGGTCGGAGACCAGGCCGGGGCCGTAGTCGAAGAAGCGCTGCAGACCGCCCTCGGCCCAGCGCTGGCGCTGGCGCCAGAGGGCCGGCAGGGTCAGCACGGCCTCCTCCTGCACCGGCGGATCCCAGAGCACGCCGATCGGCAGGCCTTCGAGCAGCAGCCGGAAGCTCAGGTCGAGATCGTCCGTCACCGTGTCCTCGTTGAAGCCGCCGACCTTCAGCAGCGCCTCCCGTGACAGCAGCTGGCCGTTGCCCCGCAGTTCGGCCACGCCGCCGTTGGCCAGACGCCCCTCCTGGATCATGGCGTCGAAGGCCATCTCCATCGCCTGGGCGGTGGTGAGCAGGTTGGTCGGGGCATTGGCCACCGCCTTGCGCAGCTGCACCGCCGCCCAGCCCCCGGCCTCCGCCCAGGGAACGAGGCGCTCCAGCAGATCCGGCTGCAGATCGGCGTCGGCGTCGAGCACGAGCATCCAGCGGCCGCCCAGCTGCTGCAGCACCAGGTTCAGGGCCCCCGACTTGCCGCCGCCCGCATCCCTGGGCCGGCGCAGCACCCGCAGGAAGGGATGGCGACCCTGGAGATCGGCCAGCAGCTCGGGCGTGCGATCGTCGCTGCCGTCATCCACCACCCACAGGGTCAGCTGCCCCTGGGGCCAGCGCAGGGAGGCGATGCGCTCCACCAGCCGGGCGATCACCGCCTGCTCATCACGGGCGGCCACCACCACATCGACGGCCGGGCCGTCCGCCGTCGGGGCCGCCGCCGCGGGAGCCACGCTGGGGCTGCGGCGGAAGGCCTGCAGCAGAACGGTCCTGAGGCTGTAACCGCCGAGCAGGGTCGCCAGGGTGAGGGCCGGCACCAGGCTGCGGCCCGGTGGCAACCAGTGGGGGGCGATCCCCACCAGGCCGCAGAAGGCGAGGAACAGGGCCGCCTTGGCACGGCGGCGATCGCTGTCACTGCCGCCGGCAGCCATGGTGAACCTCATGCAGGCGGTGACTCTAGGGGGAATCGCCGCCGGCACCCAGGGGCTGCAGCGAGGTGCCCGGGTAGTAGTGCGCCAGGATCCGCCGGGCACTCCAGCCGCGACCGGCCAGATCGATCGCCCCCGCCTGGGAGAGCCCGGCCCCGTGGCCGAAGCCCCCGCCGGAGAGCTGCCAGACCCCCTCGCCGGCCGGCCGCAGGGTGAACAGGGTGCTGGGCAGGGTGCGCAGGGTGCGCCGGATCGCATCCAGCCGCAGCACCGTGCGGCCCGAGGTTCCCCGCACCTCCAGGGCCAGCACCCGGCCGCTGGGGCCCCGCGCCAGCACCTTCAGGGCGGTGGGACGCCCCACCGCCCGCCCCGGCCCGAGGGCGGCGGCAACCTGGTCCGCCGTGAGCCGCCGCTGCCAGCGGAAGACGGGATGGTCAGCCCCCCAGGCCGCCTGGCCGTCGCGCAGCAGCGTCGGCAGGGCCGTGGCGGCCAGGGGCACCGGGAACCGGGCCTGGAAGGGAGCAGGCCCGTCGGGGAAGGGGTTCAGGTACGGGACCGGCGGCCCGCTCCAGGCCTCCTGGTAGCCGGCACTGATGCCGCCGTTGCTGGCGTGGTAGACGGCGTGGATGGGTCCATCGGCGCCCATCAGCACGGCCAGCCGGGTGGCGGCGATGGCCCGGCGCACGGCGGCGCCGGCATCGCGCGGGTCGCTGTACACCTGGCACTGGGTGTCGGCGCAGAGGTGGTAGCCATCCGCCGCGAAGCGGTGCTGGTTGCGCACCGCCCAGGTGCGGGCCAGCACGGCCTGGGCCTCCAGGGCCGCCGCCGGCACCCCGGCCCCGATCTCATGGGGCACCACCCCCTCCAGGTAGCGCTCCAGGGGGACCTGCTCCACCAGGCTCCAGCCGCCGTGGGCGTCGCTCAGCAGCTGGAAGGGGCCGGCGTAGACCCCCTGGTTCCACAGCAGGCCGCCGGGGGCCTCGATCCGGATCGGCCCCGCCAGGGGCACCACCCCCTGGGCCCGGCGCAGCTCCAGGCCGACGCGCTCGCTGACCGTCCGTTCGTACGCCTGCAGCCGCAGCCCCTCGGGCAGCGCAGCGGGGTCGGGGGCCCCGGCCGGGGCCCACACCTCCCACTCGCGGGGCCGGGCGATCACGGCCGCCACACCCACCGAACGCCACAACCCGGCCGCCTGCTCGGCGCTCTCGAAGCTGGCGAACGGACCCAGCACCCGGCGCCGCAGCGCCACGGGCCCTGGCAGCGCCTGCCGGCGCCAGTGCAGCACCAGGGAGGGCGCCTGGAAGCGCTGGCCATTGGCGTCGATCAGGGTGAGCAGGCCCTCGTGGCTGCGCAGGCGCAGGGGCGCCGCGGCGGGGGCGTCTCCAGGCGCCGGACCCAGGCGGGCCGCCAGGGCCACCGCCAGCACCGGACGGGCCGCCGTGACCGGTTCCGGCCGGGCCACCGGCCAGTGCATCAGGCTGGTCTCCCCAGGGGAACGGGCGTCCGGAGGGGGTGGCGGCGTCAGGGCGGGCGGCCCCTGGTCGGCCCGGCAGCCGACCGGGAACAGGAGCGCCGCCGCCAGCAGCAGCCGGGGCAGGACGCGGGGACGCAGCGACATCGACGGGCAAGGGGGGGTTGGAGGAGGGTTCACCCGCGTCGTAGTGTGCTTGTTTGTGCTTGCGCCTACCGAGATGCCGAAGCTCAAGACCCGCAAAGCGGCCGCGAAGCGGTTCAAGGCCACCGGCACCGGCAAGTTCATGCGCCGGCGTGCCTTCCTCAACCACCTGCTCGATCACAAGAGCCCCAAGCGCAAGCGCTACCTGGG
Organism: Cyanobium sp. Copco_Reservoir_LC18; assembly: GCF_009834675.1. Taxonomy (NCBI): domain Bacteria; kingdom Bacillati; phylum Cyanobacteriota; class Cyanophyceae; order Synechococcales; family Prochlorococcaceae; genus Cyanobium; species Cyanobium sp. Copco_Reservoir_LC18. The sequence continues at coordinate 127,959 of NZ_ASAC01000014.1, forward strand.
GACCATGGCGCTGGTTGACGATCGTGACCACGACAACGTGGCCCGGATGCTGCCCTACGCCGGCTGAGTCCGGTCGGACTCCCTTCGGAGCGTCCGCCTTCCCGTTTCTCCACCCCGTTTCCTACCCCAAGCTCACCTCCCATGGCCCGCGTCAAGAGGGGCAACGTCGCCCGCAAACGCCGCAACAAGATCCTTCGCCTCGCCCGCGGCTTCCAGGGGAGCAACGGCAGCCTGTTCCGCACCGCCAACCAGCGGGTCATGAAGGCCCTCTGCAATGCCTACCGCGACCGTCGCCGCCGCAAGCGTGACTTCCGCCGCCTCTGGATCGCCCGGATCAACGCCGCCGCCCGCATGAACGGCCTCAGCTACAGCAAGCTGATCGGCGGCCTCAAGCGGGCCGACGTGCGCCTGAACCGCAAGATGCTGGCCCAGCTGGCCGTCGCCGATCCCGCCAGCTTCACCGCCGTGGCCACCGCGGCAGGCCACTGACGCCGTCCCCCCAGCCCCGACCGTCCGGCCGGACACGATGACCGATCTGCTGCCCCAGGCCTACCTGCTCGGCCTGATCGCCCTGCTGGGCGTGGCCGCCATCGTGGTCGGCCGCCAGATCCTGCGGGTGCGGCGCGATGAGCTTGCGCTGGCCCGCCTCGGAGGCAACGACAAGGCCGCCGGCGGCCCCAGGGATGCCTCCACCCTCTATGAGCTCGCCTCGGTGCAGCTGCGCAAGCGCCTCTACAGCGAGGCCCAGGGCAACCTCAAGCAGGCCCTGAAGCTGGCCGACGCCGAGAAGGTGCCTGCCGAGGCGCGGGCCCTGATGGAGAACGCCCTCGGCTTCACCCTGGCGGCCCAGAACAACTACAGCGCCGCCGTGCGTCACTACCGGGCGGCCCTGCGGGCCAAGGCCGACTACCCGGTGGCCCTCAACAATCTGGCCTTCGCCCTCGAGAAGCAGTCGAAGGCCGACGAGGCCCGCAGCCTCTACGAGAAGGTGCTGGAGCTGGAGGCCACCAACAAGACGGCCCGCAAGCGGCTCGCGATCCTGGAACGGCGCAGTGGTCGTGAGGCGGGCGAGAAGGGCAAGGCCTCCTGATGCCCACCGGCCGGCCTGGCTGCCGGCCCCATGGCTTGGCTCACCAGAGGCCGCGCACCGGGGCCGGATCGGCGGCGGCGGGGGCCTGGGCAGTGCGCTCCGGCACCAGCTGCAGCCGGCCGCCGGGGGTGGTCAGACGGGGCGCGCGCCAGCCGCTCAGCGCCAGGCCCTGCACGCTCTGAAAGGCGCCACCGGGCTCCAGGGCGCCACCGAGGGGATCCCCCAGCAGCAGCAGGTCGAGCTGGTCGGACTTGGCGTTCAGGTTGCCCTGCACGGGGGATTCGACCCCGCCGACGGCCATCGCCCCCCGCAGATCCACCATCTGGCCGATCGGGGTGGCCCCGTCGATCCGCAGCTGGACGGGGACGGCGGGCCCGCCGCTGAAGGACTGGTAGCGGCCGCTCCAGCGGCGGGGCATCTGCTCGGCGATCAGCCGGGCCCGGGCGATGGGATCGAAGGTCTCCACTTCGCCGTTGGTGCCACCGTCCTGGCCGATCACCTGGGCCTCGGGGGCCGTGAAGGGCACGAATCCATCCGCCGGCAGAGGGCTGGAGGCAAGCACCGGGCTGGCGGCGACCAGCAGGGGCACGGCGGCCAGGGGCACCGGCATGGCGTGGGTCTCAGGGGCAGAAGGCAGACTAATCGGGATGCGCCCGTCCGCCGCAGGCCCCCGACCGTGACCGCCATCGCCCCCCTGACCTCCCGTGACGATCTGGTGATCGCCGGCCGCCACTTCCGCAGCCGCCTGATGACCGGCACCGGCAAGTACCCGAGCCTGGAGACGATGCAGGCCAGCCTGGAGGCCAGTGGCTGCGAGATCGTCACCGTGGCGGTGCGGCGGGTGCAGAGCGGCGCCCCAGGCCACGGCGGCCTGATGGAGGCAATCGACTGGAACCGCATCTGGATGCTGCCCAACACGGCCGGCTGCGCCACCGCCGAGGAGGCCGTGCGGGTGGCGCGGCTGGGCCGGGAGCTGGCGCGGCTGGCGGGCCAGGAGGACAACAATTTCGTCAAGCTGGAGGTGATCCCCGACTCCCGCCACCTGCTCCCGGATCCCTTCGGCACCCTCGAGGCGGCGGAGCAGCTGGTGAAGGAAGGCTTCGCCGTGCTGCCCTACATCAACGCCGATCCGCTGCTGGCCAAGCGGCTGGAGGAGGCCGGCTGCGCCACGGTGATGCCGCTGGGGTCGCCGATCGGTTCCGGCCAGGGCCTCCGCAACGCCGCCAACATCGCCCTGATCATCGAGAACGCCGGCGTGCCGGTGGTGGTGGATGCGGGGCTGGGGGTGCCCAGCGAGGCCGCCCAGGCCATGGAGATGGGCGCCGACGCCCTGCTGATCAACAGCGCCATCGCCCTGGCGGGGGATCCGCCGGCGATGGCACGGGCGATGGCCCTGGCCACCGAAGCCGGTCGCACCGCCCTGCTGGCGGGCCGGCTGCCGCAGCGGGCCGAGGCCCGGGCCAGTTCTCCCCTGGAGGGGCGTGTGACGAAGCATTGACGATCGGGCCGATCGCCGGCCCGCTCCATAGGGTTTGCCGCAAACCGATCCCCAGCCATGCAGGTCACCGAAGAAGACGGCGGCAAGCTCAACGCCTTCGCCAAGGAGCCCCGCATGGTGCTCCAGGAGGCGGGGGAGACCAGCGGCGCCAACCGCATGCTGCTGATCGGCGGCCTGGTGCTGGTGGCCGTGATGGTGGCGGTGGCGGCCGGCATCAGCTGAGGGCTGGGCCTCTGAGGCCTGTAGTAGCTTGCCCGTCTGAGCAACTGCTCGTTCAGGAGTCTGGGGTGAAGGTTCTCGTTCTCGGCGGCGACGGCTTCTGTGGTTGGCCCTGTGCCGTGAACCTGGCGGAAGCCGGACATGACGTCGTCATCGTCGACAACCTGAGTCGTCGCAAGATCGACATCGACCTGGGCGTCGAGTCCCTGACGCCCATCGCCACGATCCAGGACCGCCTGCGGGCCTGGGAGCAGGTGGGCGGCCGGGCCATGACCTTCGTGCACCTGGACATCGCCCGGGAGTACGACCGGCTGCTGGAACTGCTGCGCAGCGAGCGCCCGGCGGCGATCGTCCACTTCGCCGAGCAGCGGGCCGCCCCCTACTCGATGAAGAGCAGCGCCACCAAGCGCTACACCGTCGACAACAACGTCAACGGCACCCACAACCTGCTGGCGGCCATCGTCGACAGCGGCCTCGACGTCCACATCGTGCACCTGGGCACCATGGGCGTCTATGGCTACGGGTCCCACCGGGGCGCCACGATCCCGGAGGGCTACCTGACGGTGGAAGTGCCCCAGCCGGACGGCACCTGCTTCACCGAGAAGATCCTGCACCCCACGGATCCCGGCAGCGTCTACCACATGACCAAGACGCTGGATCAGCTGCTGTTCTTCTACTACAACAAGAACGACGCGATCCGGGTCACCGACCTGCACCAGGGGATCGTCTGGGGCACCAACACCGAGCTCACCCAGCGGGATCCCCGGCTCACCAATCGCTTCGACTACGACGGCGACTACGGCACCGTCCTCAACCGCTTCCTGATGCAGGCGGCGATCGGCTACCCCCTCACCGTCCACGGCACCGGCGGCCAGACCCGGGCCTTCATCCACATCCGCGATTCGGTGCGCTGTGTCCAGCTGGCGCTGGAGCACCCCCCCGAGCCGGGCGAGAAGGTGAAGATCTTCAACCAGATGACCGAGAGCCACCAGGTGGGCGAACTGGCCCGCAAGGTGGCGGCCCTCACCGGCGCCGAGATCAACTACCTCCCCAACCCCCGCAAGGAGGCGATCGAGAACGATCTGATCGTCGACAACCGCTGCTTCATCGAACTGGGCCTCAAGCCCACCACCCTCGATGACGGCCTGCTGGCCGAGGTGGTCGACGTGGCCCGCCGCTGGGCCGACCGTTGCGACCGCTCCAAGATCCCCTGCCTCTCCGCCTGGACCCAGCGCCAGGCCGAAGCGATCAAGGCCTTCGCCTGATCTCCCCCCTGTGAAGATCGCCTTTTTCACCGAAACCTTCCTGCCGAAGGTCGACGGCATCGTCACGCGGCTCACCAAGACGGTGCAGCAGCTGGTGCTGGCCGGCGACGAGGTGCTGATCTTCTGCCCCGAGGGCGCTCCCGATGGCTACATGGGGGCCCGGGTGGTGGGGGTGCCGGCCATGCCGCTGCCCCTGTATCCCGAGCTGAAGCTGGCCCTGCCGCGGCCGGCGGTCTCGGAGGCCCTCGACCGCTTCGGCCCCGATCTGGTGCACGTCGTCAATCCGGCCGTGCTGGGGCTGGGCGGCATCTGGCTGGCCCGCAGCCGCGGCCTGCCCCTGGTGGCCAGCTACCACACCCATCTGCCCAAATACCTGGAGCACTACGGCATGGGGATGCTGGAGCCCCTGCTGTGGGAACTGCTCAAGGCCGCCCACAACCAGGCCCAGCTCAACCTCTGCACCTCCACCGCCATGGTCGAGGAGCTGGCGGCCCGGGGCATCCAGCACACGGCCCTCTGGCAGCGGGGCGTCGACACCGACCTGTTCCGCCCCGAACTGGCCTCCGGCGCCATGCGTGAGCGGCTCCACGGCGGCCACGACGACACCGGCCATCTGCTCCTGTACATCGGCCGGCTCTCGGCGGAGAAGCAGATCGAACGCATCCGGCCGGTGCTGGAAGCCATGCCCCAGGCCCGGCTCGCCCTGGTGGGGGATGGTCCCCACCGTCAGCAGCTGGAGCGCCATTTCGACGGCACCGCCACCACCTTCGTGGGCTATCTGGCCGGCCAGGAGCTGGCCTCGGCCTACGCCAGCGGCGACGCCTTCCTGTTCCCCTCCAGCACCGAAACCCTCGGACTGGTGCTGCTGGAGGCGATGGCCGCCGGCTGCCCGGTGGTGGGGGCCAACCGGGGCGGCATCCCCGACATCGTCAGCGACGGCGTCAACGGCTGCCTCTACGACCCCGACCAGCCCGCCAGCCTGACCACGGCCGTGCAGCGGCTGCTGGGGGATCCGGCGGCCCGCCGCCAGCTGCGTCTGGCCGCCCGCGAGGAGGCCGAACGCTGGGGTTGGGCCGGTGCCACCGCCCAGCTGCAGGGCTACTACCACCAGGTGCTCCAGCAGGGCCGCTTGCCCCAGGCCGCCTGAGGGTCCTCAGCCCGGCCGGGCCACCACCGGCGGCTTGACGCCGCGGAACCAGACGGTCATCAGGGCCTTCACCATCGGAGCGGCCACGGTGCCGCCGTAGCCGCCGGAGTTCTCGCCGAAGGCGACGATCACCAGGGTGGGCTTACCGGTGGCCGGGGCGTAGCCGCCGAACCAGGCATGGTCGGGACGGGGCGGATCCTCGGCGGTGCCGGTCTTGCCGGCCACGGGCGGCAGGCTGGGGTCGTTGAGGATGGTGGCCGTGCCACTGGTGACCGCCTGGCGCAGACCGGCGTGGAGCACCCGCAGGGTGGCCGGCTTCAGCCCGATCCACGTCCGGGGGTAGTCCCGTTCCACCAGGTGCGGGGTGACCAGCCAACCGCCGTTGGCCACGGCGGCATAGAGGCGGGCCATCTGGATCGGCGTCACCGTCACCGCCCCCTGGCCGATCGAGGAGGTGATCGTGTCGACCGGGGTCCAGGGTTCGCCCAGCACCTCCTTCTTCCAGGCCGGGTCTCCGAGCAGTCCCGGGGATTCCTCGGCGGACAGCTCGCTGCCCGTGCGGCGGCCGAAACCCAGGCGCCGGGCGGCCTTGAACATCTCGTCGGGGCCCACCATCAGCCCCACCTTGTAGAAGAAGCTGTTGCTGCTCACCGCGAGGGCGAAGGGGAAGCCGATGCTGCCGAAGGAGCCGTGGTCGGCGTAGCACTGGCCGTAGTAACAGAAGGAACCCACCGTCGGCACGGTGGAGTTCTCGTTGAGTTTGCCGGACTCGATGCCGGCGATCGTGGTGATGACCTTGAAGGTGCTGGCCGGGGGGAAGCCCTGGAAGGCCCGGTTCAGCATCGGCGCCTCCGGCCGGTTGAGGGCGTTCCACTGGGCGGTGGTGGGGCCGTCGGAGAAGATGTTGGGATCGAAGTTGGGCCGGCTGGCCATCGCCCGCACGGCGCCGGTCTGGGGGTCCATGGCCACGATCGCCCCCTTGCGCACCCCATCGAGGGCCTTCTCCGCCGCCCGCTGCAGGTCGAGGTCGAGGGTGAGGCGCAGATCCTTGCCGGCCTTGGCGGGCTTGTCCCCCAGCACCCGCTGCACCTGGCCTTCGGCGTTGACCTCCAGCTGCTGGCCGCCCCACTCGCCGCGCAGGTGGGTTTCGTAGACCTTCTCCAGGCCGCTGCGGCCGATGCGATCGCTGATGCGGTATCCGTGGTCCTTGAGGGCGGCGTACTCCTCCTCGGTGATGCTGCTCGTGTAGCCCATCACGTGGGCCCCCAGGCTGCCGTCGGGATAGGCCCGCAGCACGTCCTCGGACACCTCCGCCCCCTGCAGCGACCCGGCCTGCTCCCGGAAGCGCAGCACCTGCACCGGCGTGAGCGAGAGGGCCAGGGGAATCCGGAACCCCTGGGCGTTGGCGCCGCGCTTGCGCGCGGCCTCAAGCCGGTCGGCGGGGATCGCCAGCAGGCCGGCGAGCCGGTCGCGCAGCCCGGGCCAGCCGCGGTCGTCCACCTGGAGGGGCTGGAGGTAGAGGTTGTAGGTGAGCCGGTTGGTGGCCAGCACCCGCCCCTTGCGATCCAGCAGGCGGCCCCGCACCGGGTTGCGCGGCAGCAGGCGGATGCGGTTCTCGTCGGCCATCGCCCGGTTCTCGGCCCCATGCAGCAGCTGGAGCCAGGCGAGGCGCCCGAGGATCGCCGCCAGCACCAGCAGCATGAACGTGAGCAGCAGGGCGGCCTGGTGGCCGGTCCCTGTGTGGCGGGTGGAGCCGGCCCCGACCCCGCCGCCGGCAGCGCGCACCATCAGCCGAGTCGGCTCTGGAGCAGGGCCAGGCGCGTCTCGATGCGCTCCAGGGCCGCCAGCAGCTCGGCCGGATCCGCCGGGTCGGCTGGCGGGGGGGCGTCCCAGGCGGGTGGGGCGGCGCCGGGGAACGGGCCAGCGGCGCCCTCCTCGGCGCCGACATCGCGCACCTCCACCTTCATCACGGGGTTGCCCAGGCCCGGCTGGAAGCGATCCAGGTTCTCCCTCACCTGGCTGGCCGCAGGCTCCCCCTCCTGGCGCAGCTGACCGAGGGGATCGGCGCTGGTGCCGTCGAAAGCGGCGAGCACCTCGGCCGGGCCCCCCTTGCGGACCCGCTCCACCACCGCCAGTCCCACCGGCAGCACGTCCTGCATCAGGGCCAGGCGCAGGGAATCGAGGGGATCGGCAGCCATGACGTCGGAACCCGGACCGGGCCCTCCAGTCTGACGTGTGGAACGGCCCCGCTCAGGGTGCGGGTCGCTGAACCCCGGGATCGACGATCACCTGGCCGCAGAAGCGGGTGCTGCCCAGCCACCAGCCGCCGCCGACGGCCAGCACCAGCAGCACGCTGAAGGGGAGCAGGGCCTGGCGGGTGCCCTCGAGGGACAGCCACTCCATCCAGCCGCGCAGCCAGCGGTCACGGTCGAAGCGGCGCCGCTCCCTGAGGCTCTCCTTGCCGCGACGGTCGAGGGCCCGGGCCACCCAGCGCTCGAAGGCCTTCTTCTTGGTGACGGCCATCTTGCGCTCCACCTCCAGCAGGTGGCCGGCGCTGAGGTCGGGGTTGAAGGTGCTGATCAGCTCCAGGCTCTTGAGGAACATCTCCACCGCCCCCTCCTTGATCGCCAGGTCGGCCGGATCGAGGGCGTCCCAGTCGACCTCGGGATAGAAGCGCAACCGGTTGCTGCGGATCTGCTCCTCCGGCAGCTGGCCGGGTTCCCGCAGCCAGCGGTCGGTGTTGGCATCGAAACGACGCCAGTAGAGGAAAGGGTTGAGAAAGACGGTCTTGCCGGCCAGCAGGATGCTGTCCTGCTGCAGGCGGCGGTGCATCTGGGGGTCCTGCTCAGCCCCGGCAGGGCTGCCAGCGACGGCGGGGGAGACGGGAGGCACGGAGCGAACGGCCGGGTGCCGAGATTATCGAAGCCGGCCCCTGGGGGCCAGCCCGGCTCTCCCGCCTACTCCCACTCGATCGTGCCGGGGGGCTTGCTGGTGATGTCGAGCACCACCCGGTTCACCCCCCGCACCTCGTTGACGATGCGGTTGGAGATCAGTTCCAGCAGGTCGTAGGGCAGCCGCGACCAGTCGGCGGTCATGCCGTCCTCGGAGGAGACGCAGCGCAGCACGATCGGGTAGGCGTAGGTGCGCTTGTCGCCCATCACCCCGACGCTGCGCACCGGCAGCAGCACGGCGAAGGCCTGCCAGATCTCGTCGTAGAGGCCGGCGTCGCGCACCTCCTCCCGCACGATCAGGTCAGCGTCCCGCAGGATGTCGAGCTTGTCGTCGGTGACCTCCCCCAGGATGCGGATCGCCAGGCCGGGGCCCGGGAAGGGGTGGCGGCCGACGATCTCCTGGGGCAGGCCGAGGCTGCGGCCCACCTTGCGCACCTCGTCCTTGAACAGACGCCGCAGCGGCTCCACCAGCTTGAACTGCAGGTCCTTCGGCAGCCCGCCCACGTTGTGGTGGCTCTTGATCTTCACCGCCACCCGCTCGCCCGTCTTGGGGTCCACGTTGGTGCCGGCGCTCTCGATCACATCCGGATAGAGGGTGCCCTGGGCGAGGTAGTCGAAGGGGCCGAGGCGACGGCTCTCCTCCTCGAACACGCGGATGAACTCGGTGCCGATGATCTTGCGCTTCTCCTCCGGATCGGTGATGCCGGCGAGCTTGGAGATGAAGCGCTCACGGGCATTGATGTACTCCACGTTGATGTGGAACTGACGATCGAAGAAATCCATCAGGAACTCCGGCTCGCCTTTGCGCATGAAGCCCTGGTCGATGAACATGCAGGTGAGGCGATCGCCGATCGCCTGGTGCAGCAGGAAGGCCAGGGTGGAGGAATCGACCCCGCCCGAGAGGGCCAGCAGCACCCGTTTCTCGCCCACCTGGGCACGCACCTCGCCGATGGCTTCATCGATGAAGGCAGCCGTGGTCCAGTCGGGGATGCAGCCGCAGATGTGGTAAACGAAGTTGCGGATCATCACCATGCCGCAGGTGGAATGCACCACCTCGGGATGGAACTGCACCCCGTACAGGCGGCGGGCATGGTGGGCCACCGCGGCCTCGGGGGTGTTGTCGGTGTGGGCGAGGCGCACGAAACCTTCCGGCAGCGACTCCACCGAATCGCCGTGGCTCATCCACATCGTCGAGCCCTCCTCGACGTTGGTGAGCAGGTCGACCGGGTCGTCGACGTGCAGCGGCGCCTTGCCGTACTCGGCCCGGCCGGCGGCCACCACCGATCCGCCCAGCTGCTGCACCATCAGCTGCATGCCGTAGCAGACCCCCAGCACCGGGATGCCCAGGTCCCAGAGGCCGGGGTCGCAGGTGGGGGCCCCCTCCTCGTAGACGGAGCTGGGGCCGCCGCTGAGGATGATTCCCTTCGGCTGGAGGGCCTTCAGTTCCGCGGCGCTGGTGGTGTAGCCCATCACCAGGGAGAAGACCTCCGTTTCCCGCACCCGACGGGCGATCAGCTCGGAGTACTGGGAGCCGAAATCCAGGATGACGATGGCCGGGTGACGGCGGGAACCGCTGGCGTGGTCCCGTTCCGAACCCGGTGGTGCGGTCTGCGTCGTTTGGGACATCGGCTCGATGGAGGCCTGGGCCTGGGCCCGGTGATCGGTGCCAGCACCCTAGGTCGCGCCCCTGAAGCGTTCCATCAGCGCCGCCCCCACCGGCCCGCAGACCCGCAGCCGGCGCTGGCGGTCGAACAGGGCCGCCCCCACGGCGGCCGGTGGGGCGCCATGGCTGGCCAGGTAGGCCCGGCAGCGGCCCTCGATGGCGGCGGCGATCCGGGCCCGCAGGCGCCCGGCCAGGTCGGGATCGGCCTGCTCCAGAGCGGCCAGGGCGGCCTCCACCGTGGCGGCCCCGTGGAGGGCCGCGAGGGTGGCGCCACCGGCCCCCTCCAGGGCGGCCAGGGCGGTGAGCACCTCGGCACGGCCGTCGGCCAGGTGGTGGTGGGTGTGGAAGATGCCGCCGGCCAGCTTGATCAGCTTGCCCTGGTAGCCGAACAGCAACAGCCGCTCCACCCCCGCCTCGGCGGCCGCCACCAGCACGGGGCCGAGCCAGTTGCCCGCCTTGATCAGCAGCTCCGGCGGCAGGCCCAGCCGGGGGGCCAGATCGAGGCCGTTCTCGCCGATCACCAGCACCAGATCGCCACCGGCCCCCGGAGCGGCCATCCGCGCCGCCAACGCCGCCAGGGTGCGGGCCAGCTGGTCCGGGTCGGCGCCGGCCTGCACCTCGGCCTGGGTGCCGATCAGTGCCAGCCCGTCCACCACCCCGAAGGCGGCGTTGCTGGTGCGCTCCGCCAGGCGGCGGCCGGCGGGGAGCACCAAAGTGAGCCCCAGGCGGCGGCCGGCGGGCACCAGGGGCCGCAGGTTGGCCTCCAGCAGCTGCCGGGCATAGGCGGAGAGACAGGCCTCCCCGGTCGCCGCGTGCACCCCCACCCCTTCGCCGGGCTCCAGCTGCAGCCAGGGGCCGTCGCCCGGGAGCCAGCGGGCCAGCACCCAGACCACCAGGCCGCGGGTGAGATCCAGCCCCTCGCCCGGATCACAGCAGCTTTCCCCCAGGGCCAGACCGTCCCCCAGCGGCGCGGCGGCCCGCACCGGGATCGGCACCACCCCCGGCGGCTGCAGCAGTTCCAGGGACACGGCGGCGTGGAAGGGCTCCCCCTGCAGGGCCCCGAGGGCGGCACGGGCCGCGGCCGCCAGCCACACCGGCAGGGTGAATCCCCGCGGAGGCGCGGAGGGGGGGCGCAGGGAATCGATGGCCGGCGGGAACGCTGTTTTTTATGGTGGTCGATCGCCTTGCCTTCGCCGGGCCCGCGCTCCTTCGTTCCCCACCGCTCATGCAGGACAAGCTCACTCTGATGATCCCCGGCCCCACCCCGGTGCCGGAGACCGTCCTGCAGGCCATGGCCCGCCATCCGATCGGCCACCGCAGCGGCGATTTCCAGAAGATCGTGCGCCGCACCACCGAGCAGCTGCAGTGGCTGCACCAGACCAGGGGCCACGTGCTGGTGCTCACCGGCAGCGGCACCGCGGCGATGGAGGCGGCGATCGTCAACACCCTCAGCCGCGGCGACAGGGTGCTCTGCGGCGACAACGGCAAGTTCGGCGAACGCTGGGTGAAGGTGGCGAAGGCCTACGGGCTGACCGTGGAGGTGATCAAGGCGGAGTGGGGCCAGCCCCTGGATCCGGAGGCCTTCCGCGCCGCCCTCGAGGCCGACACCGCCAGGGAGATCCGCGGGGTGATCCTCACCCACTCGGAAACCTCCACCGGGGTGATCAACGACCTGCAGGCCATCGCCGGCCATGTGAAGGCCCACGGCACGGCCCTCACCATCGCCGACTGCGTCACCAGCCTCGGCGCCTGTGACGTGCCCATGGATGACTGGGGCGTGGACGTGGTGGGCTCCGGCTCCCAGAAGGGCTACATGATGCCGCCGGGCCTGAGCTTCGTGGCCATGAGCGAGCGGGCCTGGACGGCCTACGAGCGCTCCGATCTGCCGAAGTTCTATCTGGATCTGGGCAAGTACCGCAAAGCCGCCGACGACGACAGCAACCCCTTCACCCCGGCGATCAACCTCTACTTCGCCCTCGAGGCCGCCCTGGGAATGATGCAGAAGGAGGGGCTGGAGGCGATCTTCGCCCGCCACGACCGCCATCGCCGGGCCACCCAGGCGGCGATGAAGGCCATCGGCCTGCCCCTCTATGCGGCCGAGGGCCACGGCAGCCCGGCGATCACGGCGGTGGCGCCGGAGGGCATCGATGCCGAGGCCCTGCGCAAGCAGGTGAAGGAACGGTTCGACATCCTGCTGGCCGGCGGCCAGGACCACCTCAAGGGCAAGGTGTTCCGCATCGGCCACCTGGGCTTCGTCTGCGACCGCGACGTGCTCACCGCCGTGGCGGCCATCGAGGCCACCCTGCAGGACCTGGGGCTGGCCAAGGCTCCGATCGGCGCCGGGGTGGCGGCGGCGGCGGCGGCCCTGGCCGGCTGAGCCGCTGGTCAGCCACCCCGGGGCTGCGGACCCCGGGGTGGTGTCCGCAGCCCTTGCTAAGGTGAGGCTTGGATTGACAAAACGCGGGTGTAATTCAGTGGTAGAATGTCAGCTTCCCAAGCTGAACGTCGCCGGTTCGAGTCCGGTCACCCGCTTGATCAACCAGTTCGGGATTGAAGGCCCAAGCCCGACATCCGGCCGAGTCATAACTCCGTGAGTTTGCCGGGTCCTGGCCCCGTTCCTGCAACGGGCAGCTTCCTTTTCCGGAATCCAACGTCGTGGGTCTGGGATAGAAGAGAACCCTGTGCTCCAGGGAAGTCCCAACGGGATTCGCAATTCAGGTCCGGGGCTTGATCAGCTGCAGCACCTGCAGCCCAAGACCACCGGCCCGGCGCTCACAGTCGAGGGCCTGCAGAATCGCCCGGGCGGACCCTTCCATATCCCCCTCGCTGGCGGCCGCACGGGCCTGCTCATTCAGTTCCGCCGCCTGCAGCAGCAGACGCTGACGCGCTGCCGGATCCGACAGTGGGGACACGCCGGACCTTGGCCGTGCGGGTGTTTCCAGCGTCAAGGTAACGGGGGTCGGTGGGCTGGCAACGATCATGACCGGTGAGGATGTCGCAGCATCGAAAACAGGAAAAAAGGGCCTGTCGGCATCCAACGGACCCTTTGCTGTTTTCATCTTACGGGAAACAGTAACAGTCTGTCCCGCCGGGGAAGGAAGGCAGGGAGAAAGAGAGGATCACCCTCCACCCGGCCACGGATCATTCGATTCGCTCGGTGCCGGCTGCCGGCGGGCTCAGGTGCCCGGCTCCTCCCGATTGCCACCCAGGGCGGCGATCTGGGAGCGCAGCTGGTCGGAGCGCTGCAGGTCGCCCCGGGTGAGGGCGACGGCGAGAGCGAATTCCAGCTTCTCGAGCTGGTGGTCGCCCTCTTCCTGGGAATGGGTACGGAGCTGGCAGTGGGGCGCCGGGCTGGAGCTCCGTGGGGCGGCACCCTGGCCGTGCAGAGCGGCGGAAGATGACTGGTAAGGGGAAGTGGGGAAGGCCATGACCCGCTTTCTTTTCATTTTGACACCCTTGACCAGGGGGGCGCGATTCAGGCGGCGGTGGGGTAAGTGATGTCCTCCTGGCTGTCGAACGCCGCGGGGGCCTCGGAGGCGATGGGCGCCTCGGAAGCGGGCACGATCTCCAGCAGGTGGCGGCAGTCCTGCAGCAGCCGCTCGACGTTGTCGAGGCTGGCCAGCTCCTGGGGGTCCGGCCTGGCCTGGTTGGAGGCCTGCAGTTCCACCGCCGCCAGGCGCTGCTCCAGGGTCACCAGACGCTGGGAGAGGGCATGGATGGTTTCGGCGAGATCTTCGGCATTGCGGCTGATGCGGAACGACACCGAGGCGGGGGCCATGGCGGGGAAAGCGACTGGGCTGTGCCGCATGACAACACACCCGGAGCACCCCCTCAAGCACCTGTGGCGCGGATCTCCCAGAGTGGGCCCCGTGGATCGGGCCCAACGTCGGATGAACCATGCCTGGCATCTGCTGATGTACGCGCTGGCCGGACTTGCCGGCGGCCTGCTGGCCCTGCGCACCGGGATCCCGGCGGCCCCCCTGGCCGGGGCCCTGCTGGGGGCCGCCCTGGTCAGCGTCACGGGGCGGCTGGAGGTGGCCCAGTGGCCGGTCGGCACCCGCACCCTGCTGGAGATCGGCATCGGCACCGTGATCGGCACGGGCCTCACCGGCACGGCCCTGCTGGAACTGCGCCAGCTGTGGCGACCGGCCCTTCTGATCACGGTCACCCTGGTGCTCACCGGGCTGGTGGTGGGGCTGGGCTGCAGCCGGCTGATGGGCGTCAATCCGGTGGTGGCCCTGCTGGGGGCGGCCCCGGGGGGCATCAGCGGCATGAGCCTGGTCGGCGCCGAGTTCGGCGTCGGGGCGGCCGTGGCCACCCTCCACGCGGTACGCCTGATCACGGTGCTGGTGATCCTGCCCCTGGTGGTGCGGCTGGTGCTGCCGGCGGCCGCCACCCCACCGGGCGGCTGACCGCCCTGGACAGCGCCGCTGGGGTCGATACGTTGGGCCACCTCGTTCTTCCCTTCCGGTCCGATGGCCACACGCCACTCTCTCTCTCACCGACTGGCCCCGGCCGTCCTGGCGGCGGCGGCCGTCCTGCTGGCCGCTGCCGGCACCGCCCAGAGCGCCCGCGCCGGCAATGACATCGAAGGTCCCGGGGGCAAGGGGGCCCAGGTGTACTGCTTCATGCGCAACAACGGCAACGTCCACGAGGTGAGCTGGAACGCCGCCTATGCGCTGATCAAGCGCCAGAGCGCCGGCCTGTTCAAGACCTCCCCCGAACACGCGGCGGTGATGATCACCGAGGCCGTGGTCCAGAACCCCGGCACCTTCCCCGACTGCGGCCGCTTCCTCGGAGAACTGTTTGCGCCGCGCAGCTCCGGCAGCACCGCGGCCAGCCCGGAACCCGGCCCCACCTCCATCTCGGTCGTCGGCGGTGGTAAGGCTGGTGGCAGCGGCATGACCCGGAGTGAGCGTTACAACTGAGCGGGCCCGCCTGCATCCCTCCATCGGCCCCCTGGGCCTGCTGCTGATCCTGCTGCTGGGCGGCTGTGCCGAGGAGCCCCTGCCCCAGCGGCCGATCACCCGGGAGGACTGCCTGCGGACCGTGAAGCTGGAGGACCTGCCCGGGGCCCTGAGCCAGTGCGACCGGGTGGTGGCGGCCTTTCCCAAGGATCCCGGGCCCCTCAACGAGCGCTTCCTGCTCCATACCCTGGCCGGCAACACCACCGCGGCCTGCCGGGACATCGCCCAGGCGACGGTGCTGGCCGCCGCGGTACCGAAGGACAAGCTGGATCCGATCCTGCGCCAGGACCTGGAGGTGCGCCGCAGCAGCTGCGCCGACGACGCCCCCGCCCGCCCGGGGGGCTGAGGGCGGGCTGGGGCTCAACCGCTCTCCAGCCACTGGCGCACCAGCGCCGGCAGGGCCCGCTGGCGACGCAGGCTGTCCTGGCCCTGCAGCAGCAGGGAGATCCGCTCGGCCTTGCTGGCGATCAGGTCGTCCACGAGCCGGTCGGCCACACCCAGCTGCAGCCAGTGGCTGGTGAGCGCGGCCCCCATGCCGATCCGGTGGCAGCGGTCCTCCGCCTGCTCGGCGTCTCCCGGCGTCCAGGGCCGCTCCACCAGCACCACATGCCGGGCCCGGTGCAGGGTGAAGCCGAGGCCACCGGTGCCATAGGTGGCGATCAGCACGGGGTTCCGGCCCGCCTGAAAGGCATCCACCAGCTGCTGCCGCCGCCGCGGCGGCACGGCGCCCACCAGGGGGCCCCCGTCCCCCGGTCGGCCGAGCTGCCGGTGCAGCGCCAGGGCGGTGGCCACAAAGGCCGTGAACACCACCACCGGCTCGCCGGCCGCCACCAGCTCGGCCACCAGGGTGGCGGTGGCGTCCAGCTTGTGGTGCGAAGCGATCTGGCGCAGGGCCGTGAACACCGCCAGGGCCTCGGCGTCGCGGCGCACCTCGCCGGCCATGGCCCGGCGGCGGTAGTCGTCGATCCGCCCCTGCAGGGCGCGCTCGAAGGCCTCGGCGGCGGCAGGATCGAGGCTGACGGGCCGCTCGAGGCGACGTTTCGGGGGGAGATCCAGACACTGGCCCTTGCGGCGATGGAGCACCAGGGGGCGCACCAGCCGCTGCAGCTCCTCCAGCTGGCTGGCGCCGCTGGCCTGCCAGATCCGCCGTCCCCCCTGCTCCCGCCAGTGCCCCTGGCAGTAGCGCTCCTCGAAGTGGCGCTGGTCGGCCGCCAGGGGATGGCCGATGGCCGCCAGCAGGGGAAAGAGCTGGACCGGCCGGCCGTTCTTCATCGGCGTGCCGGTGAGCAGCCAGATCGCCCGCAGGCGCGGATGGCGGGCCAGACGCAGGAAGGCCTGGGTGCGGGCGGCCTGGAGCGACTGGGCGAAATGGGCCTCGTCGGCGATCAGCACGGTGCCGGCGGCCGGCAGTTCGGCCGGCAGCCGGGCCCAGCTGTGCAGCTCCAGGCGCAGGCCCAGGGCCGCCGCCTCCTGGCGCCAGTGGTGATGCAGCCCCGCCGGGGCCACCACCACCAGCCGGCAGTCGGCCAGGCGCACCAGGGCGCGGCCGGCCACCAGGGCACTGAGGGTCTTGCCGAGACCCATGGCATCGGCCAGCACGGCGCCGCGGCGGGCCAGAAGCCAGCGCACCGCCAGCCGCTGGTGGCGGAACAGCCGCCGGCCGTCGGGAAGGTCATCGTCGGCGGCGGCCGCCGCCACCAGGGCCCGGTGGGGGGGCAGGGGCGGCAGGGGCTGGCCCAGCCAGCCGAACCAGCGGGCCAGTTCCGGGGTGAGCGGAAAGCGGCCGGCGCACTGCTGCTGCAGCGCCGCGGCCGCCTCGAGGGGGAACTGCCAGCAGCCGCGGCGGCTGAGCCACTGGCCCCGGGGGCGGATGGCCCGCAGCTGCGCCTGGGTGACCGCGTCGAACGGACTGACCACCTCGATCAGACCCGAGGCGCCCAGGCGCATCTGCACCAGGGGGGTGGCCAATGCGGCAAAAAGCAATCATGAACACATTGACACCCGGGACGCTGAGGGCAAACTTCCGCCAACCGAGGCGCGCTGATGCAGGCCAGGGATGGAGTCTTTCTCGAAGACCTCTGCCCCAAGCTGCGAGCGCGTCGATGGCGACAGTCGCTGCACCGGATGACCGGCCGCCGCTGCCTCTACTGCGGTGAGGCGTCGGAATCCATCGACCACGTGCATCCGCTCAGCCGCGGCGGCCAGAGCATCACCGAGAACTGCGTGCCGGCCTGCCTGGGCTGCAACGGCCGCAAGGGGGACAGCGATGCGTTTGTGTGGTACCGGAGCCAGCCCTTCTACGACCCGCGCCGGGCGATGGCCCTGCGGGCCTGGACCGACGGCGATCTGCGCCTGGCCCTGCGCCTGCTCCAGTGGGTGGCCCCCGCCGAACCGGAGACGGCCACGGCCGCCGAAGCGGAGGTGACTCACCAGACGCGGCAGGCCTCCACGCCGTTGTGGCGGTGGCAGATGGCCTCCTGATCGAGGGGCTGCTCCGGCGCCAGCACCACGGCCCCCAGCACCAGCGCCACGGCCAGCAGCAGCGGGGCGGCGGCACGGTGGTGGCGCGCCGGGGCCCGGCGGAGGGGGCGGGAGGGCACCAGGCCGGCAGGGAGACTGGCACCGAACGACGAGGTGGTCACGGGATGGGGAAACGGACAGTGATACAGATGTACTGATGACGGTGGATTCTGTCAACCCGGGGGCCGACGGCGGCCGGATCGACCACCCGGCCCTGCCCGCGGCCGCCGCCGCCATCGACCGGATGCTGGTGCTCGGCGGCGGCTACACCGGCCGCCGCCTCGCCCTGGCGCTGGAGGCGGCCGGCGTGCCGGTGCTGCTCAGCCATCGCCAGCCGGCCCCGCCGGGCGACGCCCGGGGCTGGCTGCACTTCGATCCCGACCAGGGCGCCCTGCCCAGCCAGGCCGACCTGGCCGGGGTCAGCCACGTGCTGGTGACGATCCCGCCCGATGCCGGCGGCCGCGATCCGGTGCTGGAGTCCCTCGAGACCCGCCTGCGTCAGCTGGCACCGGTCTGGGTGGGCTATCTCTCCACCACCGGGGTCTACGGCGACACCGGCGGCGCCTGGGTGGACGAGACCAGCCCCACCCGGCCGCTGCTGGAGCGCAGCCAGGCCCGGCTGGCCTGCGAGCAGGCCTGGCGCCGCAGCGGCCTGCCGGTGCAGCTGTTGCGGCTGCCGGCCATCTACGGCCCCGGCCGCAACCCGATGGTGAGCCTGCGGAACGGCACGGCCCGGCTCATCCACAAGCCCGGCCAGGTGTTCTCGCGGGTGCACGTCGACGACATCGTCGGCGCGGTGCTGCACACCATCGCCCTGTCCCCCGAGACCAGGCCCGACACCCTGATCCTGGCGGACAGCTTCCCCTGCCCCTCCAGCGAGATCCTTGGCATGGCCGCCCATCTGCTGGGCTGCCGGCTGCCGGAGGTGCAGCGCTACGACGACGTGGCCGCGGCGATGGGAGCCATGGCCCGCAGCTTCTGGAGCGAGAATCGACGGGCCAGCAGCCGGAGGCTCAGGGACGACCTCGGCTACCGCCTGCTCTACCCCACCTACCGGGAGGGGTTGGCATCCTGCAGCGGCGACTTCTTCTGAGCGCCGAAGATCGAAGGATCGATCAGGGAGGACAGCCCCGTGTCCTTGCCCATCTTGTCCCAGTCGACCACGACCCACTCATTGCGGAAGGCGAGCCCACCACCCAGCAGGAGCACCCCCAGCACCAGCAAGCGGACCATGAACCGACCCCGACAACGCCCGATGGCATGAAAACTACTGCGGATCGCCTCGTCATCGCCCTGGGGGATCCCGCCGGCATCGGCGCCGAGGTGACCCTCAAGGCCCTCGCCCGGCCCCGGCCCGCCGGCCAGGAGGTGGTGCTGGTGGGCTGCGGCCGCTGGCTTCAGGACTGCCACCGCCAGCTGCTGGCCCGCAGCGACGCGCCCCTGGCCGACCCCGATGCGTTCCCCCTGGTGGACATCCCCCTTGAGCAGCCGGTGGTCCCGGGGGTGAGCAGCCCCGCCGCCGGTGCCGCCAGCTTCGCCTGGCTGTCCGCGGCCGTGGCGCTGGTGGGCGCCGGCGGCGGCCGGGCCCTGGTGACGGCCCCGATCGCCAAGGCCAGCTGGCAGGCGGCGGGCCATGCCTACCCAGGCCAGACCGAGCGGCTGGCGGAACTGACCGGCGCCAGCGACGCCGGGATGCTGTTCACCGCCGTGGCCCCCGCCGGCGGCTGGCGGCTCAACACGCTCCTGGCCACCACCCACATCCCCCTGACGGAGGTGAGCGCCCGGCTCGGCCCACAGCTGGTGCACCAGCGGCTGGAGGCCCTGCTGGCCTTCTGCCGCCGCTTCCGGAGCCGGCCCCGGCTGGTGGTGGCGGGCCTGAACCCCCATGCGGGCGAGGGGGGCCACCTGGGGCGGGAGGAGCAGGACTGGCTGATTCCCGCCCTGCGGGAGTGGCAGGGCCGGCATCCCGAGGTGCGGCTGGAGGGACCGGTGCCGCCGGACACCTGCTGGCTGGAGGCGGCCGCCGCCTGGAGGGGCCAGGGCGAAGGGGCGGACGGCTACCTGGCGCTATACCACGACCAGGGGCTGATCCCGGTGAAGCTGCTGGCCTTCGACGCCGCCGTCAACACCACCCTGGGGCTGCCGTTCCTGCGCACCTCCCCCGACCACGGCACCGCCTTCGCCATCGCCGGCCGGGGCATCGCCAGGGCCGACAGCATGGCGGCGGCGATCCAGACCGCCTGGGAGCTGGGCCCGCCCCCGGAGACGTTCGCCCTCAGCCGGCCTTGATCCGCATCAGCACCTGGCCGAATTCCACCGGCGTGCCGTTCTCCACCAGGATCTCCACCACCTCGCCGCTGAACTCGCACTCCAGCTCGTTCATCAGCTTCATCGCCTCGAGGATGCAGACGGGCTGGCCGGCGCTGATGCGGCTGCCCACCTCCACGAAGGGGGCCTCCCCCGGAGCCGAGGAGCGGTAGAAGGTGCCCACCATCGGCGCCGTGACGGCCTGCAGATCACTGCGCACGGAGGCGGCGGGCGGCGGGGGTGCCGAAGGCCCCGGGGCAGGGGCGACCGCGGCCGCGGGGGCGGGAGCCGGCGGTGGGGCCCCGGCCGGTGCCTGCACCATGGTGACCGTCGCCGGCGCAGGAGCCGGCAGGTTGCGGCGCACCTCCAGACGGAAGTCATCGCCTTCGAGCCGGAGTTCCTGGATGTCACTGTCCCCGAGCAGGGCCAGCAGCTGGCGCAGTTGGTCGTGATCGAGCTGCATGGCGATCAGGACTCCCGGCCCAGATAGCTGTCGGTGCGGGTGTCGACCTTGATCTTCTCGCCGATCGTGATGAACAGGGGCACCATCACCTGGGCACCGGTCTCGACGATGGCCGGCTTGGTGCCGCCGGTGGCGGTGTCGCCCTTGACGCCGGGGTCGGTCTGGGTGACCTCGAGCACCACCGAATTGGGCAGCTCCACCTCGAGGGGTTTGCCGTTCCAGGAGACGACGCTCACCTCCATGCCTTCCTTGAGGTACTTGCGGCCGTCACCGATCTGCTTTGCGGTCAGGCGGGTCTCCTCGTAGGAGGCCATGTCCATGAAGACATAGTCGTCGCCTTCCATGTAGGTGTGCTGAAGGGTCGACTTCTCCAGCTGGGCCTGGGGCATGGTCTCCCCGGCGCGGAAGGTCTTCTCGACCACGTTGCCGCTCTGGACCCCCTTGAGCTTGGTGCGCACGAAGGCCGAGCCCTTGCCGGGCTTGACGTGAAGGAATTCGACGACGCGCCAGACCTGGCCATCCAGCTCAATCGTTGTGCCGGTGCGAAAGTCGTTGCTGGAGATCATTCCGGCGGATCGGATCGGGGGATTGTACGTCTGGCTACAGGCCCACCCGCGGACGGCCTCGCCGGAGGCCCGGGCCGGTTGTGCCAAAGTCCAGGCAGTCACAGGGGAAGCATGGACCGGCGACGCAGGCGCATCGGGTTCACCACCACGCTGGCCGCCCGGCTGGGGGCCGCCCTGACCCTCGTTCTCACCCTGCTGCTGGCGGTCCCCGCCGCCTGGGCCTACCTGCCCCAGGGCAATGCCGTCAGTGATCCCACCGCCCTGCTGCGCAATGCCCTTCCCATGGAGCAGGGCGACCTGCAGGGGCTCCAGCACCGCCTCGAGGACACCAGCGATGACCTGCGGGCCAAGCGCTGGAGCAGCCTGACCGGCTCCGTCCGCCGGGCCGAGTCCCAGCTCGGCGGCAGCCGGGAGCGGATCCTGGCCAGCTTCGATCCTGCCGACCGGCCCACCGCCGAAGCCCTGCTGGCCGACACAGCGGTGCATCTGCAGGAGCTGGCGGCCGCCGGTGAGGCCCAGGACCGGGACCGGTTCCTGGCCGCCCGCCGGGAGGCCCTCGCCGACATCGGCCAGGCCGAAGCGCTGCTGGTGGGCCCCTTCCCGTTCACGATTCCCGCCGAATTCGACGGGCTGCCGCGGCTGCTGGGCCGCGCCACCGTGCGGCTCACCACCACCAAAGGCGACCTGACCACCGTCGTGGACGGCTACAACGCCCCCCTGACCGCCGGCGCCTTCGTGGACCTGGTGCAGCGCGGCTTCTACGACGGCCTGCCCTTCAACCGCGCCGAGGACTTCTACGTGCTCCAGACCGGCGATCCAGCCGGCCCGGCCACCGGCTACGTGGATCCGGTCAGCAAGCAGGAGCGCACCGTGCCCCTGGAGATCATGGTGCCCGGCCAGGAGGCCCCCTTCTACAACCAGACCTTCGAGGACCTGGGGATGTTCAAGGCCGAACCGGTGCTGCCCTTCGCCAGCAAGGGCACCCTGGGGTGGGCCCACTCCGACGAGGCCCTGGGCGACGGCTCCTCCCAGTTCTTCCTGTTCCTGTTCGAGCCGGAGCTCACCCCGGCGGGCCTCAACCTCATCGACGGGCGCTATGCCGCCTTCGGCTACGTGGTGGACGGCTTCGACGTGCTCGAGGAGCTCACCGCCGACGACGGCATCGTCAAGGCGACGGTGGTCGAGGGGGCCGACAACCTGCGCCCCCATGCCTGAGGGGCCCACCCTGGCGCAGCTGGGGGAAGGGGAGCTGATCCGGCGCCTCGGCGCCTTCGCCCCCCCGGGGCAGTTCGACGATGACGCCGCCCTTCTGGGAGCGGCCCTGCTGGGGGCGCACCCGCCGGGGGATCGGCCGCTGGTGCTGAACACCGACGTGCTGGTGGAGGACGTCCACTTCAGTGCGGAGACGATGGGGGCCGCCGATGTGGGCTGGCGGGCGGCGGCGGCCAACCTCTCCGATCTGGCGGCCATGGGCTGCCGCGGCGCCGTGGGCATCACCGTCGCCCTGGTGGCCCCTGGGGACACGCCCTGGGCCTGGGTGGAAGGGGCCTACGGCGGCATGGCGGAGCTGCTGGCAGCCCATGGCGGCGTGTTGCTCGGGGGCGACTGCAGCGGCGGCCGCCAGCGCCTGCTGGCCGTCACCGCCCTGGGCCGGCTCCCGGCGGGGGGAGGCCCGATCCGCCGCGGGGACGGTCGGCCGGGAGATGCGCTGGTCAGCACCGGCGCCCATGGGCTCAGCCGCCTGGGCCTGGCCCTGCTGCGGGGCGAGGCGTTGCCGGACCTGCCCGCATCCGGCCGGGAGCGGGCGATCCATGCCCACCGCAGGCCCGTGCCCCGGTTCGATGCGGTGACGGCCCTGGGAGAATGTCGCCCGGCGGCCCTGGACTGGCGGGTGGCCGGCTGCGACAGCAGTGACGGCCTGGCGGCCGCGGCCTCCTGCCTGGCCGCCGCCAGCGGCTGCACGGCCCTGCTGTGCCGGGACGCCCTGCCCCTGGCGGCGGAACTGGAGGGCCAGGACGCCGGCGAGGACTGGTGCCTCTGGGGAGGTGAAGATTTCGAACTGGTGCTGGCTGTGGAGCCGGCCTGGGCCGAGGCCCTGGTGGAACGGCTGGCGGGCGCCCGCCGGATCGGCCGGCTGGTGGAACCCCAGCCCTGCGGAGCACTGGGATGGGCCGAGGGGGGAGACCCTGTCGCCCCCCCGGCCGCCGCGTTCCGCCATTTCGGCTGACGGAATCAGCGGACAGAGTCAGCGGACGGAGTCAGCCGCCGGCAGGGTGCCGACTCACTTCCAGTTGCGGGCCACCACCTCGGCCAGGTCGACCACGCGCTGGCTGTAGCCCCACTCGTTGTCGTACCAGGCGATGACCTTGACCATGTTGTCGCCCATCACCAGGGTGAGGTCGGAATCGACGATCGCCGACTCGTCGGTGCCGGCGTGGTCGGTGGAGACCAGGGGCAGGTCGCAGTACTTGATGATCCCCTTCATGCCGTTCTCGGAGGCGGCCTTGAGGGTGGCGTTCACCTCCTCCTTGGTGGTGCCGCGGCTCACTTCGAGCACCAGATCGACCACCGAGACGTTGGGGGTGGGCACCCGCAGGGCGATGCCGTTGAGCTTGCCCTTCATCGGCGGATACACCAGGGCCACCGCCTTGGCGGCGCCGGTGGAGGTGGGAACAATGTTGACGGCGGCAGCCCGGGCGCGGCGCAGATCGCGGTGGCTGGCGTCGAGAATGCGCTGGTCCCCGGTGTAGCTGTGGGTGGTGGTCATCGTGCCCTTGACGATGCCGAAGGCCTGGTCGAGCACTTTCACCACCGGCGCCATGCAGTTGGTGGTGCAGCTGGCGTTGCTGATGATGGCGAAGTCCTCGTGGCGGTACTGATCGGCGTTGACGCCGACCACGAAGGTGCCGACGCCGTCGCCCTTGCCGGGGGCCGTGATCAGGACCTTGCTGGCCCCGGCTTCGATGTGCTTGCCGGCCCCCTTCTCATCGATGAAGACCCCGGTGGCCTCGATCACCAGGTCCACGCCCCACTCCTTCCAGGGAAGGTTGAGGGGATTGCGGTCGGAAAAGCACTTGATGTGCTTGCCATTGACCACAATGGTGTCGTCGGTATGGCTCACTTCCGCATTGCGGATGTGGCCGAGCATCGTGTCGTACTGGAGCAGGTGGGCGTTGGTCTTCGGATCGGAGGTGTCGTTCAGGCCCACCACTTCGATGCCGGTGTTCTCACCGCGGCTCAGCCAGCAGCGCATGAAATTCCGACCGATTCGGCCAAATCCATTGATCGCAACGCGCAAGGTCATGGCAGAAAGCGGTGGAACCCGCTAGCAAGGGGGGATTTTGG
This sequence comes from Cyanobium sp. Copco_Reservoir_LC18, assembly GCF_009834675.1. Taxonomy (NCBI): domain Bacteria; kingdom Bacillati; phylum Cyanobacteriota; class Cyanophyceae; order Synechococcales; family Prochlorococcaceae; genus Cyanobium; species Cyanobium sp. Copco_Reservoir_LC18. Next base: position 151,960 of record NZ_ASAC01000014.1, read on the forward strand.
CTGCCGATCATACAGAAATGGGGGTCCTGCTCTTTCCCGCAGCCACAGGCCCCGGATCGGACGGTCGGCAAAGCGAAGTATCCCGCAGAGGGGGGAGGGCCGATCTGCCGTTATTTTCGGCGTGGCCTGGAGTCCCCCTTGATCCCGAAGCTCGATCGCCGTCAGCCGCTCCATTTCATCGGGGCCGGGGGGATCGGCATGTCCGCCCTGGCAGGGATCCTGGCGGAGAGGGGCTTCCTGGTGAGCGGCTCCGACCCCCGTCCCAGTCCGGTGCTGGAGCGGCTCGAATCCGCCGGGGTGCGGGTATTCCAGGAGCAGACCGCCGCCACGATCACCGCGGTGCTCGCCGGTCTCGACGGGGCGGTGACGGATCCCCTGGTGGTGATCAGCTCGGCGGTGCCCGCCGCCAACGAGGAGCTGGCCGAGGCCCGGCGGCGCGGGCTGTCAATCGTGCACCGCTCCGACGTGCTGGCGGCCCTGATCAATGCCCAGCCGTCGATCGCGGTGGCCGGCAGCCACGGCAAGACCACCACCAGCACCCTGATCGCCACGCTCCTGGAAGCCGTCGGCGAGGACCCCACCGCCGTGATCGGGGGGATCGTGCCCGCCTTCGGCAGCAACGGCCGCCACGGCCGCGGCCGGCTGCTGGTGGCCGAGGCCGACGAATCGGACGGCTCCCTGGTGAAGTTCCGGCCCCGGCTGGGGGTGCTCACCAATGTGGAGCTCGACCACACCGACCATTACCCGGATCTGGCCGCCCTGGTGGCCACCCTGCAGCGCTTCGCCGACGGCTGCACCACCCTGCTGGCCAACCGCGACTGTCCGGTGCTGCGGGAGCACTTCCAGGCCGCCAGCTGGTGGTCGACCCGCAGCAGCGAAGCCGTCGACTTCGCCGCCATTCCTCTGGAGGAGCGGGGTGACGGCACCCTGGCCACCTGGTACGAGCACGGGGAGGCGCTCGGCACCCTGGAGGTACCCCTGCCCGGTCGCCACAACCTGAGCAACACCGTGGCCGCCATGGCGGCCTGCCGGCTGGAGGGCGTGCCCTTCGAGGACCTGCGCCGGGCGGTGGCCGGGCTGCGCCCACCCGGACGGCGCTTCGACTGCCGCGGCCTGTGGCAGGACCGGGCGATCGTCGACGATTACGCCCACCATCCCAGCGAAGTGGCCGCCACCATCGCCATGGCCCGGCTGATGGTGGAGAGCGGCCGCAGCCCGCTGCCGCTGGTGCCCCGGCGGCTGGTGGCGGTGTTCCAGCCCCACCGCTACACCCGCACCGCCCAGTTCCTGGACGATTTCGCCGCTGCCCTCACCGAGGCCGACGCGGTGCTGCTGGCGCCCCTGTACGCCGCCGGCGAGGCCCCGGTGGCGGGGATCTCCAGCCAGGCCCTGGCGGAGTCGGTGCGCTCCCTCGCCCCCGACCTGCCGGTGGCGGTGGCGGCCAGCATGGAGGCGCTGGCGGAACTGGTGGCCGGCGGCACCGGGCCGGGCGACCTGGTGCTGGCCATGGGGGCCGGCGACGTCAACAGCCTCTGGGACCGCCTGGGGGCCCTCGACGAACGGGGTCGCCCCACGGCGCTGGTGGCCTGAGGGGATGGCGACGGCTCCGCCCAGCCAGCCCCGGGCAGGGGTCGCCCTGCGGGACTACACCACCTGGAAGGTCGGCGGGCCGGCCGCCTGGTTCGCCGAACCCGCCGACCAGGGGGAGCTGATCGCCCACGCCGCCTGGGCGGCGGCCTCGGGTCTTCCCTTCCGCTGCATCGGTGCGGGCTCCAACCTGCTGATCGCCGACGGCGGCCTGGACGGCCTCACCCTCTGCAACCGGCGCCTGCAGGGCAGCCGCCTGGATCCGGGCGAAGGCTGGGTGGAGGCCGAGGCGGGCGAACCGATCCCCACCCTGGCCCGCAAGGCGGCCCGCGGCGGCCTGCGGGGTCTGGAGTGGGCCGTCGGCATCCCCGGCACGGTGGGGGGGGCGGTGGTGATGAACGCGGGCGCCCAGGGGGGCTGCACCGCCGAGTGGCTGGTGTCGGTGCGGGTGCTGGATCCCCGCCGGCCCGATGCCCCCTTCGAGCTGGCCGCCGCTGACCTGGCCTTCGCCTACCGCCACAGCCGCCTGCAGGCGGAGCCCCTGCTGGTGCTCTCGGCCCGTTTCCGGCTGGAGCCCGGCCACGACCCGGCGGTGCTCAGCGCCCGCACCAGCGCCAACCTGCAGAGCCGCACCAGCACCCAGCCCTATCAGCAACCCAGCTGCGGCAGCGTGTTCCGCAATCCCGAACCGCTCAAGGCCGGCCAGCTGATCGAATCCCTCGGCCTCAAGGGGCTCGCCATCGGCGATGCCCAGGTGTCGCCGATCCACGCCAATTTCATCGTCAACACCGGCGCCGCCACCGCCGCCGACATCGACGCCCTGATCCGGCTGGTGCAGCAGCGGGTGCTGGAGGACCGCGGGGTGCGGCTGCACCCGGAGGTCCAGCGGCTGGGGTTCTAGCCTGCCCCCAGACGACGACCCCCCTGGCATGGCCGGCTTCGGACTTCCCAATTTCGGACAGCTGACCGAGGCCTTCCGCAAGGCCCAGCAGATTCAGCAGGACGCCCAGAAGCTCCAGGAGGAGCTCGATGCCATGGAGCTGCAGGGCAGCGACCCGGAGGGCCGCGCCAGTGTCTGGCTCTCCGGCAACCAGCAGCCCCTGCGGGTCGAGCTGAGCCCCGAGCTGCTCACCGAGCCCGTGGAGACGGTCGAGGCGGCCGTGCTGGCGGCGCTCTGCAAGGCCTACGAGGTCTCCACCGGCACCATGCGCGAGCGCATGGAAACCCTCACCGGGGGTCTGGATCTGAACCTTCCCGGTCTGGGGAACTGAGCTCCGCCTCCAGGCCCGGCAGGTCCTGCTCCAGCCCCTGGCGCCGGGTGCTGCGGGAGGAGCGGCGCAGCTGGGGATCGAGCAGGGGTTCGAGGCGGTCGCCCCGCTGACGCAGGCCCCGCTCCCCCTGGCGCCCCTGGCCGCCGCGGGTACGGGCCGCCGCGGCCTCCACCTCCTCGAGGCAGCGGCCGTAGATCAGCTGACGGTCCCAGCCGTCCCCCATGGCACAGCCCGGGTCGCCCAGGTGGCGGCAGTTGGCGAAACGGCAGGGGATGGCCCTGAGGCGGGCCAGCAGCTCCGGGAAGGCCGCCGCCAGGACCTGGGGGTCGGTGGGGAGGGCGGGGGTGTTGAAGCCGGGGGAATCGGCCACCAGGGCCCCCGGCGCCACGGAGAACAGCTCGACATGGCGGGTCGTGTGGCGTCCGCGGCGCAACCGGCCGGAGACGGCGGCGACGCGCAGCTCCAGGGCTGGAGCCAGGGCATTGAGCAGGCTGCTCTTGCCCACGCCGGAGGGGCCGCAGAGCACGGCGATGCCCGGTTTGGCCAGCTGGCGGCGAAGCGCCTCCAGACCCTCGCCGCTGCGGGTGGAGACCGCCACCGTGCCGTAGCCCCAGCCCTTCAGCCGCCGGCACCAGGCCGCCACCTCGGCCGGCGGCAGCAGGTCGGCCTTGCTGAGCACCACCTGCACCGGCTGGCCGGTGGCCTCGGCGGTGATCAGGAACCGGGTCAGCTGCAGGGGGTCGAGGCCGGGTTCGGCCACGGCCACCACCACCACCACCCGGTTCACGTTGGCGACCGCCGGCCGCTCCAGCAGGCTGTGGCGGGGCTCGAGGCCCACCACCGCCCCCCGCCGCGCCCGCCAGTCGACGGCGGCCACCGTCACCCGATCCCCCACGCACACCTGCAGGCCGCTCTTGTCGAGGCGGGTGCGACGGGTGCACAGCAGGCGGCCGTCGTCACCGAGCTCCGAGGGACCATCGAGGCTCACCAGGCAGTAGTTGGCCTGCAGGGCCACCACCCGACCCGGCAGCGGCTCAGGCCCCATCCCGTCGCACCAGCAGCCGCACCCCCTCCCCGGGGGCGAACGGCGACGGCTCGACCCGTTGCACGTCGTGACCCTCGCTGCGCAGCCCCTCGGACACCATCTGCTCCGGTTCCCCCCCGTCCAGGTCGATCCGCAGCAAGCTCCCCGGCGGCAGGGGCTCGAGGGCCAGGCGGGCCCGGATGAAGTTGACCGGGCAGGGCGTTCCCCGCAGATCGAGGGCCACCGGCTCGCTCAACCGAACAGACCCCCGAACAGGCCGCTCTTGTGGTGGTGGCGCTGGCCCTTGCTGGTGTGGTGTCCGGCCAGCTGCTCCAGCAGCTGCCGCTCCTCGCCGTTGAGCTTGGTGGGCAGCTGCACCTTGATGGTGAACTGGTGGTTGCCGCGGGCCACCGGGTTGCCGAGCCGGGGGACCCCCTTGCCCTGGAGGGTGATGACGGCCCCGGGCTGGGTGCCGGCGGGAATCTCCAGCGGCTCGTGGCCGTCGACGGTCTCGACCTCGATCGTGTCGCCCAGGATCGCCTGGAGGTAGTTGAGCGACACCTCGGAATGGACCGTGACCCCGTCCCGCCGCAGGTGGGGGTGGGACTGGACGGTGAGGAAGACGTAGAGATCCCCGGCCGGCCCGCCCCGCTGGCCGGCGTTGCCCTCCTGGCCCACCCGCAGGCGGGTGCCGGTGTCGACGCCGGCGGGGATGTTGATGCGCAGCTTCTTGCGCACCTGCTGCAGGCCCTGGCCGCCGCAGGCGTTGCAGGGGTCGGCGATCACCTGGCCGGTGCCGTCGCAGGTGGGGCAGGGGGCCACCTGGGTGAAGCTGCCGAAGGGGGTGCGGGTGGCACGGCGCACCTGGCCGGCGCCGCCGCAGGTGCCGCAGGTGGTGGGGCCGCTGCCCGCCTTGGCGCCGGAACCGTTGCAGGTGGTGCAGGTCTCGAGATGGCGGATCTGGACGTCCTTCTCGGCGCCGAAGACGGCCTCGCTGAAGCTGATGGTGAGATCGAGGCGCAGGTCGTCGCCCTGGCGGGGGCCGCGGCGGCGCGCCCCGGCCGCGGCGCCACCGCCGGCCCCGCCGAAACCGCTGAAGAAGGTCTCGAAGAGGTCGGCGAAGCCGCCCATGTCGCCCATGTCGGGCATGCCGCCGCCGCCGCCCAGGCCGGCCTCGCCGAACTGGTCGTAGCGGGCCCGGGCCTGGGGATCGCTGAGCACCTCATAGGCCCGGCCGATCTCCTTGAAGCGGTCCTCCGCCGCCGGATCCTTGTTGACGTCCGGGTGGTACTGGCGCGCCAGCCGCCGGTAGGCCTTCTTGAGGCTGTCGGCATCCACGTCCCGGCTGACACCGAGCAGCTCGTAGTAATCGGCCATCAGTCGGATGTCCCTTCGCTGGGTGGCGCCGATGCATCGGAACGGGACCCACCGGCCGGGCCGGGACCCATCGACACCTTGACCAGGGCATGCCGCAGCACGCGGCCGTCGAGGTGGTAGCCCCGCTGCAGCTCCTCGATCACCACGTCCTCCGGATGCTCCTCACTGGGTTCGCGCAGCACGGCCTCGTGAAGCGAGGGGTCGAAGGGCTCACCCTCCACCCGCATCGGCGACACCCCCAGCTGCTTGAACACATCAACCAGCTGTTTATAGAGGTTCTGGTAACTGCGATGCAGGCTCTGGGCCTCCTCGCTCTGGGGGTTGAGCTGCTGGCGGGCCCGGTCGAAGTTGTCGACCACCGGCAGGATCTCGGTGAGGGTGGTGCAGGTGATGTGCAGGCGCTGGTCCTCCTTGTCGCGGGACTGGCGCTTGCGGAAGTTGTCGAAATCGGCGGCGATGCGCATGTACTGGCCCTTCAGCGACTCGTTCTCGCTGCGCAGGGCCGCCAGCTCGGCCTCCAGCTGGCTGACGCGGTCTGCGCCGCCGTCTGGGGCTTCCGGCGTGGCGGCGGCGGCGGCGTCCGGGGCCCCGGTGCCCTCGGCGGGGGGCGTGACGTCCGGGCCGCCGTCGGGATTCACCGGCAGGGTCTCGAGGAGCTCCTCCACCCGGGCTGCGTCGACCGCGCCCTCCCGGGGATCGATCCGTTCCTCATGGGGGGGAGTGTTGTCGCCGGTCATGCGTTCTGGCAGGGATGTCAGATGCCGTTATGTTGAAGGTTGAGGAGCCCTCTCCACAAGCGGTGGAAGCCCGCACCTCAGCCACGCTCCACCCCAGGGCTCCAGTTCAAGGCTCTCCAGCCAGGCTTCGCTTCCGATCCTTCCCGTCGATGCCATCAGAAGGTCTCACCCAGCGCCCGCAGGTCACCGGTGCGGAGCACACCTCCCTCTTCCGGGACCTTGACCTGGGTCAGGCCGCCACCCCCCAGGGGCCGAGCACACCGGAAACCGAGGACCTGGAAGCCAGCAGCTCGGGCGAGGGGATCTCGCCGGTGATGAGCCTGGTGGATCGGATCCTGATCGAGTCGCTCACCAGCGGCGCCAGCGACATCCACGTGGAACCCCAGGAGGACGGTCTGCTGGTCCGCTTCCGCCAGGACGGTGTGCTGCGCAGCATCGACAAGCTGCCCCGAACCCTGATTCCCGCGGTCACCTCCCGCTTCAAGATCATGGCCGACCTGGACATCGCCGAACGGCGGATGCCCCAGGACGGCCGGATCCGCCGCAACTTCCGCGGCCGCACCATGGACTTCCGGGTCAGCACCCTGCCCGGCCGCTACGGCGAGAAGGTGGTGCTGCGGCTGCTCGACAGCGGCGCCACCCAGCTGGGTCTGGACACCCTGATCACCGACGAGGAAGCCCGCTCCACCCTGCGGGACATCGGCTCCAAACCCTTCGGCATGATCCTGGTCACCGGGCCGACGGGTTCCGGCAAGTCGACCACCCTCTACGCCCTGCTCTCGGAGCGCAACGACCCCTCGATCAACATCTCCACGGTCGAGGATCCGATCGAATACACCCTCCAGGGCATCACCCAGACCCAGGTGAACCGGGAGAAGGGCTACGACTTCAGCTCCGCGCTGCGCGCCTTCATGCGCCAGGACCCGGACGTGCTGCTGGTGGGGGAGACCCGCGACCTGGAGACCGCCCGCACCGCCATCGAGGCGGCCCTGACCGGCCACCTGGTGCTCACCACCCTGCACTGCAACGACGCCGCCAGCGCCTTCGCCCGGCTCGACGAGATGGGCATGGAGCCCTTCCTGGTCAGCGCCTCGCTGCTGGGGATCGTCTCCCAGCGCCTGCTGCGCCGCCTGTGCAGCGAGTGCCGGATCCCCTACCACCCGAACCACAGCGAACTGGCCCGTTTCGGCCTGGTGGCCTCCGACGAGACCGACATCTCCTTCTACCGGGCCAACACGGTGCTGCCGGGCTCGGAGGGCTGCTGCAGCGCCTGCCAGGGGCGGGGCTACAAGGGCCGGGTGGGGGTCTACGAGATCCTGCGCATGAACGAGACCCTCTCCGCCGCCGTGGCCAAGCGGGCGACGACCGAGGAGCTGCGGCGCCTGGCCCTGGAGAGCGGTATGAAAACGCTCCTCGGCTACGGCCTCGATCTGGTGCGGGAGGGGCTGACCACCCTCGAGGAGGTGGAGCGCATGCTGCTCACCGACACGGGCCTGGAATCGGAACGGCGCGCCCGGGCCCTGAGCACCCTCACCTGCCGCAGCTGCGGGGCGGGGCTGGAGGACGAATGGTTGGAATGTCCCTACTGTCTGTGCGTTCGGAGCTGAGCAGGATGGATCTCCTCATCGAAGACCTGATGCAGGAACTGGTGAAGGCCGGAGGCAGCGACCTGCACCTGTCCGCGGGCAATCCTCCCTACGGCCGCTTCAGCGGCCAGCTGCGGCCCATCATCCAGGACACCCAGCTCACCGAGGAGAGCTGCAACCGACTGATCTTCTCCCTGCTCAACAACGCCCAGCGCAAGAACCTGGAGCAGAACTGGGAACTCGACTGTTCCTACGGCCTCAAGGGCGTGGCGCGGTTCCGGATCAACGTGTACCGCCAGCGGGGCACCTACGCGGCCTGCCTGCGGGCGCTGGGCAACTCCATCCCCAGCCTCGAGAAACTCGGCCTGCCCCCCATCGTCGAGGAGATCAGCAGCAAGCCCAAGGGGCTGGTCCTGGTCACCGGACCGACGGGCTCCGGCAAGACCACCACCCTGGCGGCGCTGATCGAGCACATCAACGCCTCCCGCTCGGAGCACATTCTCACCATCGAGGATCCGATCGAGTTCACCTACAGGAACGACAAATCGATCATTCACCAGCGCGAACTGAATGAGGACACCCGCAGCTTCTCGAACGCCCTGCGGGCGGCCCTGCGGGAAGATCCGGATGTGATCCTGGTGGGGGAACTGCGCGACCTGGAGACCATCCAGCTGGCGATCACCGCCGCCGAGACCGGCCACCTCGTCTTCGGCACCCTGCACACCAGCTCCGCCGGCCAGACCGTTGACCGGATGGTGGATGTGTTCCCGGCCGGCCAGCAGACCCAGATCCGCGTGCAGCTGAGCGGCAGCCTGCTGGCGGTCTTCTCCCAGACCCTCTGCAAGAGCGCCCAGCCCACCGGCAACGGCGCCTTCGGCCGGGTGATGGCCCAGGAGATCATGATCAACACCCCCGCCATCGCCAACCTGATCCGGGAAGGCAAGAGCTCCCAGCTCTATTCCCAGATCCAGACCGGCGCCAGCCAGGGCATGCAGACCCTCGAACGGGCGCTCGCCAACCTCGTGGAGGAGGGCAGGGTCACCCGCGAGGAGGCCCTGCTCAAGACCACCAAGCCGGAGGAGCTCCTCCGGCTGCTCGACCGCTGAGGCCCGCCATGACCGCCTTCGTCGTCACCTACACCACCAAGTCCGGCCAGCGCCGGGAGATGACGCTGAACGCCGACAGCCCCTCGGTCGCCCGGCGGGAACTGCGCCGCCGCGGCATCCTGGCCAACACCCTGGTGCGCAAGGAGACCCCCAAGGTCCCCCAGGCGGCCCCGAGGAAGGCGGCCTCCTCCTTCAGCGGCCTGTCCGACCTGCTCGAAGGCCCGGTGACCATCCGCGACAAGGCCCTGTTCGCCAACAAGCTCTCCGCCCTGGTGGATGCGGGCGTGCCGATCCTGCGCAGCCTCGACCTGATGCGGGTCCAGCAGCGCTCCAACAAGATGCGCCAGGCCCTGGCGGGCATGACCCAGGACGTCAACCAGGGCGACAGCCTGGGCAACGCCATGCGGCGCTGGCCGAAGGTGTTCGACAACCTCAGCATCGCCCTGGTGGAGGCGGGTGAGGCCGGTGGCGTCCTGGACGACACCCTCAAGCGCTTGGCCAAGCTGCTGGAGGACAACGCCAAGCTCCAGAACCAGATCAAGGGGGCCATGAGCTACCCGGTCACGGTGCTGGTGATCGCCATCGCGGTGTTCCTGGGCATGACGATCTTCCTGATCCCCACCTTCTCGAGCGTCTTCGAGCAGCTGGGGGCGGAACTGCCCCTGTTCACCCAGATGATGCTGAATCTGAGTGAGTTCCTGCGCTCCTGGCGGGCCCTGATCCTGCTGGCGGCCCTGGTGGGCTTCGCCTTCTGGGTGGTGTCCACCTACAACACACCGATGGGCCGTCGCCAGATCGACGGCCTGCTGCTGAAACTGCCCCTGTTCGGGGAACTGCTGCAGAAATCGGCCAGTGCCCAGTTCTGCCGCACCCTGAGTTCCCTCTCCAAGGCGGGGGTGCCGATCCTGCTTTCCCTGGAGATCGTGAGGGAGACGGCCACCAATTCGGTGATCTCCGATGCCATCATCTCCTCCAAGAATGAGGTGAGCGAGGGCATGCCCCTCAGCGCGGCCCTGCGGCTGAAGAACGTGTTTCCGGAGATGTGCGTCAACATGCTCGCCATCGGCGAGGAAACCGGCGAAATGGACGCCATGCTCTCCAAGGTGGCCGACTTCTACGAAGACGAGGTCAGCACGATGGTGAAGGCCATGACCTCCATGCTGGAGCCGGCGATGATCGTGCTGGTGGGCATCATCGTGGGTTCGGTGCTGCTGGCCATGTATCTGCCGATGTTCTCCATCTACGAACACGTGCGCTGAGCCCTAGGCGCCCGGGAGCTGAGCCGCCAGGGCCTGGCCCGCCAGCCAGCCCGAACTCCAGCAGTGCTGGAAGTTGAAGCCACCCGTCACCCCGTCCACGTCCAGCAGTTCCCCCACCAGGAACAGGCCGGGCCGCAGGCGGCTCTCCATCGTGGCCAGGTTGACCTCCGCCAGGGGGATGCCGCCGGCGGTGACGAACTCTTCGCCGAAGGGGCCGCGGCCGGAGACCCGGTAACGGCTGTCCCGCAGGGCCGTGACCAGGGCCTGCTCCCCGCGGCGGGGGAGATCGGCCCAGCGCAGGCTGGCGTCCAGTCCCGCCAGGGCCAGCAGGTGCAGCCAGAGGCGGCGGCTGAGGTCGGGCCAGGGCCGCCAGTTGCCGAGCTGCCGCCGGGCCTGTTCGCGGCGCGCCGCGGCGAACCAGCCCTCGAGCTCCGCCGGCCTGCGGCCGCCGGTCCAGTCGACCCGCAGATCGGCCCGGTAGCGGCGCTCCCGCAGGGCCCGGGCGGCGAAGGCCGTGAGCCGCAGGGTGGCCGGCCCGCTGAGGCCCCAGTGGGTGATCAGCACGGGCCCCCGCTGCCGCTGGGGCCTGGCGGCGGCAGCGGCCGCAGGAGCGTTGGCGGTGTCCTCCAGGGGCGTCAGCAGCAGCTCCAGCTGCACCGGATCCATCGCCACCCCGGCCAGGTCCACCAGGGGGTGGTCGGCCAGGGTCAGGGTGAACAGGGAGGGCACCGGCGCCACCAGGCCATGGCCCAGGGCGGCGGCGATGCGGTGGCCGCTGGGGTGGCTGCCCGTGGCCAGCACGAGGCGATCGGCGAGCAGCTCGGCCCCCGAGCGCAGCCGCAGCCGGAACCCGCCGCCGGGCAGGGCCTCCGCCGTCTGGCCCGCCTCGGCCGTGTGCACCGCCACCCCGGCGGCGGCGGCGGCCCGGCGCAGGGTGTCGATCACCGAGGCGGAACGGTTGGAGCGGGGGAACAGGCGCCCGTCGGGTTCCTCCACCAGCTGCAGGCCATGGGCCTGGAACCAGGCCACCGTGTCACCGGGGGCGAAGCGGGAGAAGGGGCCGCGCAGGGCCTTGCCGCCGCGCGGGTAGTGGTCCACCAGCAGCCGCGGATCCCAGCAGGCGTGGGTGACGTTGCAGCGGCCGCCGCCGCTGATCAGCACCTTGTGCAGCGGCTCGGGGGTGGACTCCAGCAGCAGCACCCCCCCGGCCAGCTGGCCGGCGGCCGCTTCGGCGGCGGCGATGGCGGCCATGAAGCCCGCCGGGCCCCCTCCCACCACCACCACGGAGGCACGGCTGGGCAGCATGGGGCGATGGAGCACAACTACCGCTTCAGTGTGGCGCCCATGCTGGACTGCACCGATCGGCACTTCCGGGTGCTGATGCGGCAGGTCAGCCGGCACTGCCTGCTCTACTCCGAGATGGTGGTGGCCCGGGCCCTGCACCACATCGCCCAGGACGGCTCCCCCTCCCGGATGGGGGAGACGCAGCAGCGGCTGGAACGGCTGCTGGGGTTCGACCCGGGCGAACACCCCCTGGCCCTGCAGCTCGGCGGCGACGACCCGGAGCTGCTGGCGGAGGCCGCCCGGATGGGGGCCGACTGGGGCTACGACGAGATCAACCTCAACGTGGGTTGTCCCAGCGAGAAGGTGCAGCAGGGCCGCTTCGGGGCCTGCCTGATGGCGGAGCCGGAGCGGGTGGCCCGCTGCGTGGCGGCGATGGCGGCGGCCGCGCCCCTGCCGGTGACGGTGAAGCACCGCATCGGCATCGACGAGCGGGACTCCTACGAGGAACTGCTGGCCTTCGTCGACAGCCTGGCGGCGGCCGGCGCCGCCCGCTTCGCGGTGCACGCCCGCAAGGCCTGGCTGAACGGCCTCGACCCGAAACAGAACCGCACCGTGCCGCCCCTGCGCTGGGACCTGGTGCACCGCCTCAAACGGGAGCGGCCCCAGCTGACGATCGAACTGAACGGGGGGCTGGAGGACCTGGACCCCTGCCAGGAGCAGCTGGCCCTGGTGGACGGGGTGATGGTGGGCCGGGCCGCCTACGCCCACCCCCTGCGCTGGGCGGCGGTGGACCGCCGGATCTTCGGGGACGCCGGCGGCGGGGAGCCGCGGGCCTCGACGGTGCTGAGGGGGGTGCTGCCCCATGCCGAACGCTGGTGCGCCTCGGGGGGACGGCTCTGGCCGATCGCCCGGCACCTGGTGCACGTGGTGGAGGGGGTCAGCGGGGCCCGCCACTGGCGCGGCTGGCTGACCAGGGAGGCCGGCCAGGCGGACGCCGGCCCCGCCGTGCTGGAGGCCGCCGCCCGCCAGCTGGAGGAACGGGGCCTGTGAGGTCGCTCAGCCCGCGGCCGGGCGCGCCTCAGACCTCGGCGCCGCCGTAGTCGCCGCCGCCGCCGCCGTAGTCACCACCGCCACCACCGCTGCGGCGCCGGCGGGAGCGGCCCGCCTCGAAGGCATCGGGGGCGGCACCGCCGCCACCGGCGCCACCGCCGCCGTAGCTGCGGTCCTCCCAGCCCCTGGCCCCGGAACCGCGGTCGGCGCCGTAGCCGCCGCCACCCCCGCCGTAGCCGCCACCTCCGTAGCCACCACCACCGCCGCCGTAGCCGCCGCCGCGGCGCGGACCACCGCCGCCACCACCGCCGCTGCGGGGCTCGGCCTTGTTGATGCGCAGGGGACGGCCCATCAGTTCGGCCCCCTGCAGGGCATCGATGGCCCTGGTCTCGGTGTCGGCATCCGCCATCTCGATGAAGGCGAAGCCGCGCTTGCGGCCGGTGTCGCGCTCCAGCGGCAGGGAGCAGTTGACCACTTCGCCGAAGGGCGCGAACAGTTCAGCCACGTCTTCCTGCTCGGCGCGGAAGGGAAGATTGCCGACGAAAATACTCACTGACCGATGAGGGGGAACCGATGGGGCGCACGGGCGCCCGAGACCCCCCAAGATTAGACGTAGACCCGCGATTCCAACGCCCGCCGCAGAAGCTCAGGGGGTGCGATCGAGGCGCTCCCGTGCCAGAGCCAGCTGCTCGGCCACCCGCTCGAAGCCCGTGCCGCCCTCACTGCGGCGGGCCGCCACCACCTGCCGCGGGGCGATCGCCTGATGGATGTCCGCCTCGAAGGCGGGATGGAGCTGCTGCCAGCGCTCCAGGGGCAGATCGGCCAGCAGGCGCTGCTCCAGCAGGCAGGCCTTCACCAGCCCGCCCACCAGCTGGTAGGCCTCCCGGAACGGCACACCCCGGGCCACCAGATAGTCGGCCACATCGGTGGCATTGGAGTAATCGGCGGCCACGGCGGCCTCCAGCCGGGCGGGGCGGAAGTCGAGCCCCTCCTCGAACAGCACGGCCATCGCCTCCAGGCAGTCGAGGCAGGTGCGCACCCCGTCAAAAAGGGCTTCCTTGTCCTCCTGGAAGTCCTTGTTGTAGGCGAGGGGCAGACCCTTGATCATCGTCAGCAGCCCCATCAGATGACCGAACACCCGGCCGCTCTTGCCGCGCACCAGTTCGGGCACATCGGGATTCTTCTTCTGGGGCATCAGGCTGCTGCCGGTGGCGCAGCGGTCGGTGAGCCCCACGAAGCCGAACTCCTCGCTGGCCCAGAGGATCACCTCCTCCGCCAGGCGGCTGAGATGGGCCATCACCAACGACAGCGCCGCCATCGTCTCGACGGCGAAGTCCCGGTCGCTGACCGCATCGAGGCTGTTGGCGTAGATCGCCTCGAAGCCCAGCTCGGCGGCGGTCTGGCGGCGGTCGATCGGCACCGGCGTCCCGGCCAGGGCGGCCGCCCCGAGGGGGCAGATGTTGACGCGGCGGCGCACGTCGGCCAGGCGCTGGCGGTCGCGCTCGGCCATCTCGACGTAGGCGAGCAGGTGGTGGGCCAGGCAGACCGGCTGGGCCCGCTGCAGGTGGGTGTAGCCGGGGATCAGGGTGTCGGGGTGGGCCTCGGCCCGCACCAGCAGGGCCCGCTCGAAGCGCACCAGGGCGGTGTCGATGGCATCGATGCGGCGCCGCAGCCAGAGGCGCAGGTCGGTGCCCACCTGGTCGTTGCGGCTGCGGCCGGTGTGCAGCTTCTTGCCCAGGGGGCCGAGCAGCTCGATCAGACGCCGTTCCACGGCGAAATGCACGTCCTCCGCCTCCAGGCCCGGGGTGAACTGCCCGGCGGCCGCCTCGGCGCGGATCGCCTCGAGCCCCTCGATCAGGCGCTCCGCCTCCGGCTCGCTGATCACCCCGCAGCGGCCCAGCATGCGGGCGTGGGCGATGGAGCCGTCGAGATCCTCCTGGAGCAGGGCGATGTCGAAACCGATCGAGGCGTTGAACCGCTCGATCGCCGGATGCAGACCCTGCTCGAAGCGATCGCTCCAGGGGGGGGGGGGGGGTCGGCGACCATCAGGGCATTCCGCTCAGCCCCTCAGCTTGCCATTCGTCTCAGGTGGCGGGCAGGGTGGGCAGCACCACCCCGTCCCGCACCTTCAGCACCACCATCGAGGCGTCGTCCTCGAGCCGGCGGTCGCTGCCGACGAAACGGTCGAGGCGTTCGAACAGCCGGTCCAGGATCGCCTGGGCGTCGTGGACGGCCCGGCAGGCGCCCTGGAAGGCCTTCACCAGCCGCTCCTCATCGAAGCGCTCGCCGCTGAAGCCGCTGGCCTCGGTGACGCCATCGGTGTAATAGAGGATCACGTCGCCGGGCTCCAGCTGCAGCTCGCCGCAGCCATACTCGGCCTCGCTCTGCAGCCCGATCAGCAGGCCGGGGGTGTCGAGCCGCTCCACCCGGCCCGAGTGGCGCCGCCAGACCAGGGGCGGGTTGTGGGCGGCGTTGGCGTAGCGCAGCAGGCGGGTGCGGGGGTCGTAGTCGGAATAGAAGAGGGTGACGAAGCGGTGCGAGTGGGCCAGGTCCTCCTGGGCCAGCTGGTTGAGGTCGTGGAGGATGCGGTCGGGCGGCAGTCCGCTGAGCACCTCGGCCCGCAGCATGCCCCGCAGCAGGGTCATCAGCAGGCCCGCCGGCACCCCCTTGCCCATCACATCCCCCATCACCAGCGCCCAGGGGGCCTGTTCGCGCCGGTGGCCGCTGAGCTGGGGCTGGGTGGGGATGAAGTCGTAGTAGTCGCCGCCCACCTGGAAGGCGGGGCGGCAGAGGGCCGCCAGCTCGACGCCGTCGATCACGGGGCAGTGGTCGGGCAGCAGCTGGGACTGGACCTCGGCGCCGATGCTCAGCTGGCGGTCGAGCCGCTCATGGCGGCGCCGGTCCTGCTGCAGCACCTCGTTCTCGAGGGCCACACCGGTGAGGTCGGCCACCAGCTGCAGGTGGCGGCGACGCACGTCGCTCCAGCTGAAGCCGCGCCGGTCGCTGAACACGTACAGCCGGCCCCGCTGGCGGCTGCGGGCCACCACGGAGGTGGCGAACACCTGGTGGGCGCCGAGCAGGCGCTGGATCAGGGGGTCGAGCAGCACCGCGACGGCCTCGTCGCCCTC
Source organism: Cyanobium sp. Copco_Reservoir_LC18 (assembly GCF_009834675.1). Classification (NCBI taxonomy): domain Bacteria; kingdom Bacillati; phylum Cyanobacteriota; class Cyanophyceae; order Synechococcales; family Prochlorococcaceae; genus Cyanobium; species Cyanobium sp. Copco_Reservoir_LC18. The sequence continues at coordinate 167,369 of NZ_ASAC01000014.1, forward strand.
CTGGCTCTGGAGCTGCCCATCGGGCAGGGCCGCCAGCTGGCGCAGCACCTCGGCGCTGCGCTCACCGGGCGTGGCCTGGAGCTGCTCGCGCCAGAGGCGGCCATCGGCGTGGAACACCACGAGCAGGCTGCCCTCCCCTTCCACCAGGCGCGCGGCCACCAGGGGCACCAGCTCAAGGAAGCGCTTGAGGTTGGTGTAGCTGCGCAGGGCGAAGGAGAGGGACGCCAGCAGCTCCAGGTTGCGGCGCTGCTCCCGGCCGAGGCTGTCGAGCAGCTGGCGCAGCGAGGCCGCGACGGACAGCCCCTGACCGGGACGGGACGCCGTGGTGGGGGTGGGATGGGGCTGCGGGGGCGGCGTGCTGCTCACCGAGCGGCCGCAAAGGACACGCAAGGTAGCAGCGGCAGGCGGCTTCAGGAGGCGAGCAGGGCCTCAGGAGGCCAGCAGCGCCTCGACGAACTCGAAGCTGTTGAAGGGCCGCAGGTCGCGGATGCCCTCGCCGGCCCCGATGAAGCGGATCGGCAGACCCGCCTCGGAGGCCACCGCCAGGGCGACGCCGCCGCGGGCGCTGCCGTCCAGCTTGGTGAGCACCACCCCGGTGAGGCCGGCGGCACTGGCGAAGGCCATCGCCTGGCGCAGGCCGTTCTGGCCCTGGCTGGCATCGAGCACCAGCAGCGATTCCACCGCCGCCTCCGGCGCCAGCCTGGTGATCGTGCGCCGCACCTTGCCCAGCTCCTCCATCAGGTTGTGCTTGGTCTGCAGACGGCCGGCCGTGTCCACCAGCACCAGCTCGGTGCCCTTGGAGCGGGCGGCGCCGATGGCATCGAAGACGACGGCCGCCGGGTCGGCGTTGGCGCTGGGGTTGGCCACCACGGGCACGCCGCTGCGCTCCCCCCAGACGCTCACCTGCTGGACCGCCGCGGCCCGGAAGGTGTCGGCGGCGGCGATCAGGCAGCTGTAGCCGCTGCGCACCGCCAGGTTGGCCAGCTTGCCGAGGGTGGTGGTCTTGCCGACGCCGTTGACACCGACCAGCAGCCAGACGTTGAGCCGGTCGCGCTGGGGGGCCAGCAGGGGGGTGCCGCCGGCCCGGATCGGCTCCTCCAGCAGGCCGACCAGCTGCTCCTTCAGGAAGCGCAGCCCCTCGGCCGGGTCGACCACCTCCTCGTTGAGGCGGCGGCGCAGGGCTTCCAGCACCTGGTCGGTGGCCTTCACGCCCACGTCGGCGCGCAGCAGGGTGGACTCGAGGTCGTCGAGCACCGCCGGGGTGAGGGGGTCGTCGCCGAGGTTCTCCAGCAGCTGGGTGACGAAACCCTTGCGGGTCTTCTCAAGGCCGCGCCGCAGCCGGCCCAGCCAGTCGATCTCCTCCAGCGACACGTCTTCGACGCTGCGCCCCTGGGCCGCCAGCACCTCCGCCGACCAGGTGAAGGTGTCATCGAAGGCGCCGAGGCTGGGGTCGGCGGCATCGGCGTCCGCGGCTGCGGGGGTCGCCGCGGCGGGCTCGGCGGGGGCGGTGATCTCCTGGAGGCGCTGCCGGCGCTGGGCCGCGGCCTGCTCCAGCAGCGAGAGGCCGCTCGCCACGGACGGGGCGGCGGGTGCGGGGGCCGGCGGCGGTTCGGGAGCGGCTTCAGGAGCGGGTGGTGCCTCGGCGGCCGGTGCCGGTGTGGGGGCAGGGGCCGGAGCGGGCGGCGCGGCCTGGCTGGCGGCCTCCTGCTGGGCCTTCAGCCGGGCATAGGCCTGGCGGGCCCAGGCCAGGGCGTCCTCATCGACCCCCGGGCCGGCGGGGGCGGCAGGGGCTGCGGCAGCAGCCGGCGCGGCGGCATCGGCAGCAGCGGGCGCGGCCTCCGCCTCGGCGGGGGACTCGGGCTCCGGCTCCGGCAGGGGCGCCGGGGCGGGCTCGGGCTCCGGCGTCGGGGCGGGTTGGGCCAGGGCCCGTTTGAACCAATCGAAGACCATCGCGTTCCTGGTCAGACCCGGGCGGCGGTGAAGCGCCGCAGCACACCGTTGATCATGCGCCGCCCCTGCTCGTCGCTGTAGCGGTTGGCCAGCTCCACCGCCTCATTGCAAGCCACGGCCGCGGGGGTGCCGAAATCCTCCAGATCCACCACCGCCAGCCGCAGGATGTCCCGGTCGACCCGGGGCAGGCGGGTGAGGCGCCAGCCCTCCATCACCGCATCGATGCGGCCGTCGAGGGCTTCGCGGTCGCGCAGCACCGCCCGGATCCGGCCGATGGCGTCGCGCTGCACCGCCTCCTGGTCGGCCAGCAGCAGCAGGCGCGGCAGCTCCAAGCTGGCGGAGAGGCGGTTGAGGGCGTGCTCGGCGTGGGTGAGGCCCTCCTGCAGGTGGCGCCGCACCGTCGGCAGCTGCTTCTCCCCCTGGTCCTGCAGCTCGCTGTCGAGCAGCCGCTGCTGGGCCTGCTGGAGATCCTCGGCGGAACGGTCGAGGGCCTCGCGCACGTGCTGGCTGAGGCTGGTGACGGCCTGCTGCAGCAGAAGATCGAAGGAGCCGGAGGGGGCCTCGGCGCCGCTGCCGCGGTCGCTGACCTGACCCAGCATCAGCAGGGCCAGTTCACGGGCAAGGGTGCGACTCTGCATCAGGAGGGTTGGGGGGCGCGCAGCTGGGCCAGGAGGCTGGCGAAGCTGCGGTTGGAGGTGGGTTCCCGTTCGTCGGGGCTGACGATGCCGGCGGAGATGATCGTGCGGAAGGCATCCTCGACGCTCAGCTCGATGTCCTTGACCAGGCGCTCGGGCACCACCGCATACCAGCCGGTGGTGGGGTTGGGGGCGGTGGGAATGAAGACGCTGAGCATGGTCTCGCCGAAATCGGCCTGGATGGCCGTGCCCAGCACCCCGGTGACGAAGCCGACGGCATAGAGCCCCTCGCGGGGGTACTCCACCAGCACCACCCGCCGGAAGCGGGCCGAATTGCCCTGAAGGAAGGTTTCCAGCAGCTGCTTGAGGGTCTTGTAGACGGAGCCCGCCAGGGGGATCCGCAGCAGGGTGCCCTCACCGAACTCCAGCAGCCAGCGGCCGACGATGTTGCGGGCCATCAGACCGATCAGCAGGATGCCCAGGAGCGGCACCAGCAGACCCACCCCCAGGTTGATCAGGTCCTGGAGGAGGGGGTTGAGGGTGTTGAACGGGTTGAACTGCTTGGGGATCGACGTCAGGAAGGCCAGAACGAAGCGGCTCACCGTGGTGGCGAGCCAGATCGTGGTGGCCAGCGGAATGACCACCAGCAGGCCGGCGATCAGATCGTTCTTGAGATCCTGCTGCAGCCGGTTGCCCAGGGGCTGATCGGAACTGGGACTACTGGATGGGACCAATGGATGGGGTCCGGAGGGGCGAAACCCTAACGGTAACGATCCACGGGGGTCTTACAGGACACTGCCGAGGCAAAGGATCGTGAAGGCGATGATCAGCACCACCGCGCCGAGGGATCCGCCGTAGCGGCGCTGGCTGAGGGTGACCTTGCTGGTCTGCTCGGTCTGCTTGAACTGGGTCTCGAGCTGGTCGAGCTGGCGATCGACGAACGCCCGGGCCGACTGGGTCTTCTGCTCCTCGGTGGCGCCCGGGGGCACCTGGCCGGTGGCCTCGGCCTGCTTGATCAGCTGCTGGAGCAGGGCGGGATCCTTGCTCTGCTGCCGGGCCATCTCCAGCTGGCCGCGCTTGGCGGCGAGCTGCTGGTCGGCCTGCTGCTGCATCTGCTGGTCACCGCCGAAGCTGATCGGCAGCGAGGCGGTCAGCAGCACGGCCAGCAGACCGCTGATGATGCAGACGGTCCAGAGGACGGGGGTGCGCTCCTCCGACGGGTCTTCCAGACGGGAGGAGAGGTACATGAGCAGCAGGCCGATCAGACCCATCGGGGCCTGGCCGATCAGTCGCTCCACCACCAGCTGGCGGAAGGCCTCCTCCTGCCAGTCCCAGAGGGTGAGCACGGCGACCAGCTGCAGGACGAGCAGCACCACCAGGGTGAGGCCCATCCAGCGCAGCAGGGGACTGAAGCGGGAGGAGGAACTGGCTGCCACACAGGGGAGGTCGGATTCGTGGGACTCTACCGGCAGCCCTTGACCGATCCCGGCACCCTTAGCGCACTGGCGGCGGCACTGCGGGCCCGGGCCGAAGGGCTCGGCTTCGCCCCGGTGGGGCTGGCGGCGGTGCCGGGTGGCCCGCGGCTGCCCCTGCGCACGGCCGCCCTGGAGCGGTGGCTGGCGGCGGGCCACCAGGCGGGGATGGGCTGGATGGAGGATCCCCGCCGCCGCCGGATCGAGGCCCTGCTGCCGGGGGTGCGCAGCGTGCTGGCGGTGGGCTGGAACTACCACGTGGCCCGGGAACGGGCGCCGGGCAGCCTGCGGGTGGCCCGCTACGGCTGGGGGCGCGATTACCACCGGGTGATCGACGGCCGCCTGCGGCAGCTGGGGCGCTGGCTGGAGCAGGCGGCGCCGGGCACCACCTGGCGGGCCTGCGTGGACAGCGCCCCCCTGCTCGACAAGGCCTGGGCGGAGGAGGCGGGCCTGGGCTGGATCGGCAAGAACGGCAACCTGATCCATCGCCGTCGGGGCTCCTGGATGCTGCTGGGCCACCTGCTGACCAGCCTCGACCTGCCCCCCGACCGCCCGGCCGAGCCCCTGTGCGGCGCCTGCACCGCCTGCATCGACGCCTGCCCCACCGGCGCCCTCGACGAGCCGTTCGTGGTCGATGCCCGCCGCTGCCTCGCGTACCACACGATCGAGAACCGCCAGGAGGCGCTGCCGGCGGCGATCGCGGGGCGGCTGGAGGGCTGGGTGGCCGGCTGCGACATCTGCCAGGAGGTCTGCCCCTGGAACCGGCGGCCCCTGCCCGTCGCCACCGACGCCGACGTGCAGCCGCGCCCGTGGCTGCTGGATCTGCGCGGCGCGGAGGCCCTGGGCTGGAGCGACGGCGACTGGGACGAGCGGCTGCGGGCCTCGGCCCTGCGGCGGATCCGGCCGGCCATGTGGCGGCGCAACATCCGGGCGGCGCTGGCGGCCGGCTGGGGACAACGGGGGACGGCTCCCTAGGCTGGGGCGATTCGGGGTGATTCCGTGGGCCGGCGGTTCTGGCGACTGTTCTCCTCCCTCTGCCTGGCCATGCCGCTGACAGCCACCCCCCTGGTGGGCTACGCCCTGCCGGCGCGGGCCCTGGTGCCGTTCGTGTACCTGCCGCAGGAGAAGGAGCTGGAGGGGGCGGGGCTGGGCATCGCCCAGGCGGCGGCACGGCTGCTGCGCCTCGGCCAGGCGGAGGACGCGGCCCGGCTGGCGGAACTGACGGTGCGGCTGCTGCCCCAGGACCCCCGCGGCTGGGTGCTGCTGGCGGAGGCGGAGCTGCGCAGCAACCAGATGGAGAAGGCCAAGGTGGCCCTGGCCCGGGCCAAGGAGCTGGATCCCAACAACGCCGGCATCTGGTTCGCCGAGGGTTCGCTGGCGCTGCGGGACGGCAAGCCCCAGGACGCCATCGGCCTGCTGCGGCGGGGGCTGGAGCTGGACAGCAGGAACGCGGGTGCGTACTTCGATCTGGGCAATGCCCAGATCCTGCTGGGCAACAGCCAGGAGGCCCTGGGGTCGTTCGAGCGGGCCGCGGGCCTGCGCAAGGACTTCTGGGAGGCGATCAACAACCAGGGGCTGGTGCTGTACGAGACCGGCCGGGTCAACGACGCCATCGGCCGCTGGCAGCGGGTGCTGAAGATCAAGCCGGACATCGCCGAGACGTCCCTGGCCCTGGCGGCGGCCCTGTTCGAGCGGGGACCGGCGGAGCGGGCCCAGGCCCTGAAGCTGGCCGAGACCGCCCTGGCGGAGGAACCCAACTACGTGAAGGAGAAATTCCAGAAGGAGCAGCTGTGGGGGCCGAAGCTGCGGGCGGTGACCGCCCAGCTGCTGGCCCTGCCGGAGCTGAAGGCGGCGGTGGAGCGGGCCCTGGCCAATGCCACCGACGGTGACGGCGGCAGCGGCGACGAGTCCTGAGCCCGGGGGGCCCGGGCGCCATCTGTAGGCTGAGCGCCCTGAGCCGCTGCCCCAAAGGACCGGATGCCGGACGAGCGCGTCCAACCGATCGCCCTGCATCAGGAAATGCAGCGCTCGTCCCTCGAGTACGCGATGAGCGTGATCGTGGGGCGGGCCCTGCCGGACGTGCGCGACGGGCTCAAGCCGGTGCAGCGGCGCATCCTCTACGCGATGCACGAGCTGGGGCTGACCCCCGACCGGCCCTACCGCAAGTGCGCCCGCGTGGTGGGCGACGTGCTCGGCAAGTACCACCCCCACGGCGACCAGGCCGTCTACGACGCCCTGGTGCGGCTGGTGCAGACCTTCGCCAGCCGCCATCCGCTGCTGGACGGCCACGGCAACTTCGGCTCGGTGGACGACGACCCGCCGGCCGCGATGCGGTACACGGAAACCCGGCTGGCGCCGATCGCCAACGAGGCGATGCTCGATGAGATCGGCAGCGACACGGTCGATTTCGCCCCCAACTTCGACGGCTCCCAGCAGGAGCCGACGGTGCTGCCGGCCCAGCTGCCCTTCCTGCTGCTCAACGGCTGTACCGGCATCGCCGTGGGCATGGCCACCAGCATCCCGCCCCACAACCTCGGCGAGGTGGTGGAGGCCCTGATCGCCCTGATCCGCAAACCCGACCTGCCGGAGGAGAAGCTGCTGGCGATGGTGCCGGGCCCGGATTTCCCCACCGGCGGCGAGGTGCTGCTGGGCAGCGGTGTGCGCGACACCTATGCCACCGGCCGGGGCAGCATCCCGATGCGGGGCGTGGCCCACATCGAGGAGGTGCAGCCCGGCAAGGGGCGCCACCGCCGCGGCGCCGTGGTGGTGACGGAACTGCCGTACCAGCTGAGCAAGGCGGGCTGGATCGAGAAACTGGCCGAGCAGGTGAACGACGGCAAGATCGGCGGCATCGCCGACATCCGCGACGAGAGCGACCGCGAGGGGATGCGGGTGGTGATCGAGCTGCGGCGCGACGCCGAACCCCAGAAGGTGCTGGAGGAACTGCAGCGCCGCACGGCCCTGCAGAGCAACTTCGGCGCCATCCTGCTGACGCTGGTGAACGGCCAGCCCCAGCAGCTGAACCTGCGCCAGATGCTGCAGCAGTTCCTGGAGTACCGGGAGCTGACGATCATCCGGCGCACCAACCACGCCCTCAAGCGCTGCGAAGACCGTCTCGAGGTGGTGCAGGGGCTGATCCGGGCCCTCGACGACCTCAAACGCGTGATCGAGATGATCAGCGAGGCGCGGGATGCCGCCACGGCCCGGGCCAGCCTGCAGGTGCACCTGGACCTGAGCGAGCGCCAGGCCGATGCGGTGCTGGCGATGCCGCTGCGGCGGCTCACGGGCCTGGAGCAGGAGGGGCTGCGCAAGGAGGCGGCCGACCTGGAGCAGGAGCGCACCCGGCTGCGGCACCTGCTCGACGACCGCACCGCCCTGCTGGACACGATGGTCAGCGAGCTCAAGGGGCTGAAGAAGCGCTATGCCACCCCCCGCCGCACCCGGCTGGTGGAGGGGGGCGACGCCCTGGTGGCCCAGCGGGCGGCGGCGGTGCGGCCCAACACCGAACTGCAGCGGCAGCAGGCCTTCGAGGCCCTGGCCGGCGACGGCCGCCTGCTGATCCAGACCGACGGGGCGGTGCGGATCGTGACGCCCCAGATGCTGGGCCGGCTGCACCTGGATCAGGCGGCCGAGCTGGGGGAGCTGCCACCGCCGGCGCGCCTGATCCTGCCGGTGGCCGGGCAGCCGGCCTTGCTGGCCTTCAGCGCCGGCGGCAGGGTGGCCCTGCTGCGCTGGGAATTCGCCGGCCAGAACCCCGGCAGGCTGGAGCGCTTCCTGCCCGACAGCCTGCACGGGGAGACGGTGGTGCAGGTGCTGCCGCTGCCCCAGCCGCCGGCGGGAAGCATCGGGCTGCTGAGCACCGATGGGCGCTTCAAGCGGCTGCCGATCGAGGACTTCCTGGAGCTCTCGGGCCGTCCCGCCACGGTGCTGAAGCTGAAGGAGGGGGTGGCCCTGCAGCGGGTGGTGCCCTGTCGGGAGGGGGAGGATCTGGTGGTGGCCACCAGCACCGGACGGATGCTGCGGCTGGCGATCAACGACACCAACCTGCCGGTGCTGGGCCGCACCGCCCAGGGGCCGATGCTGCTGCGGCTGCTGCCCGGCGAACGGGTGGTGGGGGCGGCGCGGGCGGCGGCGGGCGGCAACGTGCTGCTGGCCAGCCGCCGCGGCCAGGTGAAGCGGCTGCAGCTCGACAGCCTGCGGCCCTGCCAGCGGGGCGCCATGGGCCAGATCGGCCTGCGCTTCCTGGAGCGCGACGACGCCCTGGTGGACCTGCAGGCGGGCGAGGCCGGCGTGATCGGCGTGACCCTGGAGGGCGGCGAGGGCCGCAGCCTGCGGCTGGGCGCCGACCAGCTGCCAGCGGAGGACTGCGGCGGTTCCGGCGTGGCGCTGGAGCTGAAGGCCGGCGATGCGGTGCGGGAACTGGTGCCGCTGCTCGGGGGGCCCTAGGCCGGCCGCCGGAAGATCAGCACGTGCTCGCTGGCCATGGCGGCGGAGTTCTCCACGAAGATCTGAACCAGTTCCCAGCCACGGGCGGCCTGGTCATGGATGGCGTGCTCGTACGGGGACGGATCGATCTGGCCGGCGGCGTAGGCCACCGGGACCCGCAGGAAGGTGTAGGTGTTCATCGAGAAGCCAGCCGAGCGACCTGTTCGGCCATGGTGACCCTCGGGTCGTCGCGGCTGATGTCGGCGGCGATGCTGAAGAGCCAGGTGGCGGTGATCGTCTCGCTGTAACCGTCCGGGTCGCCGCAGGCCAGGTTGTAGGCCTGGATGCGCTCCCGCATCCGCTGCAGGGCTCCAGCCAGGCCCCGATGGCGAACGTAGTGAACGCCCACCGCCAGATGGGCGCGGTGCGTCCAGTGGGCACGGGGAAGCGTCAGGGCCTCGAACTCGCGGACCAGCCGTTCGATCGCGGCGTCGTCCTCAAGGGGCAGCTCCTGTTTCACCCCTCCAGTTCGATGCGCATCTCCACCATGGTGGGGCGCAGTCCGGCGCGCTCGAACAGCTGCCGGGCGGCGGCATTCCGCGACGACGCACTGAGCATCAGGCTGCCGGAGCCCAGGGCGATGGCGGCCTCCTTGGCCGCCGCGAGCAGCCGGCGGCCGATCCCGCCGCTCCTGGCCTCGGGATCCACGTAGAGGTCGTGCAGCCAGGCTCCGGCACTGCGCAGCTCCACCAGGCTCATCGGCTCCATCCGCACGAAGGCGTAGCCCACCGGTCGGGTACCGACCTCGGCGATCAGCAGCACCACCTCCGGACGCTGGAGCTCCGCCTGGAAGAACGCCGCATAGGCGCCCTCGCCACCCGGCGGCACGGCGAAACGTTCGCCATCAAAACCGACATGCAGCCGTGCGAGGGCGACGCCGTAGCGGGCCAGCACCGGCAGGTCCGTGGCCGTCGCCCGGCGCACCGTCAGGAGCGGTTCGTTCACACCACCTCGCCACAACACCGGCCAACGTGGCACACGTCAGGTCCGGGCGGCTCCGCCGTCCCCCTGCCGACGTTCGAGCAGGGTGCGCATCAGCTCCTGGCCCCTGCCGGGTGTGCTCCAGGGGCAGACCTCGATGCAGATGCCGCAGCCGCGGGTTTCGGCGAAATAGGGAGCGCACTTGTCGAAATTCACATACCAGCGCCGCTGGCCACGCACCAGCTGCTTCTCCGGAAACAGCGCGTGCGGGGGGCAGTTGGTTTCACAGATGCGGCAGTGGGCGCAGAGGTCGTCCACACCGATGTCCCTCGGCTGATCGACGGCCAGGGGCAGATCCGTGAGCACGGTGGCCAGACGGACATTCGAGCCGAATTCGGGCGTGATCATCGAGCCGTGCTTGCCCAGCTGGCCGAGGCCGGCCGCGATGGCGATGGGCACATGCAGCACCTCCGTGCTGGAGCCCGGCGCCAGATTGGTGGACGCCTGGGCCGGATAGCCCAGGGCACGGATGGCGTGGGCCAGCCGGATCGCCACCCGGTTCACGTCCAGGTAGGTCCGCATGATCTGTTGATTGGACCGCTCACTGGGGGTATGCAGCATCTCCTCCCGATCCATCGGCACGGCGACCGCAATGGCGTAGGTGAAGTCGGGATTGGAGTCGTGATAGCAGAACTCAGGCCGCAGGCGGGTGATGCCCACCAATCCGGCACCGATCCGGGTGGCCAGGGCCTTGATGTGGGCGGAGGCCTCTTCCGGAGTGCCCAGGGTGGTGACGCTGGGTGCCACAGGTCCGACCCGGGCCCGGTCCTGCCAGAACATCCGCACGATCAGCCGATGAATGGCGGTGGGCTCCATCACCTGGAAGTACCAGTCGAGCTTTCCCCAGGCCCGCTTGTAGGAATCACCGAAGAACACGTGGTCGGGCCGGCGGGGGCGCTCCTCCCCCAGGCCATTGATGGCGTTCCCGGAGATGGGTGGCTGGCGATAGGCGAAGGGATAGGCGGTGGCGGGATACTCCACCTTCATGAACCGCGCCCGTTTGCGGACCGGACCGGGGTTGGGGGTGATGTCGGCCGGCACGAAGGCCAGATGGTCGAAGCGCTGGCTCTGGGGTGGCCCCGGCATGTCCTCCAGCCAGATCACCCCGCCGCTGAGAATCCGGCGCTGCTGCATCCAGCGCAGCAGGGGAAACACGGTGTGGGTGGCGATCGCCACCGCGATGGTGAAAGCCTGCAGGCCGGCGCCATGGATCAGCAATCGCCAGCGATCGGCGAGGACGTCCCCGGGACCTGTGGGTGGAACGAACTTGTGCATGGCCATGGCGCTCGGGGTCAGCTCAGGAAGGGGTGGGGTGGTCGCCCGGCGGCAGGGCGGAACCCTGGCCCGCCAGAAAGGTGCCCACGCAGGCCTCGCTCCAGGCCCCGGGGTCGGGGAACGGTTGCGCCGTCAGGCCGAGCAGGGCACGGATGAAGCCGAAGCCCTCCCAGAGGCCCAGCAGCTGCTCGGCCAGCACCGCGGCCGGGAGGCTGGAGCGCAGGTCGCCGCGGTCGAGGCCCTGCTGGATCAGCTGGGCCAGGTCGTTCTGGGTGCGCCCGTAGGCGGAGTGGTAGAAGTCGCCGGCCAGGCCCGCGTTGCCGCGCGCCTCCTCGAACATCAGCTGGGCGAAGCGGATGATGTCGGGCTGGTTGAGAAAGTCGAGCAGGTTGGTGCCGAACCGCACCAGGGCGGCTCGGAACGCTGCCGCGGTGCCCACGGTGATGGGGACGCCCCGCTCGAACCCATCCACCTCACGCTCGACAACGGCCCGGAGCACGGCCTCCATGCTGGGGAAATGCTTGTAGAGCGTGGCCTTGGATACGGCCGCCGCCCGGGCGAGGGCATCGGTCGACACCGCTGCGAAACCGTGCTGAAAGAACAGCTCCCGGGCGGCCGAGAGGAGGCGGTCTCGGGGTGGGGCGTCGGGGGCCATCGGCGCGAGGTGGGGGGAACAGGGACAGTCCACCAACCCATCCGAAGAGAACAGTACCGTACCGTACCCATCTGACGCGTGCCGTTCACGAGGTCCGCTGACAGGTGCCGGTGACGGTGTCCCGAGGGAGGCCGGCACAGGTCCTCAGGGCCCCCGGCAATCGACGCGCAGGTAGCGCAGGGCGATGCGGGCCTCATTGCGCAGGCGGGACGCGTCCGGGAAGCGGATCAGCAGGTCGGTGAAGCGCGGTCGCGCCCGGCCACCACCAGGGCATCGCCCCTCACCAGGGCCTCCTGGCAGGCGGCCGGCGTCGGGCTGGCGAAACAGGCCGCGGCCGCGGCGGCGAGGGAGGCGAAGAGCAGCAGCGGAACGGCCGTCCCGGGCCGATGGCGACGGCTGCGGCGGCGGATCATGGCGCGGGATGGAAGAAGCGTCGGGCCGCGGCGCTGCGGAGCAGCCGGAAGGCCAGGAAGCCCAGGGCCAGGGAGGGAAACAGGTCCGCGAGGACCGGCCAGCCCAGATCGGGAAGGCCGGTGTGGCCGCAGAGGTCGGTGAGCGGGCCGAAGGGGTGGGGGCAGGGAGCGCGCGGATCCGGCAGAGGGCCTCCCCCTGGAAGAAGGGAGAGCACGATCACCCGGAGCGCCCTGGGCAGCGGGCTGTCGATGACGCCCACGAGCGCGCCGCCGGCGAGCAGGATCACCGCCAGCCCCCGGCCGAGGCGCCGGCGCCGCTGCAGTCCCAGAAAGGCCAGGGACACCAGCAGGTCGGCCAGGCTCACCGGTGTGGGGCAGCGGCTGGCCGGAGCCGCCGGCAGACAGCGGACGAGGCCCAGCAGCAGGGCGACGGCCATGTTGAGGAAGGCGAGCAGCAGCAGCACCTGCGTCACCCAGACGCTGGGGGGTCGCCGGGGCGGTGACGCGCTCATGGCTCGCTGCTCACGGAGGTGCAGGACACGGCGAGCACCAGGGAGGCGCCGTAGGCCAGGGCCATGGTGTGGAAGTTGTTCTCCACCAGCGACCAATGGGGGGCTCGGCTCGATCCGCCGGCCGGGGCCCGTCCCATCAGCACCTGAAGATTGGAGTAGCAGCGGTTGCCCTGTTTCCAGGCGTAGCAGTTGCCGGGAGAGGCCAGGATCGTGGCCAGCTGCAGCACCAGCACGACGGCCCAGAGGCCGCGGCGCAGCCGCACCGTTCGGGCGGGGATCTGCGCGGCCACCAGCCACCAGATCAGCACCACCAGCCCATAGAGCGGGATCAGGATGAAGCCGTGGATGATCCAGCCGAGGGTGGTGAACGACGTCGCCAGAAACAGGACCAGGCTCAGAAGGCCGTAGCCCGTGAGCAGGAACCCGAAGTCAACGGTCGTCATCGGCTTCGGGCCCCGCGGAATGGATCAGGTCTGGGGTTCCAGGTCGCCCGGTTGCCAGGTCTGGTCGAACCAGGGCTCCAGCGGCCCGTAGAGCCGCAGGATGAGGTTGTAGCCCCGGCCCGGCATCGTCTGCACCCAGTTGGCGGCCTTGCCCGCCGGGGCCTTGGGCCCGAACCAGATCGTGGCGCCGCCATCGGCGTTGCGCTGCAGTCCGGTGGCGTTGCTGTCGACCCCGGCCGACCTCTGATCGGTGGGCAGCAGGGAGCGGGTCTGGTTGTCGTAGACGGTGAAGGCCCAGAAATCCTTGGCGGGAATGGGCCCGGGCAGGGTCACCTTGTAGGTGCGCCCGCCATCGAGGAAGGCGCCGGCCCCATCGCGGAAGGTGAGGGCGTAGGCCGAACCGGTGCCGGGCCTGGCCTCGCTCATGGCCGGCGTGATGCCGGTGGCGAGGTAGAAGAACATCGCCCTGGCCTCCAGCAGCCGCTCCGATCCCGAGAGGAACTGGTAGCTGCCCCCCACGAACGGGGTGAGCCACTGCCGGTCCTTGAAGATCCGGGTGCGGGGATCCCGCGAGGCGAAGGCATTGGAGCGGGCATAGGCATTGCCCACCGCGACGGCCTCGGTGAGGGTCTGCCTGAGGCGCGCATCCGGCGCGAACGGCTGGCCCTTGCGGATGCCGATCGCGGCGTAGAGACCCACCGTGTCGGGGTCCACCCAGTCGGCCGGCTCGTTCTGCACCGCGGCGTTGAGCTCCTCGTAGAAGCTGAAGTCGTTGGCACTGACCGTGTTGAACTTCCGGCCGGAGAGATTGACGAACGTGGTCGGCGGGGGCGCCGCCGCCTGCGACAACGGGAACACCGCCGCGTTGGAGCGGACAGTGGCCGTCGCCGCCGCGAGGTCGCCCTTCTCGACGAAGACGCGATAGAAGATCACCACCCGGTTGGTGCGCGGCCGGGCCACGTGGAAGCCCGTGGCGGGCAGCGCGCCGGTGAAGCCCGGGGGCACGAAGAGATAGGCCCCGCCGGCGCCCTTGTCGGGCCCGGTCACCCCCACGTCCGTCACCCAGCGGAAGTCGGCGTCATCGACCGGCCCCAGCGCCCGTGGCGGCACCCGCACGACCATCGGCCCGTCCCTGAGGTTGAGGCACTGGAGGACGTAGACGGTGGTGGTGTTGGGCGTCAGGAACAGCGAGCGGGCATCCATCAGCTGCTCGGTGATGCCGATGCCGCTGTTCGCCTTCACACCCGCCTGCTCCAGGCCGTTGCAGATGGCGAACACCGACGTGGCCGACATGCCCCGTACGAAGGCATCGATGCCGCGGCTGAAATCGATCTGGTCGTAGGCGAGCCGCACCGTCTCCGGATCGGGCGCGCCGTCCTTGAAGCGCAGGGTGCCGATGCGGGTCCTGACGCTGTCCGGCGTGGTGATCTTCGCCGGCACCTCGGGGGCGTAGGTCGGGGGCTGGGCGAAGACGGCCCCCGGAGCGACGGCGATCGTCGCCGCAACGGCGGCCCCCAGCCAGCGGCACTCCTGCCACAGCAGCGGTTTGTACAGCTGGCGTTGCGGCTGATGGTGCAGCTGATTCATCCTGGGAGACGCGGTGTCAGGCCTTCCTGGTCAGGCTAGAAATCGCGGTTAAGCCGGTCAATGTCCACGTCAGGCTCTCAGGGTTCTCGGCACACCGCATAGTGACACTGAACGAATCCGAACGGATACGCTGTCGATGACAACAGACGCAGATTCGTGTCGGCTGGCCGATCACCAAACAGCTTGATTCCTGAGCCGAGAAGGATCGGGATGAGCGTGATCGTCAGCTCAGTGATCAGCCCAGCCTTCAGGAAACCCTGGATGGTGCGCCCGCCATCGATGTAGAGATGGTGGTGGCCCGCTGCAGCGGCCCGTTCCACCACCTCGTGGGGCGTGGCCGAAAGCACCTGGACGGAGTCCGGCACTCCGGCAGGACGGCTTCGCAAGCTGGTGCTGAGCACATACACCGGCAGGCTGCCGTAGGGCCATTCGGGAAAGCTCAGGACCTTGTCGAAGGTGGCCCGTCCCATGACGATCGCATCGACCGTCTGGATGAAGTCGGCATAGCCGCAGTCTTCACCGGCGGGTACGGCGGCGTTGGCGCGCTCCAGCCAGTCGATGGAGCCGTCACTGCGGGCGATGCAGCCATCGAGACTGGTGGCGATGAAGACGGAGCACCGGGTGGATGCATACGCTTCAGGATGGCAGAACTCCCGCTTCTTCCCCTCAAAGGAGTCATACAACGCCCGGTGCCTGGCGAGTCCGTACTCGTCGGAGCGGGTGTCGTAGGAGCCCACCCACTGCAGGAGGTTGTCGAGATTCGCATCCTGCTCCTGGCGGGAGCTGAATTTCTCGGGCTCCCAGGGCCTGGAGCGGCAGTGGGCCAGGCAGGCCTCGACGCCGGGATTCAGAAAGATCAGTTCATCCGCACAGGCCAGGACGGGCTCCAGGATGTCCGCGTAGCAGCCTTCGATGATCCAGCTGTCGTGCTCGGAGATCCAACGCCTGACGTCCTCGACACTCTCCTGCAGGGGACGCCGTTCGGTTCCGCCCTGGAACGCGACCTCATCCAGCGATAACCGGGCGGCCGGCTGCCTGGCGATCAGCGTCATGGCCAGGGTGCTCTTGCCGGCCCCGGCGTTGCCGAGAATGATGACCTTCATCCAACTACTGGCGCAGGGGTCAAACAGCAGAAAAGGCTATCCCATCAGGAGGCAAGATCGAGAGGCCATCGGAGTCCTGATCGACAGCGTTGAGTTACAACCCAGATCTACTGCCCTCTTTGCAGAAACCAGGCCATCGCCTTTCCCTGATGCTCACGGATGAAACTCTCCTTGAAGCTGTTGTAGTCAAGTGGGTCCTCGAAATCCATTTCCGCAATCTTGAGTTTCAAGCTTTCATACGCAAGTCTCACCTCCACATGCGCCCGCAGGTAGTCGCGAAAGGCGATGTGTCGCCTCCAGTGATCAGTCCCGCGCTCCATCACATGAATGTTGGCGATGGAGTCGTAATCACGGCCGAAGGCCAGCGAATCTGCTGGTCCGATGACGCAAGGCAGGGGCTTGGCCGACAGGGCCCTGAGACTGACAAAGAAGCGCCTGTAGGGCATGGCGCCCGTGAACGCTTCCACATAGGTGTAGCCGGCGGCCAGCAGGGGATCGATGACCGCATCCAGTGGGGATAGGTCCGCCAGGCCGACAAGGATGTCGATGATCGGCTTGGCGCTGATGTCGGCGAGGGATGTGCTGCCGATGTGATCGATGGACAGCCCTGGTATCGGCAGGGCTTCCAGGAGGCATGCCCGGTGCCGTTCGAAGGCCTCCGTCCAGGCCAGGTTGGGGGGTTCGAGCCTGATTTTCATAGTCGTGTCAGACGCTTTCGCTCAGCGGCAAGGTGAGCCCTGCTGGGCTGCCACGGCATGGGGGGCCGGCGCCTGAAGATCACGACGCAACAGCCAGACGGCGCTTTCCAGCTTGCCGGCTGTGGCCACCATCTCCCTCTCCACGGCGAATCCCTGGCGCTCCCAGAACCGACGAGCCCGGGGATTCTGTTGTTGAACGATGAGTCGCACGGTGGTGGCCCCCTCCCGGGTCATCCGTTGGCGCAGGTGGTCCCAGATGGCCGTTCCGGCTCCGGCTCCGCGCCGCTCGGGATGAAGCAGGAGCAGACCGACGTACCACTCCTGCGGCCCAGGAAAGCCAGCCAACAGCTCCACCACCCCCACCAGTTCACGGCCGATCTCCACGCCAACAAGGCTTTTCTCTCCGCTGCTCACGTCCGGCGTGAGGGGTCCGAGAAGCTCGGCCGCTGTTTCGCGGCCACCGGGCTGACCTTCGATGCACTCGAAGAAGTCGCTGCAGGCGATGCACAGGGTCTGGAGGCGTCGGCGGTCGGCCGGCGTCAGGGGCCTGTAGGAAAGGGCGGAAGGCATGGCGGTGGCGCCTGAGGTACGCGGGAGGCTTCAGTCGCCGCCGTCCAGGGCCAGGAGCTGGCGGCGCAGCAGCCCGGCCAGGAGCTCATGCTCCTCGGAGGTGGTGCACTGCTCCAGCCGCTCCCGCTCGCTGCCCAGGACCTGGGGCAGCACCGTCTCCACCAGCTGGGCCCCCTTGGCCGTGAGCCGCACCAGGACGCTGCGCCGGTCGGTGGTTTCACGGTGCCTCTCCACCAGGCCGTCGGCCTCGAGGCGGTCGATCCGGTTGGTCATGGCGCCGGAAGACAGCATCAAAGCGCCGTAGAGCTCGGTGGGGGTGAGCTGGTGCGGTGGGGGCTGGCGCCGGAGGGTGGCCAGCACATCGAACGACCAGAGGCTGAGCCCATGGGGGGCCAGCAGGGCTTCGCGCTGGCGCTCCAGCAGCCGGGCGAGGCGCAGGATCCGGCCCACCACAGCCAGGGCGGAGACATCCAGGGCCGGGGAGGCCTGCTGCCACTGGCCCTGGATCAGGTCGATGCGGTCGGAGGCCATGGCCCGAGGATAGCTTGACGTCAAGACAACTCACCCTTAGCTTCGAATCAAGTCTCTTGATATCGAGATGTCCTGCCTGTCCCTGCCCCGCTCGCCGGCGCCCGTCGTCCCCGTCTCCTCGGCCATGGCGATCGCCCTGGCCCTGCTGGCCGGCGCCCTGCTGCCGGTGCAGGCGGCCATGAACGCCCGGCTGGCCCAGTCGCTCCAGTCCGTTCCCCTGGCCGCCCTCCACTCCTACCTGCTGGGTTCGCTCACCCTGATCGGGCTGCTGCTCAGCGGCCTGCTGCCGGCCCCCGACTGGCGGGCGATCGGCACGGCGCCGCGCTGGACCTTGCTGGCCGGGGTGCTCGGCGCCTGGTACGTGAGCTCCAGCACCCTGGTGATCCCCCGACTCGGCGCCACCCTCACCCTCGGGCTGGTGGTGGCCGGCAAGGCGGTCGCCGGCCTCGTGATGGATCACCACGGCTGGCTGGGGGTGCGCCGCCAGCGCCTCGGCGCCCGGGGCTGGGCGGCCATGGCGCTGTTCCTGGCGGCCATGGTCCTGCTCACCCAGTCGGGGGGTGGGCGATGAACCCCCTTTCCGCCGTGCTCTGTGCCTTCTCGGCGGGCAGTCTTCTCTCAGTGGGCGGGGCCGCCAATGCGCGCCTGGGCGGCACGCTGCGCTCCGCCGTGGCCGCCGCCACGGTCAACTTCCTGGTGGGTGCCGCCGCCCTCGGCCTGCTGCTGGCCCTGGGGGGTTTCCGCGCCGGCCCCATCGAGCGGCTCGCCGCCGTGCCGCCCTGGGCCCTGGGCGGCGGCCTGCTCGGCGCCCTCTACGTCACCCTCTCCACCCTGGTGATTCCCCGGCTCGGGCTCACCGCCACCACCATGACGGTGGTCTGCAGCCAGCTGATCGGCTCGCTGCTGATCGACCACTGGGGCTGGCTGGGGGTCCCCCAGCAGCCGAACGGACCCGGCCGCTGGCTGGCGGTGCTGCTGCTGCTGGTCGCCGTCGCCCTGCGCCGCCGTGATGGCTGACGCAGCGAGCGACCTGCGGATGGGGGTGGCCTGTGCCGCCTTTGTGGTGATCGGCGCGGTGGAGGCCGCCCTCGGCGTGCTGGTGCCCTCCCTGCTGGACACCTTCACGCTGAGCACCGGGTCGGTGACGCTGCTGCTGGTCAGCCAGATCGGTGGCTACCTGCTGGCGGCCCTGCTGAACGGCGTGGTGAACGGCCGCCTCGGTCTGGACCGGCTGCTGCTGCTGGCCTTCACGCTGCTGGCGTCGGCCCTGCTGCTCTATGCCCTCACCCCCCGCTGGGACCTGATGGTGGCCACGGGGGTGGCGGTGGGCCTGGGCATCGGCCTGGTCGACGCCGGCCTCAACACGGCCGTGGCGCAGCACGAGGCCGGCGCCCGGCTGATCGGCCCGCTGCATGGCTTCTACGGCGTCGGCGCCGTCACGGGACCGGCGATCGCCACCACGGTGCTGGCCCTGGGGGGCGGCTGGCGCCAGGTGTATCTGGTGCTGGCCGGCCTGGGCGGCCTGGTGCTGCTGTGGCTCTGGCGGCACCGGCGGGCCGGCCCGGGGCCGCGTCCCGCCGGGGCCGCCGGCGGCGACTGGCGTGTGCTGGGGCAGGCCCTGCGGCGGCCGGCCGTGGGGCTGAGCGGGCTGGTGCTGCTGGCGGCGGTGGGCCTCGAGGCCTCGATCGGCACCTGGGCCTTCAGCGTCCAGCACCTGGGTCGCTCCCAGGCGGCGGTGGCGGCCGGCATCGGCGTCAGCCTTTACTGGCTGGGGCTGACGGCGGGCCGCTTCGGTTTCGGCGGGCTGGTGGGGCGGCTGGGGGTGATCCGGTGGATCAGCGGCTCGCTGGCCCTGCTGCTGGCGGCTTTGATCGGCTGGTCCGGCGGGGCCGCGCCCTGGCTCGCCCTGCCGCTGGCGGGGTTCGGCCTGGCCGGGATCTTTCCCGCCACGATCCTGCTGATCCCGCGGCGCCTGCCCGTCGCCCTGGTGCCGGCCGCCGTCGGCCTGGCCACCAGTGCCGCCAGTGCCGGTGCGGTGGCCGTGCCCACCTCGCTGGGCTGGATCGCCGCTGACCTGGGGCTGGCCGCCGTGCCCGCCCTGCTGATCCCCGTGGGGCTGGCCCTGGCCGGCCTCCATGTCCTTCTCCTGCCTCGCCATGGTTGACATCGGACTGACCCATGTGGCTCTTCGGCCTGGCCACCACCCCCACCCCTGCGACGCCATGAACCTCGAGACCGACCTGCACTGGCTGAACGAGCCGCCGCGATGGGAGCGGGAGGCCGCCACCGGCCGCCTGCGGCTGTGGCCGGCGGCCCGCACCGACTTCTGGCAGCGCACCCACTACGGCTTCGAGGCCGACAACGGCCATGCCCTGCTGCGGGAGATGGACGGCGATGGGGTGCTCACCTGCCGGGTGACGGCCCATCCGCGGCACCGCTACGACCAGGCCGGACTGCTGCTGCGGCTGTCGCCGGCCTGCTGGATCAAGACCTCGGTGGAATTCGAACCGGACGGCCCCAACCGGCTCGGCGCGGTGGTGACCAACGCCCAGGCTTCCGACTGGTCGACCCAGCCCCTGGCCCGGGAGATCAGCACCGTGTGGTTGCGGCTGCGCCGCGAGGGCCGCGATGTGATCGCCGACGCCAGCCTGGATAGGGAGGACTGGCAGCAACTGCGGATGGCCCGGCTGCAGGAGCTGGGCGAGACAGGACCGGCACAGATCGGCCTCTATGCCTGCAGCCCGACGGCGGCGGGTTTCCTGGCTGAATTCGATCACGTCGACTGGCAGCCGGGAAGAATGTCGTAGTGCATGACGTCTTCCCGGGTGCCGAGCTTGGTGTAGAGCGCGACCGCTGGGTCATCGCCGTAATCCGCCTGCACAAAGATGACGTAGATGCCGCGCTGATGGGCGGTGCGCCTGATGGTGTTGATGAGTGCGGTGGCGATGCCCCGGCGCCTGAACTCCTCCGCGACCGCCAGGTCGTAGATGTAGAACTCGCTGCGCTCTTGCTCAAACTTGGGGAGCACGTAGCCGGCCAGGCCGCCGACCATCTGGTCTGCCGCGAAGGCCGCGACGGCGATGAAGGTATCGCTGGCCAGGAGCCTGGTGAGGTAGGCGTCACTGGGTTGATGGTGGAGGTAGGACTCGGGGTCGTCGAAGACGTCGCTGAAGAGGCCCAGCATCTGGCGAAGCGCCGGGGCGTCCGTGGGGCCGAGGACCCGGATCGAAGCGGGGCGATGGCTCATCGCAGGGCCAGATAGGCAGCGAGGACCAGGAAGCCGACACCAAACGACAACCAATAGGGCCAATCCGACGGTGCCGTGTTGTCGAGGACGGCGGAGGCCGGATGGCGTGGGTTGTAGTAGACCCTGACCCTGCTTCCCTGGGGGTAGGGCTTGATGACCGCCTCCATCGCCGCTCGGCTGACGCCGTACCCGGAGAAGGAAGCACGGAAGCCGACGTAGGTCTGGCCGTTAACGTCATAGCGATAGCGCAGAACGGGCTTCGTTGTTTCCAGGCTTGCGTCGTCGACGCGAGATTCGGTGACGCGACCCATGACGCTGGGCCACCGCAGGCACTGGTGAGAGCGAAGCTTCAACCACAATGACAACCACACCAGGGCGGCACCGGCGAGGAGCGAGAACGCAGCGAACACCATCGGCACAGAGGCGAAGCCTGATGTTGATGCTACGTATTCCCGGGTGATGCCGTACCGCCTGGATGAGATGGGTTGCAGCAAGCTGCCTCTGTCACAGCGACGCAGAGACCATCAAACGGTACCGTTCTCGGGCAGAGCTTCTGAAGCGTGGCGAGAGAGATCCTCTTTTGTCTCATGCACTGTTGGTCGAGAACGGACGTGGCGAGAACATAGAACTCCCACTGATTGACGTTGAGCGGATCGATCGACGCCTGGTCCGTATGGAAGTGAACGGCAAAGACATAAACATCCGCTGGCCTGCAGGCTTCTGTTGCGGACATATTCGTGGAAGCATCCCAGCCAAGCTTGGGGGCGATGTCGAATCCAACGCTCGATAGCTTCTCCTGCGCCCAGGACTGAACGAAGCCCGAGGCCTTGACCTCGACCTTGATACCGGCAGCGGTGACAACATCGTAGGCATCCCACTCGGTTCGAACACCCGTAACGACGCCGAGCGCTTGCGCCACCAGAAACTCAGCAAGGATCCCGCGCTGAGAGTTGCTGACGAGATCCGAGCCTGACCATTGCCAGAACTCCTGCAAGGAGACACCCAGGGGGGAGCCATTGGCGTGGAGGGGCTCTGCCCCGCTCTTGCGCTGAGTTTCGATGCGCCCGAGTTTCATCTGTAAACGCCTCCTGCCTGGCCACCGACCCCGCTCATCAGCGGCGGGGGCGAGTGAGCCGAGAAATCCCAAAAACCTACATCGCTCCCCCGTCTGCTGCAGCGTCTTGTTCGGCCGCCATTAGCTCTGCTCCCGCATCCGATGATGACGGCCACGACCGGTGGGTGAACGCTCATCCCGTGCTTCGAGCCAAGGGGGTGTAATCCGTGTACCCGTGGTCGTCGCCGCCGTAAAAGGTGTTGACGTCCCAGGGATTCAAAGGCGCATCGAGCCGGAGCCGGTCCACAAGGTCGGGATTGGAAATGAACGGGCGACCGAACACGATGGCTTCCGCCCGACCGGCGGCAAGGGCGGCCTCCCCCGTTCCCTTCAGGAACCCGCCCACCGCCAACAGGTTGCCGGTGTACGCCGGACGGAGGAGGTCAATCGGGTTGAACGGCGGGGCCGTCCCTCGCCCGTAACCGCTGTCGTAACCGACGTGCAGATAGGCAAGACCCATCCGGTTCAGGGACCGAGTGAGGAAAAGATAGGTCTCCGCGGGGTCGTCGTCGAACGTGTCGTTCACGGTGAAGCCAGGGGCGATCTTGACGCCGACCCGATCGGCGCCCCGCACGTCGCAGAGTGCCTTGACCACCTCCAACGTGAAGCGAGACCGGTTCTCCACCGAGCCTCCGTAGGCGTCGGATCGCTGGTTCGACCCCGAGACCTGGAACTGATTGGGGAGGTAGCCAGTCGCCGCATGGAGTTCCACACCGTCGAAACCGGCGACGATCGACAATTCCGCGGCGCGGCGATACTCCTCGACGATGCCGGGGATCTCCTCCGTTTCCAGCGCGCGGGGCGTCTCGAACGGCACGCTGCCGGCAAAGGTGTGGACGTGGCCAGAAACGGCGATGGCCGACGGGGCCACGGGCAGGGCGTTGCCCGGCAGCAGCGACGAGTGCGAGACCCGCCCTGCGTGCATGAGTTGGACGACGATGCGACCACCGGCTGCATGGACCGCGTTGGTCACGTTCCGCCAGCCCATCGCCTGCTCCTCGGTGTGCAGGCCGGGTGGGTAGGTGTAGCCGCGCCCCATGGGGCTGGGGTGCGTCCCCTCGGTGATGATCAGGCCTGCCGAAGCGCGCTGCGCGTAGTACCGGACCATCCGCTCGGAAGGGATGCAACCCTCGCCCGCCCGGATGCGGGTCATGGGAGACATGATGATCCGGTTGGCCAGTTCGAGCGCCCCGAGTATCACAGGTGTGAACAGCATGATTACCATCGACATCGCCAATCCACGCCATCTTGCCGTCTAACGCCCCAGATCAGAAGCGGGCTGAGATCACAGCATAGAAACCAACCTCAGCTCCCGTCTTCTGCATCTGGATGTTAGGCTTTGAATTTACGCTTCTTATTTGCATAGCCGAGCATCTTGTTGGAAATCCATGTTTTGACTAAGCCCGTTAGATTATACTCCAGCCAACTAATCTCTGGAGCTTTAAGCACTCTATCGGGAACCTCGACCCATTTAGAGGGATCTAGTACCTCTACTGAGTCAAAATTGACATTCCCTTTACTCCGTTGCAATTCAAAGAACTTCTTTATGGATTCCATATCTTTTAGATCGGTCTCTGAAAGCTGGAAGCCTTTGAATCGGATATACTTGTATTCATCAGACCTGATCATCAGGATCTGTTCGCTATCCTTATAGTTCAACAATACCAGGAACTTGGCTCGGGGATCAACAAACTGGTCTTTATACTTTACAGTTTTGGGCTGAATAATCGCGGTCATATGGTTTCGAAAGAACAATCCCACAGGGGACCACCGCCTAATTGAGTTTTTAACGACATACTTGCCATCAGAGGTTGCAAGTACGATAAACTTCTTCCGTTTTGAAGTCCGATTATCTTTCTTTAGCTCAAAGAGATTATTAAGATCAATTCTCTTGAGGTTAATACTGTAAAAGTGAACCTGTCCATATTCTCTTACGACTGAAGAATACGGAGCCGGTATAAGCGGTTCTCCCTCGAGGTCCTCCAGCTGAATAAAATAGTTTGGCGAAATCATAAGATAGACGGCGTAAATTGTTACAGCGCGATCTTTCTTGTTGTCAAGGAATATCTTGCTGACGTAAGCGTTGGAAGTAGGGCTTCCAAGGGAGTAGATTATTGAGCCGGAGATGCTGATATTGCTCTTCCTTCTAAAGTTAAGAATAGTAGTGGCCAGCGCTACCAAGGAAATTCCAATCGCCACAAACGAAGTGGTTGTGCTATGCAAAGTCATTCATTTCCACCTTTGCTCTTATAGAGGAATGCATAAGCCTAACGCTCGCCATCACCTGGCCGCAAAGTGAAATTGGGACATACAGGGCTCATGTGGCGGCGGCTCAGGTGAATGGTGATGTTAGAAGTCAGTCCTTAAACTTCTCAAAGTACACAGGATCTACATCGTAGACAGTCCTCTTGAATACACCCAGCTCAACCCGCTGGAACATTTCAACCAATTCGTCCCCGTCGACCAACTCAACTTGAGGTGCACCCTCCCTGCTCGCTTCCTGGATAGCCGCATTACTAAATCCTGATGTGGTTATGATGATTCCCGTTTCAGCTCTTCCGAGCATGGTGTTGCGGAAATCACCAACTTGAGCGCGAGAGACCAGATTGCCTTTTGCATAGCGCTTGCATTGGAAGAGAACTCTGAAGCTAACAAATGGGTTGATCTCAAGAGTTCCATAGCCATCAATTCCGCCGTCAGCAGAGCCACCCGTAACCTCAACATTCTCAAAGCCTGACTCTCTGAGAAGCTCTCTACACACCTTCTCGAAGCCCGTAGGGCTGGTTGACTGCAGAGTACTCAAAAGATCAAGCTTCTCAGTATCTTCTTTATCTTCTACTCTACCCTCAGACGGGAGCACTTCCTCTTCAGCTTCTTGAGCATCTCGTTTCTGCTTTCGATTCTCGGCGTGAATGGAAACCCATTTCAGGAATATTTCTCGTGCTTCCTTGTCGCCAAGATGTGCATTTCGTCCCTTCTCTGTAAGGGTCCAAGTTCCATGCTTAGACGAATCCAGCAGACCTTCCCACACTAAATACTGCCTTGCCCAGGCAACCTGGTTATGGAACTTGCTTCCACCTGATTTGAGTGTCTGGTCTAGAAGCTCATCTGGAAGGTTTAAGTTCTTTGAGATGCGTGCAGACACTTCTCTCGGGCGACCCGAATCGCCAAGATCCCGAAGGGCATCCAGTAGTGGGCCGAACCACCGAATGAATTCAGCCTGAGCTTTCTTTGCCATTGAGAGCAGGGAGTCTCGTCAGTGTAGATGACCTGCATCGATCAGGCTTTCCTGTACTTCTAACGCTCAAGATCAGCGGCGGGCAGAAGCTCTATGCGCACTTCAGGCATGATTTGACCCGCCCGCTGGATCTTGATGTTATACAGCTCGGTTCCAAGAATCAGAAGACTTCCATTCATCGAATGATACCCCGTCAAGGTTGGCATTGGCGTACGGCCCCAGCTGGCGATCTCTAAAGTCAATCCACTGGTAGAACTCCTTCATCTTTGCATAGTGATTGCCAATCAGTTTGCCAATTGGAATTGAACTGTTTGCCTCAATGAAGCGTCGTGTTGATGCTCTCCAATCAAAGTCTCTGATATCATCTGGATGAAAGTTGAAATGCCAACCTGCTCCATCTTGGTCGAATATGAAATAGAGTTTTGGGACCGGAAGGCTTTTGTGCTGAGCCATTCGCCGTAGGTCATTTATGAAATCATTTTCAACTGTGTCTCTCAAGGAGTCCTTGAGTCTTTCGGCATACTCAGCCGGAAACCTTCGAAGATCATCTGATGAATGCTCCTCTAGCCTGTTAACAATTGCTCTTGTGTGATCCACAAGCGATTTCCAGCCAGCCGCGTAGTTATGAGTTCTTCTGGCAATCTCAATTCCTCCACGGAGGCCAAGAGTGATGTGCTTGTCCTGATTCTCTAGATATTCTTGGCTGTTGACGGCTGTCGTGTATTGGTCAATCGATCTCTTGAATTCAAGGTAGTTAATGTGATAAACATACCAGCTACCTATCAAGACTCCCCCAAACGTCAAGCCCATCTGCACTCCATGTGGTATTGATTGGTTACAGAACTCTAGCTATGCCAAGGAGACCGGCGTAGCGGTTTCACTAGAGCTGCCAAGGACATCAGCCTTCCCAGTCGGCTGCCTGATTGATCTGTATAACGCTGCCGCTCAGTGGTGGGCATGAGCAAACGGGCTTGATCCTTCTTGGGCCTCAATGAATTGACGCCTCCCATCCACTGCAGCGGCATGTTAGAGCTTTGTTGCGATAATGATGCCACTTGCCCAAGACATCTTAGTGACATGGAACCTACAATCGCCATCCAAGTAGTTAATTAGATCCTCGACCTTGGCGGCGTGGCCATCAGGCCAGTTTGGCTGCGGAAGCATATCGTCAATAACGTAAAGGCCTCCAGGCTTAATCAACTCAAGCGCCTCATCAAGAAAGCGGTATTTTCCTGACCATGTATCTGCAAAAATGAAGTCATAATGCTCATCGTCCGGCGATTGCAAGAAAGAGTCACCGTCAGCGCAAACAATCTCCAAGCGCGGATCAGAGCCTAGATGCTTCGTGAGAATTTCAATCGATGACTCATCATTGTCGACTGTAACCAAAGAAGAAGACTGATCCATGCCATCAAGAATCCATGCTGTTGAAAGACCAGTTCCAGAGCCAAGCTCAAGAAATCGAGCTGAAGCCTTTGAAGCCGCAAGCGTCCTCAGCAGCGAGCAAGTCAGTGGGTCTGACGCCATAGAGAAACCCGCTGCCACAGAGTCATTCCATATGCCCTCTACAGCCTTGGGTTCGTTCAATCTGTCTCGGTCGTTCATGGAAGTCACTTAATAGCTCTAACTCTTTATTGGGAGGTTCCGTGAACCACAGAACTTTCTGCGCCCCTTTCCGTGAACCACAGCTGACACCAGCGAAACATCGGACGAGAATCCTTTCCTGCATAGCGATCTTAGTTGGAAGGCCAAGTCTTTTGGCAGTGGTTCACGGGTCCGATAACCACATGTAGCCATGGCTACATCATGTCCGCTGGGCTGCAAACACCGAGCGGCCCCCTATTCAGCATATGGGTGTAGATCATGGTGGTGCTCACGTCTTGATGTCCAAGCAGTTCCTGGATCGTGCGGATGTCCTGGCCCCGTTCCAGCAGGTGGGTCGCGAAGGAGTGACGGAAGGTATGGCAGCTGGCCGCTTTCGTGACTCCCGCCTCGGCCACCGCAAGCTTCACAGCCTTCTGCACCACGCTCGGATCGAGATGGTGGCGGCCCTGGGTTCCTGAGTCCCGGTCTCGCCAGCGGTTCTGCTGAGGAAACACCCACTGCCAGGCCCACTCCCGGTCCGCGTTCGGGTACTTCCTGGCCAGGGCATAGGGCATCACCACCCGGCCCCAGCCCGCCGCCAGATCAACCCAATGCAGCCGACGCATCCTAATCTGTACAGACCCCATGTACAGACGCCCACCATGGCGCGCGTCTCCGTGACCCACCTGCGCCAGAACCTGCCGGCCTGGCTCAAGCGTGTGCAGGCCGGGGAAGCGATTCAGGTCACCTCCCACGGCCGGGTGATTGCCCGCATCGAGCCGGAACAGGACCCGGCCGAGGAGGCCCGCCGCTGGCTGGAGGGGCTGGGCGGCAGCGTCACCCTGGGGGATGTCATCGCCCCGATCGCCGCTGGCGACGCCGATCTCGAAGGCGCCGGTGATGCTGACCATCTGTGACACCCATGTCCTGCTGTTCTGGGCGCATGAACCGGCCCGGCTCTCCCGCCGCGCCGCGGCGGCCCTGGAGCAGGGGCGCGCCCAGGGTCAGCTGGCCATCGCCGACATCAGCCTCTGGGAGCTGGCCCTGCTCCACGAACGTGGACGCCTGAGCCTGCCGGACGACGTGCCCCCGGCCCTCTACCTGCGCCGCCTGCTCGAAGCCCTGCGGCTGGAGGTGCTGCCGATCACCGCCGAGATCGCCCTGCTCTCCCGGGGCCCCCAGTTCCGCCATGGCGACCCGGCCGACCGTCTCATCGCCGCCACGGCCCTGCAGGGCCGCCGGCCCCTGATCAGCGCCGACGAGACGCTCCGCGCCATTCCCGGGCTGGAGACGATCTGGTGAGTGCTCCCCTCACCATCCGCCCCCTGCAGAGCGCCGACATCCCCACCGTCACCGGCTGGGCGCGGCGGGAGGGGTTCGCGCCGGGGGGGGGCGATGTGGCCATCTACCGCCAGACCGACCGCCAGGGCCTCTGGGTGGGCTGGCTCGGCGACGAGCCGGTGGGGTGCATCGCCGGGGTCCGCTACAACCCCGCCTACGGCTTCATCGGCCTGTTCCTGGTGGTGCCCGCCCAGCGGGGCCGGGGCTACGGGGTGCAGCTGTGGAAGCAGGCGCTGGCCCATCTGGCCGACGTGCCCTGCATCGGCCTGGAGGCCGCCTCCGACCGGATCGACGACTACGCCGGCTGGGGCTTCGTGCCCGCCTCCCCCACCACCCGCTGGCAGCGGCTCGTCGCCGGCGACCACCCGGCCCCGCCGGCCGCCGCGCCGGAGCCCCCCTGGTGCCTGCTGGAGGGCGGCGCCATTCCGGCCGCCGCCGTGCAGCGCTTCGATGCCGAGCGGGAACCCTCGCCCCGCCCCCACTTCCTGCGCCAGTGGCTGCGGCATCCGGCCGGCACCGTGCTGGCCCTGGTGGATCGCTCCGGCGCCTGCCACGGCTTCGGCCGGGTGCGGCCCTGCCTGCTGGCCGATGGCGACGGCTGGCGCCTCGGGCCCCTGGTGGCGGACAGCCCCGCCGCCGCCCGGGCCCTGCTCGAAGGCCTGCTGCAGCGCCATCCCGGCACGGTGCTGATCGATGCCCCCGGCGCCAATGCCGCCGCCGCCCCCCTGCTGGCGTCGCTGGGGTTCACCCCGGCCTCCCGCACGTTGCGCATGTACCGGGGCGTGCCGCCGGCGGTGTCGCTGGCGGACGTGTACGGGCTGGCCTGCCTGGAGCTGGGGTGATCGGTGTCCCCCAGTAGTACCACCTGCCAGTACCATGCTTCAATGAAGCGGAAGCACCAGCGCACTCTTGAGCTGATCTTTTCCCGACCTGTCAGCGGCAATGTGCCGTGGAAGGACGTTGAAGCCCTCTTTCTTGAGCTGGGCGGGGATGTCATGGAGAGGGCAGGCAGCCGCGTCGCGGTCGTCCTCTTTGGCGAAGTCAGGGTCTTCCATAGACCCCACCCATCGCCAGATACAGACAAGGGTGCTGTTGCATCGATCCGCAAATGGCTTGAAGAACACGGAGTGATGCCATGAATCTCATGACAATGGATGGCTACCAAGCCAAGATTGAATACGACCCGGACACGGATCAGTTTCGTGGGGAAATTCTTGGTCTGTCTGGAGGAGCCGACTTCTATGGATCCAATCCCGAAGAACTTCGCCAGGAATTCAAGAAGTCGTTGGAGGTTTTCCTTGAGGTCTGCAAGGAACAGGGAATCCAGCCACGAAAACAGTTTTCCGGACGATTCAATCTAAGAATTCCGCCTGAGCTTCACAAGACCCTGGCGATCACTGCGGAAGCGCAGGGAAAGAGTCTCAATACGCTCGCCCAGGAAGCCCTTCAGAAAAGTGTCACGACACAGAGGAATGGAAAACACCTCCCCTGAGGGGACAGTGCCTCACAGATTGCCTGCGTGGGCTCCAAAGACCCTGGCCGGAGCTGGGCTGGTCCCCCCAGCACTGCAATTGGTCCCCTACCTTCCTCCCAGGGCCGCCCTGCTCCAGCACCCTTCACCGCCGTGATCACGCGCAAGCCATCCCCACTCCCCGGCCTGGTGCTGCTGTCGCTGGCCCTGGCGGCGCCGTTGGCGGCGGGGCGCCTGCGGGCCGCGCCGATCCCCCTGATGGAGCCGGCGGGCATGGAGCTGCTGGTGGCCAGCGGCGCCCGCGCCGACTACGGCCCCCTGGCGGAGCAGTTCCTCACCCAGGCCAACCTCGCCTACTGCGGCGTGGCCAGTGCCGCCATGGTGCTCAACAGCCTGGCCGTGCCCGCCCCCGCCGTGCCGGGCTACGGCCGTTACCGCTTCTGGACCCAGGAGAACGTCTTCGAGGTGCCGGCCGGCCGCACGGTGGTGAGCGCCGAGGTGGTGCGGCGCCAGGGCATGACCCTGGCCGAGCTGGCCGGCCTGCTGGCGGCCCACGGCGTGAAGGCCGAAGCGATCCATGGCGACCAGCTGAGCCTCGAGCAGTTCCGCGCCCTGCTGCGCACCAACCTCAGCCGGCCCGGCGACCGCCTGCTGGCCAACTACCTGCGCCCCTCCCTGGGCCAGGCCGGTGGCGGCCACATCGCCCCGCTGGCCGCCTTCCACGCCCCCAGCGACCGGGTGCTGATCCTCGATGTGGCCCGCTACCGCTACCCCTCGGTGTGGGTGCCGGTGGCCGACCTCTGGAAGGCGATCCGCACCCTTGATTCCACCTCGGGCCGCAGCCGCGGCCTGGTCGTGATCCAGAGGCCAGCCGGCGGGTGATGCCGGACGAGGGGAGTCACGGCGGCACCCCTGCCGTCCGTTAGCGACTCATGGCCTGGAAGCAAAAAGAATCGTCCAACGACGGGACAATCTTCTGGTGATCTGCTCCGTTGCAGAGGAAAGCGCCCGAATGGGATAGCCATTCAATGCAGCCAGCAGGCAGGACCTGAGCCCATGGAAAAAATAGTTGTTGTTGAAGTAAGCCTGGGCGAATCCAAGCTGGTTTGTGGCATGGATCCGATGGATCGGGGGGATCTGATCCCGCATCGCTGCACCATAGCGAGCATAAAACCCATCCACGCGGGACATCACACTTCGTTCCCTGAGCCGAAGATTCCTGGGATTGGTCAGCTGATCAGCCGATCCCTCATTCTTGATCACCAGCGGCAGCTCCGTGAAGGCCGTGGTGAATCCGGCCCCCAGGCAACGCAGATACAGATCGATGTCACCGCCAACCCGGTGTCGCTCCTCAAAGAGACCGACCTCATCAAAGACACGACGGCAGAGCAGCAGGGCCGAGGGACCGGAGCGCAGAAAATGCCTGCCGATGAGCAATGTCTGATGCATCGGCGACAGGTAGCGATCGACATCAGGTGTCTGGGAATCAAACTCCGATTGACCGTTCCAGCGCACCTCCACGCCGCTGAGGGCCATGCCATGGTCTGGCTGTCTCTGCAGCGATGAGATCTGAACCCTCAGGTAGTCAGGTCTCCAGAGATCATCGGAATCAAGAAAGGCAATGTATTGCCCCCGGGCAACTCGGATGCCATGATTGCGTGCGGCACCATGGCCGACGTTGGTGCTCAGGCTGAGCAGTCGCACATCCGGATAGTTCTGCTGAATGAAGCTGACGGTATTGTCCAGCGAACAATCATCAACAACGATGATCTCAACATAGCCGTCATAGGTTTGGGCACAAACAGATTGAAGTGCCTCATTCAGCTTATGGACACGATTGTATGTGGGCAGAATGACAGTGACATCGACATCCGTCATTCGATTACGTCTTGCTGATGGGATGACCCTCGTGCCTGGAGTCCAATGGCTCCAGAGCTGAGGCTGTGATCGCCCTCTGGATGCACGGCAGGCAAGCGCCTTCGGCCTCTGGCAGTGGCACGTCCAGCAGGCGCGCCAGGGTAGGGGCGAAATCGAGGGCGGAGATGGATGGACTGATCTCTCCGGCAGGCACGCCCGGCCCCGTCACAAAGACGATGCCTTCCGGCCTGTGATCGCCGGTACGGACACCGGAATAGGAATTGGGGAGCCGGCCGATCTTCGCGGACTCAACCGAACGCGGGGACTCCTTGCGATTCCACTCCACGATCAGATCCGGGAGATCGGCGAGGTGATGGCCCTGGTAATGGTGGGAGGTGCGCAGGACCTCCTTCACCACCGGCTCCCCTGTGTCCACATAAACAATCGCCTTCAGATCCTCCACCAGCTGCTGGCAGACCTGCTCATACGGCTCACCCATTGCCACCTTTCCCCGCGGCTCTCTGCCGACCACATTGACGCGGATCGCTCCACAGGCGTCGTTGTTGCTCAGCATGAAGAACCGGCGGTCCTCCACATGAAGCGTCACTGCCGCGAAGTCGGGCACGGGAAACCGCAGGCCTGGGTCCAGGACCTTTCTGAGTCGCCACCACAGCAGCTCCGGGTTTCTTGCATAGGTGCGAACCTTCCTGGCAAGGCGATCAGCCAGGCTCGTCGGTGCCGGTGTGGGCCGCCTGGCTGCATCGTGGTGGTCCAGACGCAGGAGGATGCGCTCCAGGAAGGAATTCACCCCGTCCTGCGGGCCCATGCCATGGCTGCTGTAGACAAAGACGTAGCTGTCCTTGTCCACTTCCGAAATCAGACGTCCGATGGAAGCATCCAGCGCCCTGTAGCCCGCCAGCAGGGGATCGCCAAGCGACGCGGCCAGGAGCGGGTCATGATCCGCATGCCTGGAATCATGGAGATGCCAGCATTGATGGCCGACACAATGGGGCTCGGTGAAGACGGTGAGAAACAGATCCCAAGGTCCCTGTCGTAGATACTTCGTTGAGAGTTTTTCCTTGGCATTGGTTCGCGCGATCATGGCCTCCACGAACTGCTGGAAGCCCTCGGGCGTGCGATCGATGTCGTTGCACCGGGGAATCGGATTCTTTCCAAACTCAGCTTCCACCTCGGAGGCCAGCGCGGGAGGGTAGGCGTGGAAGACATCCTGCTTGTTGGCTTTGTGCACCCCCCAGTCCGTGATCTGCATGCCATGGATCCGCTCCGACGGGGGCGTCAGGGGGACATCGATGATGGCCACCCGTTTGCCTGCTGAACTCAGAACATCCCAGAACCGCTCACCCTCAAGATCAAAGCTGTTGTGCCGATAGGTCTCATACGTTCCCGTTTTCAGCTGGCTGAAGTTGTAGCGGCCATGGCGGGCCGCTGAGACACCTGTGGCGAACGACGGCCACACGGCACCCACATAGAAACCGACGGGCGTGGTGGTGACACCCCAGGCGGATTGTTCCAGCAATCGTGAAAAGGTCGGCAGCAGGCCCACGGACGACCACTGCAGGATCAGATCTTTCTCTGCCGAATCGATGCCGATGAACAGAATCCGGGTGGGGCTGGCCACGGAAGATCAACGTGAACGTAGAGGTGGCTCAATCAATCGAGCCTAAGGCTGATGAAGAGGAAATTCCGTTCTCCCCGGCCCGCTCAGCCACCGACGACGAAAGGACCAGGATGGAGGAAGACAGCCTGCCGGCAACCGGATCAACCTGGGTCCCGTGTCGGCGCCAGCGCAGAGTCAACCGCCTCCAGGAACCGTTCCGCCACCCGGTCCCAGCGGAAGGGCGCCACGTGCCCGCGGCCGTAGGCGCGGCAGCGTGCCTTCAGCTCGGCATCGGTGAGCAACTGCAGCAGGGCCTCGGCCAGGGCCGCCGGATCCCGCGGCGGCACCAGCAGCCCGGCCCGGCCGTGGGGCACCACCTCGGGGATCGCCGTGGCCGTGGTGCTCACCACCGGCAGCCCGCTGGCCATCGCCTCGAGGAACACGATGCCGAAGCCCTCCTGGATCGACGGCAGGCAGAACACCGCGCTGCGGCGGTACCAGTCCCGCACCGCACCGTCGTCGGCCAGGGCCCCCAGCAGCTGCACCACCGCCCCCAGCTCCAGCCGCTCCACCAGCTCCCGCAGGGCCCCGTGCTCCGGCCCGTCGCCGATCACCACCAGCCGGGCGCTCGGCAGCCGCTGGTGCAAGGCCGCAAACGCCGTGATCAGATCGGCCACCCGCTTGCGCGGGTACTGGCGCGCCACGCACAGCACGGTGTGGGGCTCGCGGGCCCCATCCAGGACGGCCAGGGCGGCAGGGTCTTCGGCCTCCGGATTCCAGAGCCCGGTGTCGATCCCCTCCGGCACCAGCCGCAGCCGCCCCGCCGGCACGCCGTAGTGGGCTTCGATGCGCTCGCAGCAGTAGCGGCTGGTGGAGAGCACCAGGGGCGCCCGGCGGGCGTTGAGGCGCTCCAGCCGGGAGAGGCCCCAGAGCATCAGCCGGGGCCAGCCGCTCTCGCAGCGCGATTCCTCCGCCAGCACCCCCTTGATGCAGCACACGTAGGGCACCGGGCAGCGGTGCGCCACCCGGAAGCCGTCGATGTCGAAGCCCACCACCAGGTCGTAGCGACCCGCCGCCGCGGCCAACCGCTGGGGCAGGGTGAGGTTGAACCAGAGGCGGCGCAGCAGCAGATTCCGCGGCCAGGACCCCTCAGGCACCAGCCGCTCGACCGTGTGGCCCCGGGCGACCAGGGCACCCGCCAGGCCGCCGATCGCCGCCGCCGTGCCGCTGCCCTCGGCCACGTCCTGCAGCCAGGAATCCAGGAAGGCGATGCGCATGCTGGGGCCGGCCGCCGGGCCTACACCCGCGCCGCCAGGCCGGTGGGCTCGAGCATCAGCTTGCTGTTGCGCACCTCGTCATCCATCTCGATCGGGTACTGGCCGTCGAAGCAGGCGGTGCAGAAGTGGCTCGAGTGGGCCTGGGCCGCCTCCACCATGCCGCCCTTGGTGAGGTAGGCCAGCGAATCCACCCCCAGGTGCCGCTCGATCTCCTCCAGCGTCAGCCGCGCCGCGATCAGGTGGTCCTGGGTGTCGGTGTCGATGCCGTAGAAGCAGGGGTGGGTGACGGGCGGTGAGCTGATCCGCATGTGCACCTCGGTGGCGCCCGCGTCCCGCAGGGCCTGCACCAGCTTGCGGCTGGTGGTGCCGCGCACGATCGAGTCGTCGATCACCACCACCCGCTTGCCGAAGAGCACATCGGGCAGGGGGTTGAGCTTCACCCGGATGCCCGCCTCCCGCATCGCCTGGGTGGGCTGGATGAAGGTGCGGCCCACATAGCGGTTCTTGATCAGGCCATCGGCGAAGGGGATGCCACTCACGTGCGAATAACCGATCGCCGCCGGGATGCCCGAATCGGGCACGCCGATCACAATGTCGGCCTCCACGGGCGTTTCCCGGGCCAGCACCTCGCCGATCCGCACCCGATAGCTGTAGAGCGACTCGCCGAAGAAGCGGCTGTCGGGCCGGGCGAAGTAGATCATCTCGAAGACGCACAGCTTGGGCGGCTCCTCGCACCAGCGCTGCCGCTCGGGAATCGGATCGGCCTGGCGGAAGTGGATCAGCTCGCCGGGCTGCACATCATCCACAAAGCTGGCGCCGATGATGTCGAGGCCGCAGGTCTCGCTGCTGGCCACCCACTGGCCCTGCTCCGGTTCGCCCAGCAGGCCGAACACCAGCGGCCGGATGCCGTGGCCGTCGCGCAGGGCGAACAGGCCGTCGGGGGTGCCGATCACCAGGCTGAAGGCGCCGCGGCAGCGGCCGGCGGCCTTGCGGATCGCCGCGTTCCAGCCCAGGCCGGAATCCACCGCCTCCTGCAGCGCGAAGGCGATCAGCTCCGAGTCGGTGGTGGAGGTGAACTCCCCAGCCATGTGCGCGAGCGAGTCCCGCAGCTCCGCCGCGTTCACCAGGTTGCCGTTGTGGGCCAGGGCCAGGGGCCCCAGGCGCGTCATCAGCACCACGGGCTGGGCATTGCAGACCTTGCTGCTGCCGGTGGTGGAATAGCGGTTGTGGCCGATCGCCAGCTGGCCCGGCATCCGCTCCAGCACCTCCTGGTCGAACACCTGGCTCACCAGGCCCATGTCCTTGTGCAGCCGCACCTTCACATCGTCGAAGACGGCGATGCCCGCCGACTCCTGGCCCCGGTGCTGCAGGGCGTAGAGGCCGAAATAGGTAAGGTTGGCCACCGCCTGACCCGACGCCAGCACGGCGAACACGCCGCAGGCCTCCTCCGGCTTGTCGGGGCGGTCGCCCCCAGGGCCCCCAAGGGGCTCGGTGTCGGTGGTCAGCGGACCGTGCGCATCGCGTTGATCGGCGCAGGGCACGGCAGGCTCAGACCAAGGACCGGTTTCATCTTGGCCCATTACCTGTCGGGCGGGGGGCCGGCCTTGCCCAGGCGGGCGGGGATCGCCTGCTCGTAGGTGTGGCGCAGCGGCTCCACCGCCAGCGCCAGCAGGGGCTCGCCGCCCCGGGCCACCACCAGGCGGGAATCCGCCGAAACCGTGCCGAGGCGCCCGGCCGGCACGGGCTCACCCGCCTCGGCCGCCGCCGCCAGGGCCTCCCGCCAGGCCGCCTCCCGCTCCGGCGCCACGCTCACCAGCACCCGGCCCCCCCCCTCGGCGAACAGCAGCCGGTCCGGGCGTCCCGCGCCGGCGGGCAGATCCACCGCGGCCCCCAGGCCGGAGGCGATGCAGCTCTCCGCCAGCGCCACCGCCAGGCCGCCATCCGAAAGGTCGTGGGCGGAGCGCACCAGGCCCGCGGCGATGGCCGCCCGCAGGAAGCCCTGCACCCGCCCCTCCAGGGCCAGATCCGTCAGCGGCGGGCGGCCCGTGAGCTGCCCGTGCACCACCTCCAGGTAGCTGCTGCCCCCCAGCCCCAGGCGCTCGTCACCGTTCTCATCGAGCGGCACCCCCAGCAGCCAGATGGCATCGCCGGCCTGGCGCCAGGCCAGCCCCGTCACGTGGGCCAGGTCGTGCACCAGCCCCACCATGCCCACCACCGGGGTGGGGTGGATGGGCTGCATGCGGCCGTCCGGCAGGCGGGTCTCGTTGTACAGCGAGACGTTGCCGCCGGTGACGGGCGTGGCCAGGGCGCTGCAGGCCGCCGAGAGGCCCCGGCAGGCCATGGCCAGCTGCCAGTAGCCGGTGGCGGTGTCGGGGGAGGGGAAGTTGAGGTTGTCGGTGACCGCCAGGGGTTCGGCGCCCGTGCAGGAGAGGTTGCGGGCCGCCTCCGCCACCGCCGCCATGGCGCCCCGCTCCGGATCGAGGGCCACCCAGCGGTTGGGGCAGTCCACCGTGGCCGCCACGCCGCGGGTCGCGGCCTCCATCGCCCCGGGCCCCTGCTGGGGCCGCAGCCGCACCACCGCCGCATCGGCGCCGCCGGGCAGCACCACGGTGTTGGCCTGCACCTGGTGGTCGTACTGGCGGTACACCCAGCGCTTGCTGGCGATGGTGGGGTCATCCAGCAGCCGCAGCAGCGCGTCGCCCCAGACCAGCGCTCCGTCGGCCATCTCCAGGCCGCCGCTGGTCGCCGCCGGCAGCTGGGCTTCGCTCCACCTCCAGTGGGCCTGGATGTCGGCGGGGGGTTCGGCCAGCAGTTCGTGGTGGTTGATCGGCGTGTCGTCCGCCAGGGCGCTGGCGGGCACCTCGGCCGCCACCTCGCCGTGCTGGAGCACCCGCACCACGTTCTCCTGGAGCACCCGGCCCACCACCGCCGCCTGCAGGCCCCAGCGGCGGAAGCGCTCCATCAGCG
Source organism: Cyanobium sp. Copco_Reservoir_LC18 (assembly GCF_009834675.1). Lineage (NCBI taxonomy): Bacteria > Bacillati > Cyanobacteriota > Cyanophyceae > Synechococcales > Prochlorococcaceae > Cyanobium > Cyanobium sp. Copco_Reservoir_LC18. The sequence continues at coordinate 204,393 of NZ_ASAC01000014.1, forward strand.
GCTCCTCCCGCCCCGCCGCCACCACGAACAGCATCCGCTCCTGGGATTCGCTCAGCAGGAACTCGTAGGCGCTCATGCCGGCCTCGCGGGCGGGCACCCGGTCGAGGTCCAGTTCGATGCCCAGGCCCCCCTTGGCGGCCATCTCCGAGCAGCTGCAGGTGAGGCCGGCGGCGCCCATGTCCTGGGCCGCCACCACATCGCCGCTCTGGAACGCCTCCAGGCAGGCCTCGATCAGCCCCTTCTCCAGAAACGGATCGCCCACCTGCACGGCGGGCCGGTCGTCGAGGGAGGCCTCGGTGAGCTCGGCGGACGCGAAGCTGGCGCCGCCCATGCCGTCGCGGCCCGTGGTGCTGCCCACGTAGACCACCGGATTGCCCACGCCCACCGCCCCGGAGCAGACGATGTCGTCGGTCTCCATCAGACCCAGGGCCATGGCGTTCACCAGCGGGTTGCCGCCGTAGCTGGGGTCAAACGCCACCTCACCGCCCACCGTCGGCACGCCGACGCAGTTGCCGTAGTGGGCGATGCCGGCCACCACCCCCTCCATCAGGCCCACGTTGCGCTCGTCCTCCAGCGGCCCGAAGCGCAGGGCGTTGAGCAGGGCGATCGGGCGGGCCCCCATGGTGAAGATGTCCCGCAGGATGCCCCCCACCCCGGTGGCCGCCCCCTGGAAGGGCTCCACCGCCGAGGGGTGGTTGTGGCTCTCGATCTTGAAGGCCAGCCGCTGGCCCTCGCCCAGGTCGACCACGCCGGCGTTCTCGCCCGGCCCCACCAGGATGCGGGGGCCGCTGGTGGGGAACTGGCCCAGCAGGGGGCGGGAGTTGCGGTAGCAGCAGTGCTCCGACCACATCACCCCGAACATGCCCAGCTCGGCCCGGTTGGGGGGCCGGCCGAGGCGACGCACGATCTCGTCGTAATCGCCCTGGCTCAGGCCCTCCTTGCGCAGGGCCTCGGGCACCGAGAAGGACGGGGTCGAGACAGGAACCACCGGGGGGCGCGGCAACGGCCCTCCAGTATCAGATCCAGGGGTCGTCGTCCCCGTGGGGTTCACGGCCCCGGTAGCGGTCGCGGCGCGGCGCCGGCTCCACCGGGGGCGCTTCCCGGAACTCCCGGGGCGGTTCCTGGGGCTCCTCCTCCTCGGGCCAGTCCTCGAGGGGGTCGGGTTCGTCCGGCTCGTCGGCGTAGCGCTCCTGGGGATAGGGGTCGGCCCCGCCGGGGTCGTCGTCGTAGGGGTCGCGGCGCGGCCGCGCAGGGTCGGGGTCCCGGTCGGGCCAAGGCCGCTCCTCGCGGAAGGCGTCGGGCCACGGGGGCTCCTCCAGCCAGCCCTCCAGCCGCTCCTCGACACGGCCGCCCACCTCCTGCACCTGCTCCTTCCAGCGCCGCGAGCGGCGCAGCAGCTGCTGGCGCACGCTGGCGCGGGCCACCGGCAGGTCGTCGAGGCCCCGCAGGGCGGTGAACACCCGGCCGGGCTGCTGGTCGACGATCCGGTCGGGGCTCAGGCGCCAGCGGCTGGTGCCCGGCAGCCGCGGGTCGCTGCGGGCCACCAGGTAATGCAGGATGCGACCGCTGCGCAGCTCCACGGCGGCGTCGGCCACCAGCCCCAGGGGCACGTCATCGGCGCCGGTGAGGGCCGCATCGATCAGGGTGGGCAGCCGCTCCAGGGTGGCGGCGTCGGTCTCCGCCGGCTCCCCCTTCACGAACACCTCCTGCTCCCCCAGCCCCCGCAGCTGGTCCAGCCGCCAGACGAGCCGCTTCTGGGCGAAGGCCGAGGGCCGGCTGGCCCAGCCCAGCAGCCGGTGCACCGGCGGGTGCATCCAGGCCAGCACCCCGGCGCCCCGCTCGAGGCCCTGATCGCACCGCACCTGCCGCCGCAGCAGATCGCTCAGCAGCAGCTGGTCGGGAAGACCCACGGGCTCAGCTGGTGCGGATCTGGACCGGCATCACCAGGTAGGTGAACGCCTCATCGGCCCCCACCGGCGCCAGCACGGCCGGGGTGGTGGCGGCGTTGCACTGCAGCACCACCTGGTCGGAGCCCATGGCCTTGAGGCCATCGAGCAGGTAGCGGACGTTGAAGGCGATCTCGATCGCCTCCCCCTCGATCATGACCGCCAGCGATTCCGAACCGCTGCCCACGTCCTGGGCGTCGGCCCGGATCGTCGCCGTGCCAGCGCCCGGGTCGGCGCTGATCTTGACCACGTTGTTGTGCTGGTCGGCCAGCACCGCCACCCGCTCGAGGGCAGCGATGAAGGCGCGGCGGTCGAGCACCAGGCGGCGCTGGAAGGAGGCCGGGATCAGCTGGCGGTAGTTGGGGTAGGTGCCGTCGAGGCTGCGGCTGGTGAGCACCTGGTCGGCGGAGAGCACCACCACCTGGCCGCGCTCGCAGAACAGGCTCAGGGGCTCCTGGGAACCGCGGCCCGAGAGGATCCGCTCCAGCTCCCGCAGGGAGCGGGCCGGCACGGTGACGGCGAAGTCCTCGCCATCGGCGGCCGGCTGGTCGGTGGCCTCCACCGCGTGGGAGAGGCGCTGCACCGCCAGGCGGTGGCCGTCGGTGGCGGCGCACTCCAGGCCTTCGCCGTCCAGGCGCAGGTGCACCCCCGTCAGCAGCTGCTTGTTCTCATCGGGGCTGCTGGCGAACAGGGTGGCCCGCAGGCCCTTCACCAGGGCCTCGGCGTGGAAGCGGATCGGCGTGCCGCTCTGGGCCAGGGGCAGGTCCGGGTAGTCGTCGGCGGGCATCCCCCGCATCCTGTAGCTGCCGGAGAGGTTGGTCAGCTCCAGCTGCTCCTCGCCCTCCGGGCAGCTGAGGCTGATGGGGCTGTCGGTGGCCAGGCGGGCCACGATCTCGCCGAACATCTTCGCCGGCAGGGTGATGGCGCCGCTGGTCTCGACGGCGGCGGGCAGGCTCGTCTGGATGCCGAGGCTGAGGTCGAAGCCGGTGAGACTGAGCCGGCCGGTGCCGGCATCGGCGGTGAGCAGCACGTTGGCCAGCACCGGATGGGTGGGGCGGGTCGCCACCGCCCGGCTGACCAGCTGGAGGCTGGCGCTGAGTTCAGCCTGGGAGCAGACCAGCTTCATGGCGGGGGCCGGCGAGGGCGGCACGGCGTTCGTGAGGCCCCACGGTTTCACAGGGCGCGCCAAAGCGCAACGGGTGGTCCCCCGACTGTTCAGAGGATCAATCAAGGATTGAGAAGAAGAAAAACAGCCCGTCGTCGTAGGGGCGGGGGAAAACGGGTAAACAGGCTGTCTTCCCTTGGCACCACTGATGTCTGCCGGGCGGATGGCTGGGGAATGGGGCGCGGAAATGGCCCATTTCGAGGGGTTTTCCACCGATTCCCGGGCCTGGGGAAACCGTGGACCGCCCACGGGGGTTTTCCCTCCCCCGGCTCTCCCGGTCGGCGGTGGGGAATGTCCCAGGATTTCCCCAGACGGTTGGCCCGGCGTCAGCGGCTCAGAAGCCCATCACCTTGGCCACGGTCTCGGTTTCGGGGGCGATGCCGGTGTGGAAGGTGGCGTCGTTGTTCTCGATCGCCGTCGTCGGGTCCTTGAGGCCGTTGCCGGTGAGCACGCACACCACCGTGGCGCCCACCGGCACCTCCTCCCGCCGCTTGATCAGGCCCGCCACCGAGGCGGCGCTGGCCGGCTCGCAGAACACCCCTTCCCCCTGGCCCAGCAGCTTGTAGGCCTCGATGATCTCGGCGTCCGTCACCGCCATGAAGTCGCCGTTGCTCTCGGTTCGGGCGTTGAGGGCGTTCTCCTTGTTGACCGGATTGCCGATGCGGATCGCCGTGGCGATCGTGTCCGGTTGCTCCACCGTGTGCCCCAGCACCATCGGGGCGGCGCCGGCGGCCTGGAAGCCCATCATCCGCGGCAGCACCGTGCTGTGGCCCGCCTGGCGGTACTCCTTGAAGCCCATCCAGTAGGCGCTGATGTTGCCGGCGTTGCCCACCGGGATGCAGAGCCAGTCGGGGGCCTCGCCGAGGGCGTCGACCACCTCGAAGGCGGCCGTCTTCTGGCCCTGCAGCCGGTAGGGGTTGAGGGAGTTGACCAGGGTGACCGGGTAGCGGTCGGCCACGTCGCGCACGATCGCCAGGGCCCGGTCGAAGTTGCCCTGCACCGCCAGCACCTCGGCGCCGTAGAGCAGGGCCTGGGCGAGCTTGCCCTGGGCCACGTAGCCGTCGGGGATGAGCACGAAGGCCCGCATCCCGCCCCGTCGCGCGTAGGCCGCCGCCGCCGCCGAGGTGTTGCCGGTGCTGGCGCAGATCACCGCCTCCGAGCCCGCCTCCTTGGCCTTGCTGATGGCCATCGTCATGCCCCGGTCCTTGAAGGAGCCGGTGGGGTTGAGGCCGTCGTACTTGAGGAACACCTTGACGCCACGGCCCACCCGTTCGGCGATCACCGGCGCCGGAATCAGGGGGGTGGCCCCCTCCCGCAGGGTCACCACCGGCGTGGCGTCGCTGACCGGCAGCCAGCTGCGGTACGCCTCGATCAGTCCCGGCCAGTCCTGCATGGTGGGCTGCCGGCCCAGGCGTCGCAGGGCTCGTAGCAGGGGCACGGGGGACAGCGGCGTGGCTGACGTCAATGTAGGGCTCCGGTCCGGGGCGTCAGGGGGCGGGGGCGGGGGCGGCCGGCGCCGGCGCCGGCGCGGCGGGTGCCGGCGCCGGGGTCGCCTGGGGTTCGCTGCCCCGCAGCCCGTCCAGCGGCGATTCGGAGAAGAAGCGCACCAGTTCGCTGATCGAGGAGGCCTTGGACGCCAGCGCCATCAGGGCCGGGATGCTCACCTCCAGCTCCCGGGTCGGGTAGGCCCGCAGGAAGGTGATGGCCGACAGCGACCCCTTGCCCTCGTAGGTGCCCAGCACCATGGCGGCCCGCAGGGCGGGCACGCCGGCCTCCGGGGCCCGCAGGGGGAACAGGATCCGGGCCAGGCGGGCCAGGATCGCCTCACCGATGCGGGTGTTGAGCAGGCGGCTCATCAGCACGATCGGCAGCTTCACCGATTCGTTCAGCAGCTTGCTGACCTGCTTGGGGTCCTGGCGGCCCAGCCGCAGCACGTCGGCCAGCAGTCCGCGGGCCTCACCGGTGGTGGCCAGGTGCTCAAGGTCGGCCACCGGGATCGAGCGCCGGAAGGCCCCGCTGGTGAACACCAGGTTCTCGGTGGCCATGGCCGCGGGAGTCGCGCAGCACAGTCCCAGACCCAGGACAGCGGCCAGGAGCCTTCGCCGCTTGTTCACGCTTGTCTCCCTGTGGGTTCTGTTGACTCTACGGATCTCAGGCGCCGGAGACACCGGCGGCCTGACGCACCGCCGGCGTCACCAGCACATCGCGCAGCAGGTGCACCACGCCCCGCTCCGCCAGCCCCTTCGCCACCTGCAGTCCCATGCGGCGCAGATCCGGTTCCCCCAGCACCCGGGGCAGGCGCTTCAGCAGCAGCGACGGCTCGAAGCCGGGCAGGTCGCGCAGGATGGCCAGAAGCTCCTGGATCGGCTCCAGATCCAGCAGCGGTGGGCCCGCCGGGGTGGGCGGCAGGGCCCGCAGCCCGGGCGGCAGCAGGCGGGTGGGCAGCCGCCGGCCGAGCCGCAGGGTGGTGTTCCAGGCCAGGGCATCCATCTGCTGCACCAGCGCATCAACGAGCTGCTGGCGCAGCAGTCCGCCGTTGGGGGAGAAGAGGAAATCCAGCACCTGATCGAGCAGGCCGTCGAGGTCGAGCTGGTCCTGCAGTGAGGCACTGGCCACCAGGCTCTCCAGCCGCTGCCAGCGGAACTCGTCGCCGTCGTAGAGCATCTCCCGCAGGCTGCGGCGCAGCTGGGGATCGGGATCCTCCATCAGCCGGCGGGCGAAGTAGGGGTAGGCGGCGCCGAGGATCTTGAAATCCGGATCCACACTCAGGGCGATGCCCTCCAGAGTCACCAGCGAGCGGATGATCAGGGCGTAGTACGGCGGCACCTGGAACGGGAAGCGGTACATGACCCCGGAGAGGTCGTCGGTGACCGCCTTGAAGTCCATGCGGCTCACCCCCATCTCCAGGGCCTGGCCGAACACCGTCTCGAAGGCCGGCACGATCGGCTCCAGGTCCACCGCTTCCCCCAGGAAGCCCAGCTGCACGAAGTCCTTGGAGAGGGCACCGAAGTTGCGGTTCACCAGGTGCACCACCGCCTGGATCAGCCCGGTGCGCGCCTCCCGCGACACCTCGCTCATCATGCCGAAATCCAGGTAGGCCAGGCGTCCGTCGGGCAGGGCCAGCAGGTTGCCGGGGTGGGGATCGGCGTGGAAGAAACCATCCTCCAGCAGCTGCTTCAGGCTGCAGTTGACCCCCACCTCCACCATGTCGTCGGGGTCGACCCCCAGGGCCCGCACCGCGTCGAGGTTGGTGAGCTTGACGCCGTCGATCCACTCCATGGTCAGCACCCGGCGGCTGGTGGCCTGGCGGTAGATGGCGGGGACGGCGATGCGGGGGTTGTGGCTGTGGAGGCGGGCGAAGGTCTCGGCGTTGGTGGCCTCGTTGATGTAGTCCATCTCCTCGAAGACCCGCTTGCCGAGTTCATCGATCAGACCGACCAGATCGCTCTTGATCAGCCCCACATTCCGGTTCAGCCAGGCGGCGATGTTGCGGACGATGTAGAGGTCGAGGGTGATCTGCTCCCGCAGGCCGGGTCGCTGCACCTTCACCGCCACCCGCTCGCCGCTCATCAGCACGCCCCGGTGCACCTGGCCGAGGGAGGCGGCGGAGATTGGCTCCTTCTCCAGGGAGGCGAAGATCGTCTCCACCGGAGCGCCGAGGTCCTCCTCGATGCAGGCCATGGCCAGGGCGCTGTCGAAGCCCGGCAGCTGGTCCTGCAGCTGGGCAAGCTCCTCCAGCAGCACCGGCGGAATGATGTCGGGCCGGGTGGAGAGGGCCTGGCCCGCCTTGATGAAGGCGGGGCCGAGGGCCACCAGCAGTTCGGCGCACTCCCGGGCCCGTTCCCGCGCCCGGGCGGGGTTGGCCAACTGGCCGGTGGACCAGTCGACGCCCACCCCCAGCAGGTAGAGGCCGATCGGCACCAGGGTCTGCCAGACCCGCCGCACCAGGCGCATCGGGTGGCCGGCGTAGATGCGGGTGATGGCGGCCGGGTCGTAGCTGAGCAGGCCCGCCGCCTCCAGGAAGTCCCCCATCTCGACGCCCGTCTCGACGGTGGCGCCCGGGCGCTCGGGGGTCGCGGCGGGGGCGGGGGGTGAGGAGACCATGGCTGGGGGGCACCGCCGCGGCGCCGGCGGGCGGAACCCCCTTCTAAACGAAAGTCACAGCCGCTACGGTCGGGCCACGTACCGATCGCTCGCCGGAGGCCTGGGTGCTCACGGGTCTGCGCCTCGAGAACATCGCCCTGATCGAGCGCCTGGAGCTGGTGTTCTCGGCGGGCTTCACCGTGCTCACCGGCGAGACCGGCGCCGGCAAGTCGATCCTGCTCGATGCCCTCGACGCCCTGCTCGGCGGTGCCCAGGGCAGCCAGGGGGCCCGGCTGCTGCGACGCGGCGCCGAGCGGGGCCGCATCGAGGCCAGCTTCCGCCTGACGGCCCCGGTGCGCGACTGGCTGGAGCGCCAGGAGCTCGAGGCCGAGGACGACGAGCTGCTGCTCAGCCGCGACTGGCGCCTGCAGGACGACCGTCTCACCAGCCGCCACCGGCTCAACGGGGTGGTGGTGAGCCGCAGCCAGGTGCTGGAGCTGCGCCCCCTGCTGCTCGACCTCACCGTCCAGGGCCAGACCCAGCAGCTGGGTCGCCCCGGGCAGCAGCGCCGCTGGCTGGATCGCTTCGCCGGCGAGGAGCTGGCCGCCCTTCTGGAGGCCACCCGCGCCGCCTGGCAGCTCTGGAAGGGGGAGGCCGACGCCCTGGCGCGGGCCCGCGCCGACCGGGAGCGCTTCGCCCGGGATCGGCAACGGCAGGAGGAGCTGCTGGCGGAACTGGAGGCGGCGGAGCTGGACGACCCCGCCGAGCGCCAGCGGCTCCAGGGCGAGCAGGACCGGCTCGCCCACGGCGTGCGCCTGCAGGAGGGGGTGATGACCCTGATCGGCCGGTTGGTGGAGGGGGCCGAGGGTGCTCCTTCGGTGCTGGATCACCTGGCGGCCTGCGACCAGGAGCTGCAGACCATGGCCGGCCTCGACGCCGGTGTCGCGCCCCTGCACGGCGCCTGCGCCGAGGCCCTGGCCGGCCTGCAGGATCTGGCCCGGGATCTGGATCGCTACGGCTCCCTGCTGGAGAGCGATCCCGACAGCCTGGCCCTGCTGCAGGAGCGCATGGCCCAGCTCAAGGCCCTGGAGCGCCGCCATGGCCAGACCCTGGCCGAACTGATCGCCCGGCGCGACGAGCTGCGCGATCAGCTGGCCGGGGCGGATGCCCAGGCGGCCCTGGCGGGCCTGGAGGCCGCCGAAGCCGCCGCCCGCCAGCGGCGCGACCGGGCCAATGCCGCCCTCACCCAGGCCCGCCGCGCCGCCGCCCGCGGCCTCGAGGAGCAGCTGATGGCGGCCCTTCGCCCCATGGGCCTCGCCAACGTGCGCTTCGCCGTGGCCCTCAGCCCCGCCGAGGCCGGCGAGGAGGGGGCCGATGCGGTGCAGTTCCTGTTCTCCGCCAACCCGGGCCAGCCGCCGGCACCCCTGGCGGAGGTGGCCTCGGGCGGTGAGATGAGCCGCTTCCTGCTGGCGCTGAAAACCTGCCTGGCCGCGGCCGACCCCCACGTCACCCTGCTGTTCGATGAGATCGATGCGGGGGTGAGCGGCCGCGTCAGTGGTGCCATGGCCCAGCTGCTGCGGCGCCTCGCCGAGCAGCGCCAGGTGTTCTGCATCACCCACCAGCCCCTGGTGGCCGCCGCCGCCCAGCACCACTTCCGGGTCAGCAAGAGCGTCGAGGCCGGCCTCACCCACACGCGGGTGTCCCACCTGCGGGACACTCAGGAGCGCCAGGCGGAGCTGGCGGAACTGGCCGGCGGCGACTCCGGCGAGGCCCACAGCTATGCGGCCAGCCTGCTGGGCTCAGGGGCGGCGGCCTGAAGCGGTGTCCGTGTCCAGGAGCGACCCGCGCCGGCAGGGCTCATCCGGGCACCAGCTGAATCGCGCACCGCGGTCCTGGCCCCCTGGCCAGGCGCCGATCCGCGCTCAGCAGCGGGCAGCCGAGCGATTCCGCCAGGGCCACATAGGAGGCGTCATAGGCGGTGAGGTTTCCCCGCAGACCCCAGATCCGAGGCAACAGTCCGGTGCCGCCATGGCGCCGGATCCCGAGGTGGGCCAGGGCGTCGATCATCGCCTCGGCGAGGTGCGGATCCAGCCGGCCAGCCAGAGTGAGGCGCCGCAGCACCGAAAGCACCTCCGCATCCACGAGATGGGGCGCATGGACCGGCTGGGAGGCGAGGCTCCGCCGCGCCGGCCCGTCATTGAGGAGGGCCGCCACCACGGCGGAGGCATCGGCCACGATCACCCGGCGTCCCTCTCCGCATCGATGGCGGCCACGATGGCGTCGGAGGGCACCCCCAGATCGGGGAGGGCGGCCAGAAGATCCGCTGCGTTCGCCCGTCGGGAGGCCTCGGCGAGTTCCCTGACGGCGAACGAGCTCAAGGGCAGGCCCGCCTCGGCCGCCAGCCGTTCGAGCCGCTCCACGACGTCATCGGGAACGTTGCGCAGATAGAGCGTTCGCATTGGGCTAGCTGATTGCTTACAGGCTGCTAGCACTGTAGGGACCCCGCTGGTCCAGCCCGGTGCCACTCTTTCGGCTCTGGATTCCGTGACGATCCCCCCCATGCCCCGGGGGCTGCATCGCCCAGGCCTGGTCGGTGGCTCAGGTGCCGGCGGCCTGGACGGCGATCAGTGGTGGAACCCCGAGGCCGTCGCTTCGCTGAGGGCGTTGTGGCCGGGGTGGCTGGCGAAGAAGTCGAGCGACTGGCGGATGTTCTCCAGCAGCAGATCGGCCAGATCGCGGCTGACGCCATGGCGCACCAGGATCCGTTGCACCGTGATGTCCTGGCAGTGGGCCGGCAGGCTGTAGGCGGGCACCTGCCAGCCGCGCACCCGCAGGCGATCGGCGAGGGCGTAGAGGTTGAAGGTCACCTCGCTTCCCTCCCGGATCCTCCAGGTGAGAGCGGGAATGCCCGCCTGGTCGTCGCCGCCGAACAGGATCTCGAACGGACCCAGCCGGCCGATCTCCGCCGCCAGGTACTGGGCCGTGGCGTAGCAGGCGGCATGCACCTTGCGGTAGCCCTCCCGGCCCAGGCGCAGGAAGTTGTAGTACTGACACACCACCTGCCCCCCCGGCCTGGAGAAGTTGAGGGTGAGATCGCGCATGTTGCCGCCCAGGTAGTTCACCCAGAACACCATCTCCTCTGGAAGATCGGCGGCCTGCCGCCACAGCACCCAGCCCACGCCCAGGGGCGCCAGGCCGAATTTGTGGCCGGAGGCATTGATCGAGCGCACCCGCGGCAGGCGGAAGTCCCAGACCAGATCGGGGGCGCAGAAGGGGGCCAGGAAGCCGCCGCTGGCGGCGTCCACGTGGATGGGGATGTCGAGGCCGGTGCGGGCCTCCAGATCATCGAGGGCGGCCGCCAGCGCCTCCACCGGTTCCTACTGGCCGGTGAAGGTGACCCCCAGGGTGGGCACCACACCGATGGTGTTCTCGTCGCAGTAGCCGAGTGCCGCCTCGGGACTGAGGATCAGCTGGTCGGGCTGCATCGGGATCTCGCGGTGCTCGATGTCCCAGTAGCGGCAGAACTTGTGCCAGCAGATCTGCACCGGCCCGGTCACCAGGTTGGGCCGGTGGCTGGGTTTCCCCTCCCCCTGGCGCCGGGCCTCCCAGCGGCGCTTCATCGCCAGGCCCCCGAGCATGGCGGCCTCGCTGGAGCCGGTGGTGGAGCAGCCGATGGCGCCGTCGACCGAGGGGGCATGCCAGAGATCGGCCACCATGCGGGCGCAGCGGGCTTCGATCTCGGCGGTCTGGGGATATTCGTCCTTGTCCTCGATGTTCTTGTCGATGCACAGATCCATCAGGGCATGGACTTCGTCCTCCACCCAGGTCTGGCAGAAGGTGGCCAGGTTCTGGCGGGAATTGCCATCCAGCATCAGCTCGTCGCGGATCGCGGCGAACACGGCGCGGGGGTTGTGCTCCTTCCTCGGAAAATGGCTCTTGGGCAGGGTGACCGAGAGATCGGAGGAGGAGTAGATGTCGTCCTCCAGCGAGTACCGGGCTGCCGCTCTGTCGTGGAGGGTCATCAATCGCACCGGCGCGCACCTGGCCCGTTCACGCTAGGAGCGCCTTCGCAGGACAGTTCCATGGGGATCCGGCTCCCGCGCTGCACCCGTCGGCGACGGAGCATGGAGCCGTGATGCCGGAACCCGCCATCGGTTCGCCCTCCGCAGCTCCGATGACCCCGGAGGCGGCCTTCGCCCGCTTCGATGCCCTGCCGGCGGTGGAGATCGACGACCTGCTGGGGGCCTGGCGGGGGGAGAGCGTCCCCACCGGCCATCCGCTCGACGGCGCCCTGGAGGCCTTCCACTGGCATGGGAAGCGTTTCGACAGCGCCGAGGAGGTCCATCCGCTGGTGTTCCGCAGCCTCGGCGGCGGCCTCACCTGCCTGGAGCCGAGGGCCATGGGGCCCGGGCTGCGCCTGAGCGGGCGCGTGCCGATCCCGACCTCGCCGCTGGCCGGCCGCCTGTTCCAGCTGCTGCTGCCCCTGCTCAGCACCCGCCGCTCCCGGGCCCGGCTGCGGATGACCCGCTACCGCGGTGTGGTGAGCGCGACCATGCAGTACGACCACCTCCCCATCAACGATGTCTTCCGCAGGGTGGATGACGACACCGTGCTGGGGGTGATGGACCTCAAGGGCATGGAGACGCCCTTCTTCTTCCTGCTGCGCCGGGAAGGACCGCAGCCGTCACATTCCGTTACGATTTCAGCGGGGCAGGCCGTCTCCGGCTGATGGCTTCCCCCCGAACGCTTCTCGCTTCCTGATCACCATGCGCTGGACCGTCGCCGACATCCCTGACCAGTCCGGCCGCATCGCCCTGGTCACCGGGGCCAACAGTGGCCTGGGCCTGGAGACGGCCCGGGCGCTGGCGGCCCGGGGCGCCACCGTGCTGCTGGCCTGCCGTTCCCTCGCCAGGGCGGAGCTGGCCCGCGAGCAGCTGCTCACCGCCGCCGCCTCCACCGGCGCCCTCGACCTGGTGCCCCTGGATCTGGCCGATCTGGCCAGCGTGGCCGCCGCCGCCGTCACCGTCGCCGAGCGCTACGGCCGCCTCGACCTGCTGATCAACAACGCCGGCGTGATGGCGCCGCCCCGGACCCTCACCCGCCAGGGTTTCGAGCTCCAGTTCGGCACCAACCACCTGGGCCACGTCGCCCTCACCCTCGCCCTGCTGCCCCTGCTGCGCGACCGGCCCGGCGCCCGGGTGGTCACCGTCACCTCCGGGGCCCAGTACTTCGGCCGCATCGCCTTCGACGATCTCCAGGGCGAGCGCCGCTACGACCGCTGGCGGGCCTACGGCCAGAGCAAGCTGGCCAACGTGATGTTCGCCCTGGAGCTGCAGCGGCGCCTCGCCGACCAGGGCAGCCCCGTCCTGTCGCTGGCGGCCCACCCCGGTTTCGCCCGCACCAACCTCCAGCCCGCCTCGATCGCCGCCACCGGCTCTTGGTTCGAGCCCCTGGCCTACCGGCTGATGGATCCGCTCTTCCAGAGCGCCGCCATGGGGGCCCTGCCCCAGCTGTTCGCCGCCACCGCGCCCGAGGCCAGGCCGGGTGGCCACTACGGACCCGACCAGTGGGGCGGCCTGCGGGGCTGGCCCACGGAGGTGCGCATCGCCCCGGCCGCCCTTGATGCCGACCAGTGCCGGCGCCTCTGGGACGTGAGCCTGGAGCTCTGCGGCGCCGCCGCCCCCCTGCCGGCCCTGGCCTGAGCCTGTCCCAGGGCCATCCCCCGTAGACTCATCGGCTGCCGACCGCCCCCCATGCCCCGTGCCCGCGTCGGATCCTCCAGCAAGAGCGCGGCTCCCGGCAACGGCACCTCCGGCAAGCTCCCGGAGGATGCCGCCCCCTCACCCGACATCGCCCTGCGCACCCTCACCGGCGGCAGCCTCGAGGATGTGATCCGGGTCCGCGGGGCCCGGCAGCACAACCTGCGCAACGTCGATCTCACCATCCCGCGCAACCGGATGGTGGTGTTCACCGGCGTGAGCGGCAGCGGCAAGAGCTCCCTCGCCTTCGACACGATCTTCGCCGAGGGCCAGCGGCGCTACGTGGAGAGCCTCTCCGCCTACGCCCGCCAGTTCCTCGGCCAGGTGGACAAGCCGGACGTGGATGCGATCGAGGGGCTCTCGCCCGCCATCTCGATCGACCAGAAGTCCCCCAGCCACAACCCCCGCTCCACCGTCGGCACGGTGACGGAGATCCAGGACTATCTGCGGCTCCTCTACGGCCGCGCCGGCGAACCCCACTGCCCCCAGTGCGACCGCTCGATCAAGCCCCAGTCCATCGACGAGATGGTGGACCAGATCCTCACCCTGCCGGAGGGCACCCGCTACCAGCTGCTGGCGCCCGTGGTGCGGGGCAAGAAGGGCACCCACGTGAAGCTGCTGGCCGGCCTGGTGGCCGAGGGCTTCGCCCGGGTGCGGATCAACGGCGAGGTGCGCGAGCTGGCCGACAACATCGAGCTCGACAAGAACCACGCCCACCACATCGAGGTGGTGGTCGACCGGCTGGTGGCCCGCGAGGGAATCAACGAGCGGCTCACCGATTCCCTGCGCACCGCCCTCAAGCGGGGCGAGGGCCTGGCCCTGGTGGAGGTGGTGCCCAAGGCCGATGAATCCCTGCCCGAGGGGGTGGAGCGGGAGCGGCTCTACTCCGAGAACTTCGCCTGCCCCGTGCACGGGGCGGTGATGGAGGAGCTCTCGCCCCGGCTGTTCTCCTTCAACAGCCCCTACGGCGCCTGCCCCGACTGCCACGGCATCGGCCACCTGCGCAAGTTCACGGTGGAGCGGGTGGTGCCCGATCCCTCCCTGCCGGTGTACGCCGCCATCGCCCCCTGGAGCGACAAGGAGAACAGCTACTACTTCTCCCTGCTGTTCAGCGTCGGCGAGGCCTTCGGATTCGAGCTCAAGACCCCCTGGAACCAGCTCACCGACGCCCAGCGCACGGTGCTGCTGCACGGCAGCCAGGAGCCGATCGCCATCAAGGCCGACAGCCGCTACCGCAAGAGCGAGGGCTATGTGCGGCCCTTCGAGGGGATCCTGCCGATCCTGGAGCGCCAGCTGCGCGATGCCAGCGGCGAATCGGTGCGCCAGAAGCTGGAGAAGTACCTGGAGCTGGTGCCCTGCGCCAGCTGCCACGGCCTGCGGCTGCGCCCCGAAGCCCTGGCGGTGCGGGTGGGTCCCTACGCCATCCATGAGCTCACGTCCGTGAGCGTGGCCGACAGCCTGGAGCGGATCGAGGCCCTGATGGGGGTGGGTGCCCATGAAGGGGCCGAGCCCCTGCTCAGCAGCCGCCAGATCCAGATCGGCGACCTGGTGCTGCGGGAGATCCGCATGCGGCTGAAGTTCCTGCTGGATGTGGGCCTGGATTACCTGAGCCTGGATCGGCCCGCCATGACCCTCTCCGGCGGGGAGGCCCAGCGGATCCGCCTGGCCACCCAGATCGGTGCCGGCCTCACCGGCGTTCTGTACGTGCTCGACGAGCCCAGCATCGGCCTGCACCAGCGCGACAACGACCGCCTGCTGGCCACCCTCACCAAGCTGCGCGACCTGGGCAACACCCTGATCGTGGTGGAGCACGACGAGGACACGATCCGCGCCGCCGATTACCTGGTGGACATCGGTCCCGGCGCCGGCGTCCATGGCGGCCACATCGTCGCCGAGGGCTCCCTGGAGAACCTTCTGGCCGCCGAGGCCTCCCTCACCGGGGCCTACCTGAGCGGTCGCCGCTCCATCCCCACCCCCGCCGAGCGCCGCGATGCCGGCAGCCGCCGGCTCACCCTGGTGAACTGCAGCCGCAACAACCTCCAGGGCATCGACGTGGAGATCCCCCTCGGCCGGCTGGTGTGCGTCACCGGGGTGAGCGGCAGCGGCAAGAGCACCCTGGTGAACGAGCTGCTGCACCCGGCCCTCGAGAACCGCCTGGGCATGAAGGTGCCCTTTCCCACCGGACTCGAGGAGCTGCGGGGCATCAAGGCGATCGACAAGGTGATCGTCATCGACCAGTCGCCGATCGGCCGCACCCCCCGCTCCAACCCCGCCACCTACACCGGCGCCTTCGATCCCATCCGCCAGGTGTTCGCCGCCACGGTGGAGGCCAAGGCCCGCGGCTATCAGGTGGGCCAGTTCAGCTTCAATGTCAAGGGCGGCCGCTGCGAGGCCTGCAGCGGCCAGGGGGTGAACGTGATCGAGATGAACTTCCTCCCCGACGTCTATGTCCAGTGCGACGTCTGCAAGGGGGCCCGCTACAACCGCGAGACCCTGCAGGTCACCTTCCGGGGCCACACCATCGCCGACGTGCTGGAGATGACGGTGGAGCAGGCCGCCGAGGTGTTCGCCGCCATCCCCCAGGCCGGCGACCGCCTCAGCACCCTGGTGGACGTGGGCCTCGGCTACATCAAGCTGGGCCAGCCCGCCCCCACCCTCTCCGGCGGTGAGGCCCAGCGGGTGAAGCTGGCCACCGAGCTCTCCCGCCGCGCCACCGGCAAGACCCTCTACCTGATCGACGAACCCACCACGGGCCTGAGCTTCTACGACGTCCACAAGCTCATGGACGTGATGCAGCGTCTGGTGGACAAGGGCAATTCGATCCTGGTGATCGAGCACAACCTGGATGTGATCCGCTGCGCCGACTGGCTGGTCGACCTGGGGCCCGAGGGCGGGGACAAGGGGGGCCGGATCGTGGCCGTCGGCACCCCCGAGACCGTGGCCCAGAACCCCGCCAGCCACACCGGCCGCTACCTGCGCCACGTGCTGGAGCAGCATCCCCCCATCCCCCTCGCGGCCTGACCCATGGCTGAACTCACCCCCACCCAGGCGGCCCTGCTGCGCATCGTCTGCACCGTCGCCTGGGCCGACGGCGAATGCTCCAAGCCGGAGCGGGAGCTGCTGGCCGAACAGGTGGCCAGCCAGCTGCACGGCGGCAGTCCCGACAGCCTCGGCGATGCGCAGCTGGAGGCCTTCCTGGCCGAGCGGCTGCCGGTCTCCGGCCTGGACGACCTGGTCGCCCAGCTCCCGGGCTCCGACGACCGCCAGCTGGCCCTGAAGCTCAGCTACATGATGGTGCGGGTGGGCCGGCGCTCACCGGCGGAACCCAGCATCAACGCCCAGGAGCGGGTGGCCTACCGCCACCTGGTGGAGCTGCTGGGTCTGGAAGACGCCAGGATCCAGGAGATCGAGTGGGCGGCGGAGGCCGCCCTGCCGAAACAGGAGGGGCTGGCCCAGCTGCTGGCCGAGCTCACCGCCGGCTGGCGCACCCCCTGAGGCCTCAGGGCAGCGGCTCCTCGCCGCTGCCGCTGGGGTAGGCCTGGTTGCTGTCGGGCATCCAGTAGCTGAGGTCGTTGTGCCAGTAGAGCCGGCCGGGCACCCGCTGGGTGCTCAGCTTCGTCTTGCCGAGGGCGGACATCAGCTGGGTCATCTCGATCGGCGAGAGGTCGGTGACCATGTCGGTGCCGGCGATCTCCAGCAGGGCCGGCAGCTTCGCGATCGTGGCCGGCTGGGCCAGCTTGCTGAACACCTGGGCCATCACCAGCCGCTGGCGTTCCATCCGGCCCAGGTCGCCCCGCTCGTCGTGACGGAAGCGCAGGAACCCCTCCAGTTCCTTGCCCTTCAGCAGCTGCCTGCCGGGGTAGAGGTCGATGTAGAGGCCCTGGGCGTTGTCGACGTAGTACATGCGCTTGGGCACATCCACCTCGACGCCTCCGAGGGCTTCGGCCAGCTTGTTGACGGCGTCCAGGTTCACCTTGAGGTAGCGCTCCACCGGGGTGCCCAGCAGGGTGCCCACTTCCGCCTTGGCGGTCTGGATGCCGCCGAGGGCGAACAGGGAGTTGGCCTTCACCACCCCCAGCTGGGGCGATTCGATGAAGGTGTCCCGCGGCACCTGGGTGATGTGGGTGATGTCGCCATCGAGCCGCACGGTGAACATCACGTCGGTGTTTTCACCGACGGCGTCGCGGCCGAGCACGAGGATCGGCCGGTTGTCGATCGTGAGGGGATTCAGCACCGCGCCGATGCCGCGGGAACTGGGAATCAGGCCCGCCAGGAAGGGGGCGATCCGGGCCGGCAGGGGGCCCGCCACCAAGGCTCCGACGGCGACACCGATGCCGAAGGTGACCAGGGGCCGGCGGCGGGACCGCTGCGGGGCCGGGGGCCGCTGCTTCGGATCGGGCCTGGCGCCGGTTTTCTCCGGCAGCGCCACCGCCCCGAGTTCCCGCTTCTGCCGCGTCTTCCGGGAGCGAGAGAGCCTCGAGGGGGAATGGGCCTGAGTCATTGTGCTACCCGCAGGGGCGCACCATAGGCGCCGAAGCGGCGAAAAACCAGTGGTGGCGACGGTTTATCGGCTGGTCTGCACCTGCACACGGGCCGCAGCCCCGTCGGCGCGCCGGCGGGCGTCCGCCTCATCGTCGCCGCGGGCCAGGGCCACCCCCAGGCGCCGCCAGGGCCGGGCCTCCGGTTTGCCGAAGATCAGCACCTGGGTGTCCGGCACCGCCAGGGCCTGCTCCAGCCCCCGGTAGGTGGGGCTGCCGGCACCCGGCGGGACATCCGCTCCGGCCAGGATCACCCGGGAGGCCGCCGCTCCGAGGCTGCGGATCTCCGGGATCGGCAGCCCCAGCACGGCCCGCAGGTGCAGCTCGAATTCGCTCAGGTTCTGGCCCACCAGCGTCACCAGGCCGGTGTCGTGGGGCCGCGGCGACAGCTCGGAGAACACCACCTCCTCCTCCTCGCTGCCGGGCTCGCCGCAGAGGAAGAACTCCACCCCGAACAGGCCGGCGCCGCCCAGGTCGTCGGTGACGGCCTTCGCCATCGCCTGGGCCGCCGCCAGCTGCTCCTCCCCCAGCCGGGCCGGTTGCCAGCTGCACTGGTAGTCACCCCGTTCCTGGATGTGGCCGATCGGCGGGCAGAACAGGGTGGGCCCCTGCCACTGGCGCACGGTCAGCAGGGTGATCTCGAGGCCGAAGCGCAGGAACTCCTCCACGATCACCCGCGCCCCCTCCCCGCGGGCCCCGGCCATCGCTGCTTCCCAGGCGGCTTCGATCCCCTCGGGGCCGTGCACCACGCTCTGCCCCTTGCCCGAGGAGCTCATCACCGGCTTCACCACCACCGGCCAGCCCAGCGGCGGCGCCGCCGCCGCCAGTTCATCGGCGCTTTCGGCGTAGGCGAAGCGGGCGGTGCGCAGCCCCAGCCCGCCGGCGGCCAGGTCCCGGATGCGGTCGCGATTCATCGTCACCGCCGTGGCCCGGGCGGTGGGAATCACGGTGAGACCCTCCGCCTCCAGTTCGGCCAGGGCATCCACCGCCAGGGCCTCGATCTCCGGAATCACCACGTCGGGCCGATGGCGCCGCACCACCGCCTTGAGGGCCTCGGGGTCGGCCATGGCCACCACCTCGCTCACCTGCGCCACCGCCATGGCGGGGGCACCGGCGTAGCGGTCGACGGCGATGACGCGGCAGCCGAGTCGCTGGGCGGCGATGGCCACCTCCTTGCCCAGTTCACCGCTGCCCAGCAGCATCACCGTCCGCGGGAAGGGGGAAGGGCCTGGTGCCATGGCTGGGGGGTGTGCGGATCAGGCGATCCTGACGCGGCACCTGCCCCTTCCCCTAACCTGCCGCGATGCCCGCGGCTCTCCCCTTGCTCCCCCAGAGCTTCGGCCCCCTGGCCTCCAGCAGCCTGGCCCCCCGAATCCTCGCCTTCAGCACCGCCGGTGACGCGGCCAAC
Source organism: Cyanobium sp. Copco_Reservoir_LC18 (assembly GCF_009834675.1). Lineage (NCBI taxonomy): Bacteria > Bacillati > Cyanobacteriota > Cyanophyceae > Synechococcales > Prochlorococcaceae > Cyanobium > Cyanobium sp. Copco_Reservoir_LC18. Next base: position 223,292 of record NZ_ASAC01000014.1, read on the forward strand.
GGGCTGCTGCCCTTCGGCTGGAGCGTCACCGACTTCCAGACCTGGACGCTGGTCTACCTCGGGGTGTCGTCCCTGGCGTTCGTGCTGGTGTGGCTGGTGGGATACCTGCGCCGCTGAGGGGCCCCGCCCTCAGGCACCGGGCTCGTCCAGCAGGGTGAGCTGGCTTTCGGCCGATTCCTCGCTCACGAAGCCGTAGGCGCCGAACACCGCCGGATCGGGGTGGGTGATGCGCTGCCCCTCCGGATGGCGCTCCACCTTGAAGCCCTCATCGGCCATGCGGCGCATCAGGGCGGCCGCCTCCTCGAAGCGCGCCGCCATCGCCTCCAGGCTGGCGCAGTCGGCGGTGAGGCCCGTTTCCTTCCAGGTGAAAAACGCCATGGCCGGGGATGCGACGGAGGGGCGGGGAATCGCCGGGATCGGCGACAGGACAGCGGCTGCTCAGGGCAGCAGCACCAGCCCCACCAGCACCAGTATCAGGCTGGCGCCCCAGAGACCGAGCACCACCTGCTGCTCCGGCAGTCCCCCGAGTTCGAAGTGGTGGTGCAGCGGCGCCATGCGGAACAGGCGGCGCCCCTGGCCGTCGGGTCCCTTGGTGGCCTTGAACACCCCCACCTGCAGGATCACCGAGAGGGATTCGGCCAGGAACACCCCGCCCATCAGCAGCAGGGGCCAGAGGCTGTCGGTGAGCAGCGCCACCGAGGAGAGGGCCGCCCCCATGGCCAGGGAGCCGGTGTCGCCCATGAACACCCGCGCCGGATGGCGGTTCTGGCTGAGGAAGCCGAGCCAGCAGCCCGCCATGGCGGTGCAGAAGGCGGCCAGCACCGGATCGCCCCCGTGCCCCCGCAGCATCAGCTGCAGTCCCATGCCGGTGAACACCACGGCGCCGCAGCCGGCGGCCAGGCCGTCGAGCCCGTCGGTGAGGTTGGTGGCGTTGCTCTCGGCCAGGAACACGAACAGGGCCAGGGGCCAGATCAGCAGGCCGAGGGTCAGCACCCGGCCGAAGGGCAGCCCCAGATCCCCCGGCACCCCACCCCCCAGCCAGCCACCCTGGTGGGCCCAGACCAGGAAGCCGACGGCGGCCAGGGCCTGCAGCAGCAGCTTGCCCCGGGGGCTCAGGCCCGTGTTGGTGCGTCGGGTGAGGCTGCGCCAGTCGTCGACGGCGCCGATCGCCATGTAGGCCAGGGTGACCGCCGCCACCGCCAGCGGGCGGGGATCCTCCGGGCTGATCAGCCCCCCCACCAGCACCCCCACGGGCACCACCAGCAGGCCCCCCATGGTGGGGGTGCCCGCCTTGCTGTGGTGGGCCTGGGGCCCCTCATCGCGGATCACCTGGCCGAGCTTCAGGGCCCGCAGCCGCGGCACCCCGAGGGCCGCCACACCGGCGCTGACCAGGGCCGCCACCACCAGCGGCAGGGTCAGCATGGAATTGGCCACCAGGGCATCGCTGGCCAGGCAGGCGCCCAGCAGGATCAGGGCGAGCAGGGCCGCAGGCAGGCGGCCGTCGCGGGAGGCCATCGGAAACGCTGCAGGGTGGAGCCGGCGCGGGCCGTCAGTCCTCCCAGTCTTCCTCCGAGGGCTCGTCGGCCGGGTTGTAATCCTCCTTCTCGCCCATCAGCGCCGACAGCTCCTCCTCCTCCACCGTGCTCACATCGGTGCTGGCGGTCTCCTCGTCGGCGACCAGGCGGCCGCTGGCCTCCAGCAGGCTCAGCAGGTCGGGCTCATCCCGCAGCGGCAGCACCGGCGCCGGCTCGTTGCGCCCGTAGCGGGTCAGGGAGGGGTTGATGGTGTCGAGAATGCTCATGCCGTCAGGCTGGGTCGTCAAGGACCGACTCACCACTCTATCGCGCCGCCCCCATGACCCCGTCCAAGTTCCTGGAGGTGGGCCGGCTCTGGTCGGCGGCCCTCCTGCTCAGCACCCTGCTGGCCGCCGCCGGCCTGCGCTGGCCCCGGCCCCTGCCGGTCCAGCCGGCGCTGGTGGCCGCCCTGGTGCTGGGGCCGCCGCTGCTGCTGGCCCTGGTGGTGCTGCTGCGCTGGCGGCTGCCGCCGGCGGACCAGGGGGGAGAATGACCCCCAGGCGCCAGAATCGGGCGCCACAGCGCAGGAGCGGCACGGATGGCGACGTTGGGGCAGCAGGGGGCGGGCGCTGAATCGCCCGTGGGCACGCCGCGTGCCGAGCGGGTGGTGCTCGCCTATTCCGGTGGTGTCGACACCAGCGTCTGCATCCCCTACCTGATGCGCGAGTGGGGCGTGAAGGAGGTGATCACCTTCGCCGCCGACCTCGGCCAGGGGGATGAGCTCGAGCCGATCCGTCTCAAGGCCCTCGCCGCGGGCGCCAGCCAGTCGTTGGTGGACGATCTGATCGAGCCGTTCATCCGCGAGTTCGCCTTCCCGGCCATCCGCGCCAATGCCCTCTATGAGGGGCGCTACCCCCTCTCCACGGCCCTGGCCCGGCCCCTGATCGCCCGCCGCCTCGTCGAGGTGGCCCGCGAGGTGGGGGCCGACGCGGTGGCCCACGGCTGCACCGGCAAGGGCAACGACCAGGTGCGCTTCGACGTCGCCATCGGCGCCCTGGCCCCGGACCTCAAGGTGCTGGCCCCGGCCCGGGAGTGGGGCATGAGCCGGGAGGAGACGATCGCCTACGGCGAGCGCTGCGACATCCCGGCGCCGGTGAGCAAGAAGTCCCCCTACTCGATCGACCTCAACCTGCTGGGCCGCAGCATCGAGGCCGGCCCCCTGGAGGATCCGATGGTGGAGCCGCCGGAGGAGGTCTTCGCCATGACCCGGTCGGTGGCGGACGCCCCGGCCGAGGGGCAGGTGGTGGAGATCGCCTTCGAGCAGGGCAATCCGGTGGCCATCGACGGCGAGCGCCTCGATCCGGTCGCCCTCATCCGCCGGGCCAATGCCCTGGCGGGGGCCCATGGTTTCGGCCGCCTCGACATGATCGAGAACCGGGTGGTGGGCATCAAGAGCCGGGAGATCTACGAGACCCCGGGTCTGCTGCTGCTGATCCGGGCCCACCAGGAGCTGGAGAGCCTCACCCTGGCCGCCGACGTGCTGCGCTACAAGCGCCAGATCGAGATGAGCTGGGCGGATCTGGTGTACCAGGGCCTCTGGTTCGGGCCCCTGAAGGACGCCCTCGACGGCTTCCTCGACCGCACCCAGGCCACGGTCAACGGCCTGGTGCGGATCCGCCTGCAGAAGGGCAGCGCCACGGTGGTGGGACGCTCCAGCGCCAGCGACAGCCTCTACGTCCCCGACATGGCCACCTACGGCGCCGAGGACCTCTTCGACCACCGGGCCGCCGAGGGATTCATCTACGTCTGGGGGATGCCTACGCGGTTATGGGCCGCCCGTCGTCGTGGCGACTGATCTTCTGGGGCGCCCCTTCACCGCCGCGTCCCTCCCGATCCGAGCGGCTGGCGGCGTCCGGGCCCCCCAGCCGCAGGGCCCGCTTCAGGGCCTGGCCCCAGCCCTGCTTCCGGGCCACGGTGGGCACCAGCAGGGGCTGGGGGCGGCCTGATCCGGGGGGCGGCCCGTCGGCCGCGGCGGGGTTGAGGCTGTAGAGCCGATCCCGCAGGGCCTGGTTGTCGGCGAGCAGGTGCTTCTGGTGCTCCATCACCGTGGCCAGCCGCTGCTGGAACTTGCGCTCGAAGATCTCCGGCAGGTCCTCCAGCATTTCGTGCAGGGCCTTGAGCTCATCGCGGGCGGCGGCCAGCTCCATCTCCAGCTGCTGGGCGTCGGGGCCGGTGGTGGTGATGGCCAGGCTGGTGGGGCTGGCCGTGGTGGGGCCAGGGACGGCCGTCGCCGCTGCTCCCGGCGCAGCCGCGGCCCCAGGGGGGGCGGACGCCAGCGCATGGCCCAGGTCGTCAGCGACGGCCTCGTCGACGATGGGGGCCGGATCGTGGGAGGCGGGGACCTCCCCGAAACTGAAGCTGGTGGGCGGTGGCACCGAAACGGGGGCCACCGGCTGGCCGGGCGTCAGCACGGAGGCAGCCGGTGGCGGTGGACTGGAGGGCCAGGTGGAAGGGGGGAAGGCCGGCTGGGCCGGCAGCCCCCGTGACGCCGGTCTGCCTTCCGGGCCGGCCTCATCGCCGTCCGTGGACCTGTCCGTCGCCGTCATCGCCTAGCACCCATTGGGCGGACTGTAGGCCCAGTGATCCAGGGAGAACAAGCCGGTTCAGGCCGTCGCCGCTTCGGTGGGGGCCACCTCGACCGCCGCGCCGGGGACGCTGCGGGGCGGGGGCATGGGACCGTCCTGGATCACGGTGAGATAGCGGATCACGTCCTCGGAGAGACGCATGGCCCGCTCCAGCACGGCCACCTGCTGGCCGTCGCCGCTGTGGTTGAGCTGCACGTAGATACCTTCCCGATGCTTGGCGATCGGGTAGGCCAAGCGGCGCTTGCCGCGCATCTGGGTGTCGAGCACTTCGGCGCCGGCCTCGACGACGATGTCGCGGTACTTGGCGACGTGGGTCTCCACTTCCTCCTCCGGGATGTCCGGCCGGAGGATGTACATCGTTTCGTAATAGGGCTGCGTCATGGTCGCCTGGGGAGGGGCTGATGGGCACCGGGGCCCGTCAGCGACGGATTCCAGACCCTATCGCAGCGCCGTGGCCCCCGTCAGCGGAGCTGTTCAGTAGAGCTGCATCCGCACCGCCTCGGAGACGGTGGGAATGTCGGCCTCCTTGCCCCGCAGGCTCTGGACCACGGAGAACAGCACCAGCAGCACCGTGCCCAGGAAGATCGTGTTCGACAGGGTGCGGACGGCGAAGCCGGCGCCGAGGGGTGCCAGCACCGTGTCGAAGGCCAGGCTGAGCAGCACCAGCACGATGTCGATCAGGATCGCCTGCAGCACGTTGAAGCGGATCGGGTAGGGCACCCGGGGGTTGCGCACCACCAGCAGGAACAGCAGCAGGAACAGCACCAGGCCGCCGAAGGGAATGACCTGCTCCAGGAACACCAGGGGCAGGGCCGGCAGCGCCAGCCACTGCAGCAGCGGGAACATGTCGAACAGGGCCTGCCCGAAGCGCAGGGCATCGCTCAGGGGCAGCAGGTAGGCCAGGGCTCCCAGCAGCCGCTGCCAGATCGGGGGACCTTCCATGGGGCGCTGGCTCGGGGGCGGACGGTTCCCGCAGGCTAGGGGGGCCCCAGCCGGGCCAGGGCGGCCTCCCGCATGGCGATCACCGGCACGTCCGGCCGGCCGCTCCAGAGCCGCAGGGAGGCGGCCCCCTGCTGCACCAGCATCTCCAGGCCGTCGATGGTGCGGCAGCCCCGGGCCCCGGCCAGCCGCAGCAGGACCGTGGGCCGGGGTGTGTAGATCAGGTCGTAGACCGTGGCGGCCGGCCGCAGCAGGGCCACCTGCTCCGGGGTCAGGGGCGAGCGGCCCGCCGCCGCCGGATCCCCGCCGGAGGCCATGCCCACCGGGCTGGTGTTCACCACCAGGTCGGCGCCCGCCAGCGCCGCGGCCAGGGGATCCGGCTGACCTGCCGCCCCGGCTTCCCAGGCCAGGGGCTCCAGGCCGGGGGCCCAGTCGGCGCAGGAGGCGAGGAATCGCGCCAGGCGGCGGCCGTCGCGGCCCGCCACCCGGATGCGCTCCAGGCCCAGCTCCACCAGACCCGCCACCACCGCCCGGGCGCTGCCGCCGCAGCCCAGCACCAGGGCCTCGCGGGCGGCCAGGGACCGCAGCGGCGCCAGGAACCCCTCCACATCGGTGTTGGCACCCAGCCAGCCGCCGCCCTCCCGTCGCACCAGGGTGTTCACCGCCTCCAGCCGCCGCGCCAGGGGCGTCAGCTCCTGCGCCAGCGCGGCCGCGGCCTGCTTGTGGGGCAGGGTGACGTTGAGACCGCGGCAGTCGATCGCCTCCAGGCCCTGCAGCACCACGGTCAGGTCCGCCGCCGCCACCGGCAGGGCCAGGTAGGCCCAGTCGAGGCCCAGGGCGGCGAGGGCGGCGTTGTGCATCGCCGGCGAGAGGGAGTGGCGCACCGGATCCCCCAGCACCCCCGCCAGGGCGGTGCCACCACCGATCACCGGTGCTGCCTGTGGGGTCGCCATGGGCTCGGGGGAGCAGCTGCCGCCCGACCGTAGATCCCCCGGATCCCAGGCTCCGACAGGCCCAGACCCGCCCCCCGGTACGGCACCGGTTCGGGAACCACCCCTCGCCTGGGTGAACCCCGGATGCGGAAGATGGCTCCAGTCAGACATTCATCCACACCAGGAGGTGGTCATCCATGGGCAAGGTCGTCGGTATTGACCTCGGCACCACGAACAGCTGCGTCGCCGTGATGGAGGGCGGCAAGCCCACGGTGATCGCCAACGCCGAGGGCTTCCGCACGACGCCGTCGGTGGTGGCCTACACGAAGAACCAGGACAAGCTGGTCGGACAGATCGCCAAGCGCCAGGCGGTCATGAATCCGGAGAACACGTTCTATTCCGTCAAGCGCTTCATCGGCCGCCGGGTCGATGAGGTAAACGAGGAGTCGAAGGAAGTCAGCTACGGCGTCGAGAAGGCCGGCTCCAACGTCAAGATCAAGTGCCCAGTGCTCAGCAAGCAGTTCGCCCCCGAGGAGATCTCGGCCGAAGTGCTGCGCAAGCTGGCCGAGGACGCCGGCAAGTACCTGGGTGAAACCGTCACCCAGGCGGTGATCACCGTTCCGGCGTACTTCAACGACTCCCAGCGCCAGGCCACCAAGGACGCCGGCAAGATCGCCGGCCTCGAGGTGCTGCGCATCATCAACGAGCCCACCGCGGCCGCCCTGGCCTACGGCCTGGATCGCAAGAGCAACGAGCGCATCCTCGTCTTCGACCTCGGCGGCGGCACCTTCGACGTCTCCGTGCTGGAAGTGGGCGACGGTGTCTTCGAGGTGCTCTCCACCAGCGGTGACACCCACCTCGGCGGCGACGACTTCGACAAGGTGATCGTCGATCACCTGGCCGACAGCTTCAAGGCCAACGAGGGCATCGACCTGCGCCAGGACAAGCAGGCCCTGCAGCGCCTCACCGAGGCGGCCGAGAAGGCCAAGATCGAACTCTCCAGCGCCACCCAGGCCGAGATCAATCTGCCCTTCATCACCGCCACCCCCGAGGGCCCCAAGCACCTCGACCTCACCCTCACCCGGGCCAGGTTCGAGGAGCTGGCCTCCAAGCTGATCGACCGCTGCCGGGTGCCGGTGGAGCAGGCTCTCAAGGACGCCAAGCTCTCCACCAGCGAGCTCGACGAGATCGTCATGGTGGGCGGCTCCACCCGCATCCCCGCCGTGCTGGAGCTGGTCAAGCGGATCACCGGCAAGACCCCCAACCAGACCGTCAACCCCGATGAGGTGGTGGCCGTGGGTGCCGCCATCCAGGGCGGTGTGCTGGCCGGCGAGGTCAAGGACATCCTGCTGCTCGATGTCACCCCGCTTTCCCTGGGCGTGGAAACCCTCGGCGGCGTGATGACCAAGATGATCACCCGCAACACCACCATCCCCACCAAGAAGTCGGAGGTGTACTCCACCGCCGTCGACGGCCAGACGAACGTGGAGATCCACGTGCTGCAGGGCGAGCGGGAGATGGCCTCCGACAACAAGTCGCTGGGCACCTTCCGCCTCGACGGCATCCCCCCGGCCCCCCGTGGCGTGCCCCAGATCGAGGTCACCTTCGACATCGACGCCAACGGCATCCTCAGCGTCACCGCCAAGGACAAGGGCAGCGGCAAGGAGCAGAGCATCTCGATCACCGGCGCCTCCACCCTCAGCGACAACGAAGTCGACAAGATGGTGAAGGACGCGGAGGCCAACGCCGCCGCCGACAAGGAGAAGCGGGAGAAGATCGATCTGAGGAACCAGGCCGAGACCCTCATCTACCAGTCCGAGAAGCAGCTGGGCGAACTTGGCGACAAGGTGGCCGCCGAGGACAAGGCCAAGGTGGAGGGCTTCGCCAAGGACCTCAAGGAGGCCCTCGAGAAGGACGATTCCCCGGCCATCAAGGCCAGCCTCGAGGAACTCCAGAAAGCCCTCTATGCCGCCGGTGCCTCCGTGTACCAGCAGGCCGGCGCCGAGGGTGCCGCCGCCGGCGCCGCCCCCGGTGGCAATGGCAACGGCACCGCTTCGGCCGCCGATGACGTCATCGACGCCGAGTTCACCGAGAGCAAGTGATCCAACGGCCGAGTGCCGCCGATCCCACCACGGCCCCCCGCACCAGGGGGGCTTTTTTCATGGCTGCCGCCCCGTTCAGGCGCCGGAGGGGCGGGCCTCGATCTGGCCGGCCACCCAGGCGGCGCTGGCGGGGGCCAGCAGGATGCCGTTGCGGTAGTGGCCGCTCGCCATCAGCAGTCCCGGTGCCGGCTGCTCCAGCAGGGGGGCCGGCCGGCCGAGGGGGCGGGGGCGCAGGCCCTGCCAGCGGCGCACCACCCGCGCCTGCCGCAGCCACGCCGGTGCCGCCCCGCCCAGGTCCCGCAGCCCGCTGAGCTGGTCCGGGTCGGCCTCGCGGCCCGGCTCCAGGGTCGCCCCCAGCCACAGGCGCCGGCCCCCCTCCAGGTCGGGACGGGGCACCAGGTTGATGCCCCGCCACACCACCGCCCCGGGCCAGTGGGTCGGCAGAGGCCTGTCCAGCTCCAACTCCAGGGCCTGGCCCAGCACCGGCTCCAGCACCCAGGGGCCACCATCCCCGCCGGTCTCCACCCCCGCGGTCACCCCCGCCGCGGCCTCCAGCAGCCTGCCGCTGGCGTTGCCCGCCGCCAGCACCACCCACGCCGCCCGCTCCACGCCGCCACCGGCCAGCTCCACCCGCCAGCCGCCCCCTTCGGGCCGCAGGGCCACGGCCGTCTCCGTCCGCAGGGTCAGGCCCCGTTCGCGGCCGTCCGCCGCCAGGGCGGCCAGGGCCGATCCGGGATCGAGCTGGCCGTCGCGGCCGGAGTGGAGCCCGGCCAGCGTCGGCTGGGGCAGGCCGGGTTCGAGCTGATCCAGCCGCCGCCGGTCCCAGGGCTCCAGGGGCAGGCCCAGGGCCCGCTTGCGGGCCCCCAGTGCCGCGAGCCGTTCCTCCTCGGCCCCATCGGCCGCCAGCAGCAGCACCCCGGAGCGGTAGGGGATCGGATGGCCCCGCCGGGCCAGCTCGTGGCGCCACCGGCTCCAGAGCTCGAGGCTGCGCTGCCGCAGCTCCCAGGCCCGGCCCCGGTCGCGGTGGAAGCTGTCGGCCATCAGCACCCCGAGGGCGGCCAGGCTGCCGCTGCGCCCGGGGCCTTCGCCCCGGCCGGCGCCATCAAGCAGCAGCACCGTGTGGCCACGGCCCTGGAGCCACCAGGCGCAGGCCAGTCCCACGATCCCCCCTCCGACCACGATGACGGAGGTGCCGGAAGCGGCCGACGGGGACCCTGCCGCCTCAGGAGGGGTTGCGGGGCCCGTGGGGGGCGGATCAGGCGTCGTCGCCGCTGGCGACGGGCTGGGGCGCGGGGGTGGTGGGGGACGGGGCCGGCGGCACGGCGTTGGAGACCTTGGCTTCGGCGGCGAAGGTCTCGGCCAAGGCGATGGCCTCGGCGGGGATCACCTCGGCATAGGAGCTGAAGCCGGTGGCCACCTTGATGTAGTCCTTGCGCAGGTTCTCACCGTCCTGCAGACGGGCGGCCTCATCGAGCTTGGCCAGGGACGCCTTCAGCTTGGTGGCCCGCTTGGTCGCCTCGGCCCGGTCGGCCGGCAGCAGGCGCTGGTTGATGTAGAGCATCTGACGGCCCAGATCCTGCATCGGACCGTGGATCAGGTTGCGGGTGAACACCCAGTTGCGGTCGTTGACCAGGTCGGCCAGTTCCGGCAGGCGCTCCTTCGCGGCCAGGAACCCTTCGGCCTGGCGGGCGATCAGGGTCATGTCCTCCGGGCTGATCGTCGGCGGCTTGCGGGTCTGGTCGCCCGAGCAGGCCACCAGGGAAACGCTGAGCACCAGGGCCACGGCGAGCAGGCTGAGGCGGCGCAGGACACCCATCAGGGAGAGGGGCGCAGGGATCGACGCGACGGCCATGGGACGGTGCAGTGACGTGGCTGGCGCCGTGACTTTACCGGCCCGACTGCGCCACGATGCAGCTTCCGACCGATCCGTTCCGGATTCATTGATGCGTTGCCCCACGGCGATCCTGCAGCTGATCTGCCCCGATCGGCCAGGGCTGGTGAGCGAACTTTCGGGCTGGGTGGCCGCCAACGGCGGCAACATCCTCCATGCCGACCACCACACCGATGCGGGGGCGGGGCTGTTCCTGAGCCGGATCGAATGGGCCCTGGAGGGGTTCGGCCTGCCCCGTGAGGCGATCGTTCCCGCCGTCGCGGCCCTGGCGGGGCGCCTCAGTGGCGAGGGCCAGGTGCATTTCTCCGATGCCCTGCCCCGGGTGGCGATCTTCGTCAGCCGCCAGGACCACTGCCTGGTGGACCTGCTCTGGCGCACCCGCTCCGGGGAGCTGCCGATGCAGGTGCCCCTGGTGATCTCCAACCACCCCGACCTGGAGGCGCTGGCGGACGATTTCGGCGCCCGCTTCGTGCATCTGCCGGTCACGGCGGCCACCAGGGCGGAGGTGGAGCAGGCCCAGCTGGCCCTGCTGGAGGAGGAGCGGATCGAGCTGGTGGTGCTGGCCAAGTACATGCAGGTGCTCAGCCCCGCGTTCCTGGACCGCTTCTCCCAGGTGATCAACATCCACCACTCCTTCCTGCCGGCCTTCCAGGGGGCCCAGCCCTACCACCGGGCGTGGGAGCGGGGGGTCAAGCTGATCGGCGCCACCGCCCACTTCGTCACCGAGGAGCTGGACGGGGGGCCGATCATCGAGCAGGCCACCATGCACGTGGGCCATCGCGACGAGGTGGAGGACCTGATCCGCAAGGGGCGCGACACCGAACGGCTGGCCCTGGCCCGGGCGGTGCGCCTGTTTCTGCGCCGCCAGGTGATGGTCTACCGGGGCCGGACCGCCGTGTTTGATTGACCCTTGCCCCGGGACCCGCCGCCGGTCCTTTGCTGCCGCCGCCGCTCCGGTGATCCGTTTTTCCGCCCTCGACGAGCGCCTGATGGCGCCCAAGCCGGCCGCCGCCACGCCCCTGGGCTGGCGCTGCTTCCAGCTGGGGATGGTCCTGCTGGCCAGCAGCGCCTTCCTGGCCGGTCTGGCCCTGCTGCTGGCCCTGATCCTGGGCAGCCGCGGTCGCCGCCCGGTCCTGGCCGACCGGGCCAACGTGGTGCTGCTGGCGGCGGCGGTGCTGATGGTGCTGGGCTGCTTCCGGGCCGCCAGCAATGACCTGGCCTGGCTGGGGCTGGGCAACTGGCTGCCCTTCTTCTGGGGCTTCTGGGGCTTCCAGGTGTATCTCGGCACCCCCGCCGCCCGCCGCCGGGTGGCCCTGGCCCTGGTGGCCGGTACGGTGCCGGTGATCCTCACCGGCCTGGGCCAGATCTGGTGGGGCTGGAGCGGCCCGTTCCAGGCGCTGGGCGGCCTGATCATCTGGCACATCAAGGCCGGCGGCAACCCGCCGGAGCGGCTGGCCGGCCTGTTCGACTACGCCAACATCGCCGGGGCCTGGCTGGTGCTGGCCTGGCCCTTCACCCTGGCGGCGCTGATGGAGGGGGGCCTGAGCTGGCGGCGCCGGGGGGTGGTGCTGGCGATCGCCGCCGGCCTGGTGGCGGCCGTGTTCCTCACCGATTCCCGCAATGCCTGGGGGGCCCTGATGCTGGCGGTGCCCGTGGTGGCCGGGCCCGGCAGCTGGCTGTGGCTGCTGCCGGTGCTGCTGGTGGTGCTGGCGGTGATCGGCCTCTCCACCCTGCCCTGGGTGCCGGCGGCCCCGCAGGAGCTGGCCCGGCAGCTGGTGCCCGAGGCGATCTGGGGCCGGCTGATCGATCTTGACCACGGCGGCCAGCGGCCGCTGGCGATCACCCGCCTGGCCCAGTGGCAGGTGGCCCTGGGGCTCATCGCCGAACGGCCCTGGCTGGGCTGGGGGGCCGCCGCCTTCAGCATCATCTACCCGATGCGCACCGGCTTCTGGCACGGCCACCCCCACAACCTGCCGATCGATCTGGCGATGAGCCACGGGGTGCCGGTCGCCGTCCTGGTGGTGGGCCTGGTGCTGTGGCTGCTGGGTCGCGCCGGCTGGCTGGGCATGGCCGGCGGCACCCTGTTCGACCGGGCCTGGTGGGCCGCGGCCCTGGTGCTGGTGGCCCTGCACGCCACCGACATCCCCCTCTATGACAGCCGCGTCAATGTGGCGGGCTGGGTGCTGCTGGCGGGTCTGCGCTGCTACCGCCGGCCAGCGCCTCCTGCCGATGCCTGAGCAGGGTGGCGGGCGGCAGGGGACCCTCCAGGTGGTTCCAGGGCAGCACCCGCTGCTCGTCCCAGTTGGCATGGATCACCTCTTCCCAGGGGGGCGGCGCCGGCAGGGGCACGGGCAGATCGGCGGGGGCCGTCGCCTCCCCGGCCCGCACCGCCCGGTAGGCCCTCTTCCAGCCGCCCTGGCTGTCGTGGCGGCCGCGGGCCGCGGCGATCACGGGGGCCAGGCGCCGGTCGCTGCGGGAGAGCAGGGCCTGGATGATGCTCCAGCCGTAGCTCTCGGGTCGCAGTTCGATGCCCTTGGGCTGCAGGCGCCGGGCCAGCCGCTGCAGGCGCTTCTCCGCCTCCGGGCGGACTCCTTCCCACTGGAAGGGGGTGTGGGCCTTGGGCACGAAGGTGCTCACCCCGAGGCTGAGCCGCAGGCCCGGGGTGGCCTTCCTGAGGGCCAGCAGCAGGTCGGCGGTGGCGTCGATGTCGGCCTCCTCCTCGCTCGGCAGGCCCGCCATGCCGTAGAGCTTCAGGCCGCTGAGGCCCCCTTCCTTCGCGTAGCGGGCCGCCGCGAAGATCTCCTCGCCGCTCAGCTTCTTGTTCACCACACGCCGCATGCGCTCGCTGCCGCTCTCGATCGCGATCGTGAGTGACTTGCTGCCCCGCCGGGCCAGGATCCGCCCCAGCTGGGGGGTCACCGTGGCGGCCCGCACCGAGCTGACGCTGACCCGGGTGCCCTCGAATCGGTCCTGATCCAGCCAGCTCAGCAGGTCGGCGAACTGGGGGTGCTGGGTCACCGAGGCCCCCAGCAGGCCGAGGCGCTGGGTCACCGCCAGGCCCGTCTCCACCGCCGGGATCAGCCCATCATCGAGGGAGGCGGTGCGGAACGGCAGGGTCATGTAGCTGGCCAGGCAGAAGCGGCACAGCTCCGGGCAGCTGCGGGCCACCTCCACCATGTGGATCGAGGGCCAGGCCGCCTCCGGCGTGATCACCGTGGAATGGCTGAGGGTGTTGCCGCGCCAGGTCTGCTTGGTGATGGTGGCCGGCACCTCGGCGGCGGTGGGCTCCACACCGAGCAGGGCGCCATCGCTGTCGTAGCGGGGGGCATACAGGGATGGCACGTAGACCCCGGGAACCCGGGCCAGCCGCCGCAGGCGTTCGGGCCGGGGCAGGGCGCGGGCCGCCTGGAGGGCGTCGATGAAGGCGGGCAGCAGCAGCTCGCCGTCCCCCAGCAGCACCACGTCAAAGAAGGGGGCCAGGGGTTCGGGGTTGGCGGTGAGCACCGGGCCACCGCCGAACACGATCGGGTCGTCCTCCCCCCGCTGGTGACTCCACAGGGGGATACCCTGCCGCTCCAGCAGGTCGAGCAGCACCGGTCCGTCCAGCTCCCAGCTGAGCGAGAGGCCGAACAGGTCGCAATGGCGGTGCGGCGGGTCCCCCCGGTCGGTGAACAGCCGGCGCACGTCGAGGTCGCCGCGGCGCGCCAGGCTGGCCCACACCACCTGGTAGCCCAGGCTGGTGATCCCCACCGAATAGCTGCTCGGGAAGGCCAGCACCGTGCGCAGGGCATCGGCGGCCGGCACGGCGGGTTTGAACAGCAGCGTTTCCTGGTTCAGGGGGGCGGCGGGACGGGGAGGTCCAGCGTGTCACTTCCGGTGGCGCGGTGGGGTCTCCCTAAGATCGAGCGCCTGACGATGGACCTCCATGCCCACGCTGCCCAGTTTCGTCGAGATCATCCTCGGGATCCTGGTGCTGTTCGGCGGCGGGGAACTGTTCGTGGCCGGTGCGGTGGCCCTGTCCCTGCTGCTGGGCATCCCCCAGCTGGTGATCGGCCTGACGGTGGTGTCCCTCGGCACCAGCGCCCCGGAACTGTTCGTGAGTCTGATCTCCACTCTCCAGGGGGATGCGGACCTGGCGGTCAGCAACGTGGTGGGCAGCAACATCTTCAACATCCTGGTGGTGCTTGGCGCCAGCGCGGCCATCGTTCCCTTGCGCGTCAGGAGCCGTCTGGTGCGGCGGGACGTGCCCTTGCTGCTGGGCATCTCCATGGCCGTCTGGGGCATGGCCTCGGGGGGCCGACTCACCTGGCAGGCGGGGGTGGCGCTGCTGTTCGCGATGGTGGCCAATCTCGTCTGGGAGATCCGCACCGCCTCGGAGGATTCCGAGGACGACGACAACGAAGCGGAACGGGCCACCCCGCTGGTGGCCGCCCTGAAGCTTGCCGCTGGCCTGGCCCTGCTGGTGCTCGGCTCCCAGCTGCTGGTGCGGGGGGCCACCACGGCCGCCGTGGCCCTGGGGGTGAGCCAGACGGTGATCGGCCTGACGATCGTGGCGGCCGGCACCTCCATGCCCGAGCTGGTCACCTCCGTGGTGGCCGCCTATCGGGGCAAGGCCGACCTGGCTATCGGCAATGTGGTGGGCAGCAACCTGCTCAACCAGGTGGTGATCCTGGGCCTCTGTGCCGTGGTGTCCGGCGGTAAGGGGCTGGCGGTGGACCCGGTGATGATCAGCCGCGACCTGCCGATCATGGTGGCCAGCACCCTGGCCTGCCTGCCGATCTTCTGGTCCAACGGTGTGATCAGCCGCCTCGAGGGCTGGCTGCTGCTGGGCCTCTACGGGCTCTATCTGGTGGAGCAGGTCCTGGCCGCCGTCGCCGGCGGCGAGATCGTCGACAACACCTACCGGTTCGTGGTGCTGGTGGCGGTGCTGCCGCTGCTGATGGTGTTCCTGGTCTGGCAGGTGCTGCGCTGGAGGCAGCAGCGCAAGCTCCTGGCCGTTCAAGGCGGCGAATAGGAGGACGGCAGGCCTGGCTTGGTGTGAGTCGCGCCGATAGGCCCTTGGGTTCAGCGGCGGTCGCGTTTTGCCATGGTCTCCCCCTCCGCACCCCCGTTCGTGCCTCCTCCGATTCCCTGGCCAAGCCCTCGCACGCCTCTGTGCCGACGCCGAGCGATTGGGTGGCGCCCGCTGGCACGTGTTCGGCGATGTGGCCCGCGAGGGGAAGGTGCTGCCGGCTGAGGACTCGGCCCTGCTGCTGTCGATCGTGCGCCGCCATCTGCGTACGTTGCGGATCGGGCTGGATCGTGCTGAGCAATCGTCGACCGCCTCGGGTGCATGAACTGAGCGACCTGGCCTCTGTGGCGGGTCAGCCCCTGGAGCCCCCGCTTGAGGCGTTGCAGGAGTTCGCTGGGGTGGTCTGCTACGAGGAAGGGCCCTTCCCCCAGCCGACGGTGCGATCGGAGTTGCCGGCGCTGCTGGAGGCCGGACTGGAACGCTGCGAGCGGGCCGTGGCGGGGTTGGGTTGAACGGCCAAGTCCGCGGGCGCCGGGGATTTTGCGCATCGAGCGAGGGTGACGCTGGGTGAAGCTTCGTGCTGGGTTTTTCCGTAAGACCCGGCTCCCATGCGGTGGGATTGGGTCCAACCAGTCATTGGTTGGGGTGTCTGCGGATGGCCTGGTTGGGCCAGCGCGGGTTCAGGATGTTTCTCCGGGTCTGCCTAAGTCGATGGGTTGCGGGTCTCCGTGACCTGAGAGCCCGGGCGAAGGTTCTGGCCAGGATCGAGCGCCTCATCGGCGGCAATCCTGGCGACGTCAAGCCCATTGGGGCCGGTGTGTCGGAGTTTCGGATCAACTACGGCCCTGGATACAGGGTCTACTACCTGCAGAGGGGAACCGAGTTGATCATCCTTTTGGCTGGCGGAGACAAGAGCTCACAAGCCGAGGACATTGATGAGGCCCTTCTGTTGGCAGCCAACCTGCCGGATGAGACCTGATGAAACTCACCACCACCCCTTACGATGTTGCCGAGCATCTCCGAACACCTGAGGAGATGGCGGCCTACCTGGAAGCCTGCATCGAGGAGGCGGATGGAGATGCTGCTTTCATTGCCAAGGCCCTGGGCGCCATTGCTCGGGCCCAGGGGATGACCCAGGTGGCAAGAGACTCAGGATTATCCAGGGAGAGTCTCTATGAGGCCTTGTCTGGAGAGCGCAGTCCGAGCTTTGATACCATCCTGAAGGTGATCACCGCCCTGGGTCTGAAGTTGAGCGCGAGTGTGAGAAGCGAGGCTGAGGTGACTTGAACTTTGCAGATGAGGCGTAGGTTGGCCAATGGTGCCTGTGGTGATCCGACACCTTCGAACAAGCCCCTTGAGTGCACAGGCCACCACGAGTTCACTTCTGGCACCAGATGCTCTTGGCCTGCCACTCAGGGGCAGCATTGGCTCAAGAGCTCACTCCACTCTTCTCAACAACTCGGCACTGGCCGCCCAGTTCTTCCATCGGCGGTCAGAATTTTTCCCTAGATCAGGCGACGTAAGGTATGCATTGGCCCTGAGAAAAGACCGATGTGTGCTCCCCTCCCCTTAGCTGCCGCTGGCCTTCTGGCTATCAGCTTCCCGGCAGGGGTTGCCGTGGCTCAGAGCGCGATCGAGGGTCAGAGGGTCACGTTTCGAGCCGGAGCTGATGCCACCCTGCTGAAGGGCCAGCTCAAGGGCGACCAGACCATCGATTACGTTCTCCGGGCCGGCGCCGGTCAGACCCTGACCGTGGAACTCAAGGGTTCCAACCCGCAGAGCGACTTCAACGTGATGGCGGCCGGGACCGACACCGCCCTGTTCATCGGCAGCAGCTCCGGCCATCGCTTCCGGGGCCTCCTGCCCAGCGATGGCGATGTGAGGCTGAGGGTGTATCTCATGCGGCCGGCGGCGCGCCGCAATGAATCCAGTAGCTACAGCCTCAAGGTGGGGATCACTGGAGCTCCCCTCGCCCCGGTTGCCGCGTCCCGCGACGCCCTGATCCCAGGCACGCCGTACCACGCCTCTGCGGAGGTTCCCTGTGGCTCCGGGAGTAGCGTCAAGGCCACCAGGTGCAAGGCCTCCGTGATCCGCCGGGCCAACAACAGCGCCACGGTGGTGGTCACCAACCCCGAGGGCCAGAAGCGCCAGTTCCTGTTCGTGAAGGGCAAGGCTGTCGCTTCCGATCAGCCTGAGAGGCTCACGGTGCAGCGGCGCGGCGATGGGTCGGTGCTGCTGCTTGGCGAGAACGTCGAGCGCTACGAGATTGTCGACGCCCTGGTGGTGGGGGGATGAGGCTCCAGCTCCTGGTCAGGGATTGCGCGCCCTACACCTCCGCCAGCACCACCACCACGCTCACCACACGGCCAGAGTCCTCGTAGCCATCGATCTGTCGAAGTTGAGGCAGCGGTAGAGCCGGTGGGAGCGGGGATCGATCCAGGCCGTGGCGTTCTCCAGGTACTCGGCCGGCCCGGGATGCGGCCCAGCAGGGCGCACATCTTCGGCTGCAGTTCGCCGAAAGATCAACACTCCTGGGAGAGTTCAGTCGTGGAGGGTGCTGAAGGACCCAGGCGTACCGGAGGGTCCCAGCCCCACTCCATGAAACCCTCCGAGAACATCGGCCTGCTGGGGCAGGATTGGGCGATCTCCGCTGTCCAGCCCATGGCGGTGTTCTCCGTGGCCGGTGTTCGTGCCGTGATCCCTCTGGACGGGGAGGACACCGCTCACAAGGCCACCGTGATGGAGGCCGCCCTTCCGCTTGGGTCAATTGAACTGGCATGCCACAGAAGAGACCCGTTGAGTGGAAAAGTCGAAAAGATCCCCCCATCAAGAGTGGCAGTCAGGGAGTGCCACCCGACGGCAGTGTGATGCAGTTCAGTCCTTGGAGGGGGAATAACCTGTGTCCGTACATGTCCAGACCTGTTGAGCCATTGCTTTGATTGCGTCGCGCAACCAGCGATTGGCTTCATCTTGATCACTTAATGTGCTCCATAGCATGGAAACCATCCACGGCTTTGTTCTGACTGGCAGCTCAAAAACCGATAAATTGCAGATAGCTGCTAAACGAAGGGCAATACGGTGTGGAAGTGCTGCGACCAAATCGCTCGATGCGATCGCAAATGGCAGCACCATCATATGCGGAGTTGTGAAGGCAATCTTGCGTTCTAAATCTTTCTCATTCAATGCTATGTCGATGGCACCAGTTGAGTCTCTGCGTAAAGTTGTGAGCGCGTGGGAGAGCTGGGCAAAGACTTCTAAACTCATCATTCCTTGCTGAAGGGCAGGATGCCCTTGACGGGCGACTCCCACAAAACGTTCTTCAAAGATAGGTTCCCATTTTGTTTTTCGCGGCGGATCGGGGAAAACACCCACCGCCACATCAATCTTTCCTTGCTCCAGTAGATCTCCAACGCTGTCCTTCTCAAACCCAATCATCTGAAAGTTAATGGAGGGAGCCGCTTTCTGTCTCAACTCCAGTAGCTGTGGCACCAGGACAAAGCTGGTGTAGTCCGAACTGCCGATGGCAAAGGTGCGCTCGCTCGATGCTGGCTCGAAAGTCTGGCTGGCGCTGATGGTCTGGCGAATCTGCTGCAAAGCTGCCAGAAGGCCTGGTGCGATGGCTTGGGCTTTGAGCGTTGGCTGCATCTGCCGTCCCAGCCGCACAAACAACTCATCCTGAAACAATAGACGCAGACGACTGAGTGCTGCACTCATCGCAGGCTGGCCAATCTGAAGCTGCTCCGCAGCTTTCGTTACGCTGCGCTGCTCAAGTAGGGCTTCAAAGGCAACCAATAGATTCAAGTCAATCGCCGCCAAGCTTATCGATTTCATTGATAGTCTTTATCGAAAAGATTGACGTGGTAAAATGGAAGGCGCTTGTTAGGTTTGCTGGGCATCCATGCCACTCAAGGGATCTGACGGCCATGACGCAGAAAGTTGCTGTAATCACGGGGAGTCACAAGGGCTTGGGTTACGCGATCGCTCGCAAGCTAGCGCAAGTCGAGAACATTCAAGTTGTCGTCACGAGTCGACGGGAGCAGGATGGGATCTACGCTCGACAGAGGCTAGCGTCTGAACATAATCAGGTGGACTTTCACTCTCTGGATGTCACCAGTGATGCCAGTGTGCAACAGTTCGTCGCCTGGATACAGCAAACCTATGGCAGGGTCGATATTCTAGTTAACAATGCAGGCGTTAATCCCTCCATGCAGCCCGAGGAGGCCAGCCTGCTTACTGTGAAGATGGAAACGATGCTGGATACATTGACAACCAATGTCTTGGCAGTGGCGCGTGTCACCCAGGCATTACTGCCATTGATGAAAGCGCAAGCCTATGGGCGGATCGTCAATGTGTCTACGGAGATGGCATCCCTCGCGTCCATGGAGAGTGACTTCTATCCATTGGCTCCTTCCTATCGCCTTTCCAAAGCTGGGCTGAACGCTCTGACAGTGCTTTGGGCAAAGGAGCTCCACGGCACCAATATCCTGGTGAATGCTTACTCCCCTGGCTGGATGCAGACTGACATGGGTGGCCCCGGCGCTCCCTTCACGGCCGATGAGGGTGCGGAAGTCGCCGTCTATCTGGCCACCCTTCCGGAGGGCGGCCCTCAGGGCAAGTTCTTTGCGGAAATGCGTAAGTTCGGAGGCCCGATCGCGCTCACCTGGTAAGCGGTCGCCTCCACAAACAGTGTTCCAGCCCGATGGAAGCCATGGATTGATCGGATCTCTGCAAGCCCGCTTCGGCTCCAGCCGGCCCGCCAGCCATCGGCTGCAGGGCCGGCCTTACACCCTTACACCTCCGCCAGCACCTTCTGCTCCTCCTCCACGCTCACCACGCGGCCGGCATCCTCGAAGCCATCGATCTGGTCGAAGTTGAGGTAGCGGTAGAGCTGGTCGGAGAGGGGATCGATCTTGGCCGCGGCGATCTCCAGGTACTCGGCCGGGCTGGGGATGCGGCCCAGCAGGGCGCACACCGCCGCCAGTTCGGCGCTGCCCAGGTACACCTGGGCGCCGTTGCCGAGGCGGTTGTTGAAGTTGCGGGTGCTGGTGGAGAACACGGTCGTGTTGTCCTCCACCCGGGCCTGGTTGCCCATGCACAGGGAGCAGCCGGGCAGCTCCATGCGGGCGCCGGCGGTCTCGAACTTGGCGGTGTAGCCCTCGGCCCGCAGCATCTCGTCGTCCATGCGGGTGGGGGGACACACCCACAGCCGGGCGGCGCTGGTGCCGGCCCCGTCCAGCACCGTGGCGGCGGCGCGGTAGTGGCCGATGTTGGTCATGCAGGAGCCGATGAACACCTCGTCGATCCGGTCGCCGGCCACCTCGCTCAGCAGCTTGACGTTGTCGGGATCGTTGGGGCAGGCCAGGATCGGTTCGGTCAGCTCGTCCAGGTTGATGTCGATCACCGCCGCGTACTCGGCATCGGCGTCGGCCTCCATCAGCACCGGATCGGCCAGCCAGGCCTCCATCGCCCTGATCCGCCGCGCCAGGGTGCGGGCATCGCTGTAGCCCCGGGCGATCATGTTGCGCATCAGTGCCACATTGCTGCGCAGGTATTCGCTCACCGTCTCGACACTCAGCTTGATCGTGCTGCCGGCGCAGGAGCGCTCGGCGGTGGCGTCCGTCAGTTCAAACGCCTGCTCCAGCTTCAGGTCGGGGAGCCCCTCGATCTCCATGATCCGGCCGCTGAAGATGTTCTTCTTGCCGGCCTTCTCCACCGTCAGCAGGCCCTGCTGGATGGCCACGTAGGGAATGGCATTCACCACGTCCCGAAGGGTGACGCCCGGCTGCAGGGAGCCGCTGAAGCGCACCAGCACCGATTCCGGCATGTCGAGCGGCATGGCGCCGATGGCGGCCGCGAAGGCCACCAGGCCCGAGCCGGCCGGGAAGGAGATCCCCAGCGGGAAGCGGGTGTGGCTGTCACCGCCGGTGCCCACCGTGTCCGGCAGCAGCAGGCGGTTGAGCCAGCTGTGGATGATGCCGTCGCCGGGCCGCAGGGCGACGCCGCCCCGGGAGCTGATGAAGTCCGGCAGCTCGGCGTGGGTCTTGAGATCCACCGGCTTGGGGTAGGCGGCGGTGTGGCAGAAGCTCTGCATCACCAGATCGGCGGAGAAGCCCAGGCAGGCCAGCTCCTTCATCTCGTCGCGGGTCATCGGTCCGGTGGTGTCCTGGCTGCCGACGCTGGTCATCAGCGGCTCGCAGCTGGTGCCCGGGCGCACGCCCGCCAGGCCGCAGGCCTTGCCCACCATCTTCTGGGCCAGGGTGAAGCCCTTGCCCGTGTCGGCCGGGGCCACCGGCCGGATGAAGGCCTCCGAGGGGGGCAGGCCCAGCTGCAGCCGCACCTTGTCGGTGAGGGAGCGGCCGATCAGCAGGGGGATGCGGCCACCGGCGCGCACCTCGTCGGCGATGGTGCTGGGCTTGAGCTCGAAGCGGGCCAGCACCTCCCCGGCCCCCGGTTCGCCGGCGGCCCGCTCGATCGTGCCGGCGTGGGGCCGGATCGTGATCACATCACCGCTGTTGAGGGCGCTGACGTCGCACTCGATCGGCAGGGCGCCGGAATCCTCGGCGGTGTTGAAGAAGATCGGCGCGATCTTGCCCCCGAGCACCACCCCGCCGCTGCGCTTGTTGGGCACGTGGGGGATGTCGGTGCCGATGTGCCAGAGCACCGAGTTGATCGCCGATTTGCGGGAACTGCCCGTGCCCACCACATCGCCCACGTAGGCCAGCGGATGGCCCTTCGCCTTCAGCTCGGCGATCAGGCCGAGCCCTTCGGGCATCCGCGTCTCCAGCATCGCCATCGCGTGCAGGGGGATGTCGGGGCGGGTGGTGGCGTGGGTGGCCGGCGACAGGTCGTCGGTGTTGGTTTCCCCGGGCACCTTGAACACCGTGACGGTGATCGCCTCCGGCAGGGGCGGCCGGGCGTGGAACCACTCCGCCGCCGCCCAGCTGTCCACCACCCGGCGGGCCAGGGGGTTGGTCTCGGCCAGCTCCAGCACGTCGTGGAAGGCGTCGTACACCAGCAGGGTGCGGCTCAGCCCCCGGGCGGCCTCCTCGGCGACGTCCGCCTGCGGGCAGGAGAGCAGCTCGATCAGGGCGCCGACGTTGTAGCCGCCGATCATGGTGGCCAGCAGGCGCGTGGCCTCCAGGGGGCTCACCAGGGGGCTCGTGGCCGTTCCCTTGGCGATCCCGCTCAGCCAGCCGGCCTTCACGTAGGCGGCCTCATCCACCCCCGGCGGAATCCGTTCGCTCAGCAGGTGCAGCAGAAAGGCTTCCTCACCGGCGGGCGGCTGCTCCAGCAGCTCGGTGAGGGCCTGGGCCTGGGGGGCCGTGAGCGGCAGGGGCGGCACGCCCAGGGCTTCGCGGGCCGCGGCGGCCTCGCGGTAGCCGGGCAGCAGGTCGGCCGGGGTCAGGGGAGCGGGGCTGGGGGAGATGGACATATGGACGGATGACCGGGTCGGACCCCCGGTTGGCATGGGCATGGGTTCCATTGTTCTTCCCCGCGGGTCCGCCCTCTGGTGACGACGGCTGCAGAAGTCGGCGCTGGCTTCGGTGCCGCCAGTTCGTAGGCTGGGGGGTCTGACCATTCCCCGCCGTCGGCCGCATGATCCCCACCTCCGATCTCCATGTGGTGGAAACCCGGCCGCTGGTGCCGCCGGCGGTGCTGCACCGGGAGCTGCCCCTCTCCGAGCAGGCGGCCCGCACCGTGCAGCAGGCCCGGGAGCGGATCAAGGCCATCCTGCACGCCGGCGACCAGCGGCTGCTGGTGATCGTCGGCCCCTGCTCGGTCCACGACGTGGCCGCCGCCCGGGAGTACGCCGAGGCGATCGCCCAGGCCCAGCGTCGCCACCGGGACGAGCTGGAGATCGTGATGCGGGTCTACTTCGAGAAGCCCCGCACCACCGTGGGCTGGAAGGGGATGATCAATGATCCCCACCTCGACGGCAGCTACGACATCAACACCGGCCTGCGCCGGGCCCGTTCCCTGCTGCTGCACCTGGCGGAGCTGGGCCTGCCGGCGGCCACCGAGGTGCTCGATCCGGTGGTGCCCCAGTACCTCGCCGACCTGATCAGCTGGACCGCCATCGGCGCCCGCACCACCGAGAGCCAGACCCACCGGGAAATGGCCTCGGGCCTGTCGATGCCGATCGGCTTCAAGAACGGCACCGACGGCAGCGCCGCCACCGCCATCAATGCCATGGAGGCGGCCGCCCGGCCCCACCATTTCCTGGGCATCAACAAGGAGGGCCAGGCCGCCATCGTCTCCACCACCGGCAACCCGGACGGCCACCTGGTGCTGCGGGGGGGCAAGAGCGGCCCGAATTTCCACGCCGAGGCTGTGGAGGCCGCCGCCGCCCTGCTGGCCCGGGACGGCCTGCCGGCCCGGCTGATGGTGGACTGCAGCCATGGCAACTCCAACAAGGACTACCGCCGCCAGGGGGAGGTGCTGCGCAGCGTGGCTGAGCAGGTGCGGGGCGGTTCCGTCCACGTGATGGGGGTGATGCTGGAGAGCCATCTGGTGGAAGGAAATCAGAAGATTTCCGCCGACCTGGCCTCACTCACCTATGGCCAGAGCATCACCGATGCCTGCATCGATCTGGCCACCACCCTGGATCTGCTCGTCGAGCTGGCGGAGGCCGTGCGCCAGGCCCAGGCCCGGAGTCTGGCCCTCGCCTGAGGGGCTGCGGAGATCTCCAGAGCACCGCAATCAGCACTCCGAGGGTGAGAGTGCTGATCCCATCTTCTGCAACAGAGTGTTCCTGGTGAACAGCTGACTGGCGTGCCCTGGGTACGTTTGGCATCAGCAAGATCGTGGTGGTCGCCGATGACCTATCTCCTGCAGTTCTGCGGGTTGTCCGACCCCTTGCAGCTCTTCTATCTCGAACAGAAATCGGCCGCCGCCCCCGCCGGTGGCACCGCGGCCCCCGGCCCGATCTACGGCGGCTTCCGCCCCTTCCAGCTCGACGACCTGCTGGGCTGGGCCCTCGACACGGCCCGGGGCCGCTGCTGGGACGGTGAGGCCATCCAGCGCCTGGTGATCGATGTCTGGATGGAGCGGGCCGATGTGATCCGCCAGTGGCAGCTGCGGCTGCGGGAGGAGCCGGCCGAACGGGTGCTGGTGGCCGGCATCGGCACCCAGCGCGACTGGGAGCTCCGCTGCGAGCAGCTCCTGCGGGCCTGAGCTGCTGGGGCGCCCCTCAGTCGCCCTCGAGGCCGAACAGCTGCCGCATCCTCTCCAGGATCGAGGTCTGGCGGCGGGCCGCATCCGGCGAGGAGAGTTTCTCCAGTTCGGAGCGCCGCTGGCCCACGATCGCCGCCAGCGCCTCCAGCACCCCGGCATCGTCCTCCACCAGGGGCATGAAGTCGTCCCGCTCCACCTCCAGCAGCACGCATTCGCCCCGCGAGCGCACCGTGGCCGTGCGGGGTTCCCCGGTGCAGACGGTCATCTCCCCGAAGATCTGATCCCGGCCCAGCACGGCCACCGAACGCCCCAGGGCTGAGCCGTCGGCCTTGAACACCTCCACCTCACCCTCCACCACCTGGAACAGGGCCTCCCCCTCCTCCCCCTCGGCCACGATCGTCTCGCCGGAGCCGAAGCGCAGGCAGCGCACCGAGCCGGCCAGCCGATCCACCTGCTCGGGATCCAGCTGGGCGAACAGCCAGCTGCGTCGCAGCAACTGCGCCGTCAGGGAGGCATCCACGCCGGTGGGGTGGGCCGGATCCCGCCGGGGCTGGCGCCGCTTCAGCTCCCGCACCGGATAGGGCAGCTCCCAGCCCTGCCGCTCCAGGGCATACCAGATCTGCTCCAGCAGCTCGCTGCGCAGCCGCAGCCGGTCCCCCTCCGACGGCCCCCGCTGGGCGGCCTGCAGCTCGTAGCGGATGCGGGAGTCCTCGTAGGCGAGGACCAGCACCTCCGGCGGTGGATCGTTCAGCACCAGGGGGTTCTCCGCCATCACCCGCTCCAGCAGCTGGCGGGCCCGGGCCGGCGGGATCTCGTAGCCCAGGGCGATCTCGAAGCGGTTGCCCACCGGTTCGTGCTGGCTGAAGCGCCGCATCGGGTTGTCCGCCACCGTGTTGTTGGGCAGGTTCACGGTCGAGCCGTCCTTGCGGCGCAGGCGGGTGCTCATCAGGTGCAGGGACTCCACCGTGCCGCTCTCGTCGCCGACGCTGATCCAGTCCCCCTCCCGGAAGGGGGGATCCACCTGCAGCTCGATGCCGGCGAACAGATCCTTGAGGGTCTCCTGGGCCGCCAGGCCGATCACGGCGGTGAGCACCGCCGAGGTGGTCACCAGGCCCACCAGGTTGAGGTTGGCCAGGCGCTGCAGCACCAGCACCGTCGCCAGGGCCGAGAGGCCCAGCATCAGCAGGTCGCGCAGGATCTTGGCGGTGGGTCGCCACCAGCCCAGGGCCTCCGGGCATTCCAGGACCAGCCAGCTCCCCAGGGCGATCAGGGCGTAGGCGATGGCCAGCTCGTCCACGGCGCCGAGCCAGGGCACACCGGCCGGCCGGCTGGTGCCGCCGATCCCGCACCACAGCAGCACCGCCACCAGCGGCAGCAGCAGGGGCGGCGACGGCAGGTGGAGGCGGCGGCTGGCCAGCCGCAGGGCCAGCAGGACCGCCGCCAGGGCCAGGCCGACCAGGATCCGCTCGATCGGTCCCATCAGCTCAGCACCCGCCACAGCCCGGCCACCGCCAGGGGCACGCTGATGTTGTCGATGCCCAGCAGGGCCCACTGCTCCAGCCCCGTCGCCACCAGGGCGATCAGGGCGATCGCGGCCGGCGCCGGACCACCGCCCAGGAGGCCCAGGGTCAGCAGCACCGCCAGGCTGGCGATCCCCATGGCGGCCGTGCCGGCCAGGGAACGCCGCTCGCCGAACACCGTCCAGCTCGGTGACGGGATCAGCGGGCCCAGCAGGCCGGCCAGGCCGTCGCCGAACGCCATCACCAGCACGCCCGCCGCCACCGTGTCGGGGTGGGCGGGCCACCAGAGCCACAGCAGCAGGGTGATCGAGGCGCCGTAGGCGACCGTGCCGTAGCTGCGGCGCTCCACGTCCTCGATCGCCGGCAGCACCCGCACCCGGTGGTTGAGGGCGGCCAGCAGGGTGATGGCGGCGGCGGCGGGCACCGCGATCAGCCGCTCGACGCCGAAGGCCCAGGCGATCAGCACCACCGGCCCGGCCCCGATGTGCATCAGCTTGCGGCTCCATTCCCGCTGGTCGGGCCAGCGGCGGCGCACCAGCAGCGATCCGGCGCTGAGCAGGGCCAGCCAGGCGGCCACGGCCAGCACGCCGGTCAGTCGGCCCAGGTCGTCATGCTCCGGTGGAAGGGCCAACGCCAGCGGGGTTGCTCGGGTCAGGCGGCCTGGTGAAGGTTGCTCATCAGGCGCAGCTTCATGATCGCCTTGGCCTCCAGCTGCCGCACCCGTTCACGGGAGACGTTGATCTGACGGCCGATCTCGGCGAGGGTGAGCGGTTCGGCACCCTCGAGCCCGAAGCGCAGCCGCAGGATCTTCTGCTCCCGTTCGTTCAGCTGGGAGAGCCAGGCGCCCAGGTGCTCCTTCTGCAGATGGCGGTCCATCGAGTCGAAGTGCTCGTTGCTGGCCGGATCCGCGATCAGCTCGCCCAGGGTGCTGCGGTCCTCCTCCCCGCGGGCGTGGGCGTCGAGGGAGGCGCAGGGGGCGCTCTGGGTCATCAGTTCCTCGAGCTCCTCCGGCTGCATGCCCATGGCATGGGCCAGCTCGAGCCGGTTGGGCTGGCGCCCGAGCCGGTGGGAGAGCTCGCGGGTGATGCGCCGCATCTTCGAGAGCTTCTCGCTGATGTGAATCGGCAGGCGAATCGTGCGGGCGCTGTTATCGATGGCGCGCGTCATTCCCTGGCGGATCCACCAGTAGGCGTAGGTGGAGAACTTGTAGCCCATGGCGGGGTCGAATTTGTCGACGGCCCGCTCCAGGCCGATCGCCCCTTCCTGCACCAGATCGAGCAGTTCGAGGCCCTGGTTCTGATACTTCTTGGCGACGCTCACCACCAGCCGCAGATTGGCGGCCATCATGCGATCGCGGGCCCGCTGGGCCATGCGCAGCTGGCGCCTCTGGCGGGCCGTGAGTTCCCCCTCGACGAGGGACAGCAACGTCTTGCCGGCCTGGACGTGATGGGCGAGTTCGATCTCCTCAGCCGGTGTGAGAAGCGGCACACGGCCGATGGTGCTGAGATACCAACCAATGGAGTCGGCGCTGATGCGCCCCCCTTGGCGGGCCGTCGTCTTGGCTGTGGCTGTCGGCTTGGAACTGACTGAACCGCCGCTGGGTCTGGTCCTGCTGGACGAAGACCCATCCGCACTGCTTTTCAGCAGCGAGAGGGCGGAATGCAGAGGTGTCCCCATCACCCCAGGCTCCCGAATGAATTTGGGCGGAATGTAGCACCGCGGGAAGGTTGAAGCCCTGATCAGGGGGTCAGATTGTATGTACGTTGGCTGAAAAATGTTGCGTATGTCGTGATGGCTACGCTTTGGCCTCCGAAACAAGGCCGCCCCGCCAGCGTTCCATCAGCAGCTTCTGGGTCAGTTTCGGCTCGCCGGAGTGCTGACGCTGTGCAAAGTGTCCATCACTGTGCATGTGCCAGGCGCCCGTATCGGTCAGGTAAAGCTCAAGCAAGGCCTCGATCTGCTGCTGGAGACGCGGGTCCTCGATCGGCGCCACCGCCTCCACCCGTCGATCCAGGTTGCGGGGCATCCAGTCGGCGCTGCCGAAGAACATCTCCGGCTGGCCGCCGTTGGCGAACCAGAACAGCCGCGAATGCTCCAGGAAGCGACCGATGACACTCACCACCGTGATGCCCTCGCTGACCCCCTCCACCCCCGGCCGGAGGCAGCACATGCCGCGGATGATCAGTTCGATCCGCACCCCGGCGGCCGAGGCTTCGTAGAGCAGGGCGATGATCGCCGGATCGACCAGGGCATTCATCTTGGCCTTGATGTGGCCGCTGCGACCTGCCTTGGCGTGTTCGATCTCCCGCCGGATCAACCCCTCCATTCCCTTGCGCAGGGTGACGGGCGCCACCAGCAACTTGCGGAAGCTCTGCTGCTTGGAGAATCCGGTCAGGTAGTTGAACAGTTCCACCAGGTCCTGGCCGAAGTCCTCCCGGGCCGTCAGCAATCCGATGTCGGTGTAGAGCGAGGAGGTCTTGGAGTTGTAGTTGCCGGTGCCGATGTGCACGTAGCTCCGCAGCGCCCCCTTCTCCCGCCGTACCACCAGCAGCACCTTCGTGTGGGTCTTGAGTCCCAGCACCCCGTACACCACATGCACCCCGGAGCGCTCCAGCTGGCGGGCCCACTGAATGTTGTTGTCCTCGTCGAAACGGGCCTTGAGCTCCACCAGCGCCATCACCTGCTTGCCGTTCTCGGCGGCGCGGATCAGGGAGGCCACCACCGGCGAATCCTTCGACGTGCGGTAGAGGGTCATCTTGATGGCCAGCACCGAGGCATCGGCGGCGGCCTGGCTGAGGAATTCCTCCACGGAGGTGGAGAACAGGTCGAAGGGATGGTGCAGCAGCACATCGCCGCGCCGCAGCACCGAGAAGATGCTCTCGAACTCCTCCTGCTTGATCGAGCCGTCCTCCAGCTGGCTGCGCTGGGCCCGCACCAGGGCCGGCGCCGTGCGTCCCTTGTGGGGGGCGTCCCGCAGCTGGCTGAGGGGGATCGCCATCAGGCTCATCAGGTCGTCGAGGCCGAGGGGACCGTTGGTGCGGTACACGTCCTCCGGTTCCACGTCGGTGCCCTCCATCAGCAGGTGCACCACCTCCTCGGGCATCTCGTCGGCCACCTCCACCCGCACCACCTCGCCGCCCACCCGGCGCTTGCGCAGACCCTCCTGCAGGGCCTCCATCAGGTCGTCCGCCTCCAGATCCCGCAGCTCCAGGTCGGCGTCCCGGGTGATCCGGAAGAAGTAGTGCCCCTCGATGGTCATGCCCGGGAACAGCCAGCGCAGGTTGAAGGCCACCAGCTGCTCGAGCGGAACCGCCGTGTAGCCAGGGGTGGGCACGACGCCGCTCAGCTCGGTGGGGATCGGCACGAAGCGCGGCAGGATCTTCTGGGGCACCTTCACCCGGGCGAACTGCTGCCGGCCCGTGTCCGGGTCGCGGATCAGGGCCGCCACGTTGAGGCTCAGGTTGCTCAGGAACGGGAAGGGGTGGGCCGGGTCCACCGCCAGGGGGGTGAGCACCGGAAAGATCGCCCTGCGGAAGTAGTCATCGGCCCAGGTCTTCTGGGCCTCGTTGAGCCGCAGGTAGTCGAGCAGCTGGACCCCGTACTCGGCCAGATGGGTCTTGAGGGAGTGACGGTAATGCTGCTGCTGCATCTCCAGCAACGGCCGCAGCTTCTTCTGGATCGCCTCCAGCTGTTCCTGGGGCGTCAGGCCGTCGTCGCTGCGGCTGGTGACCCCCGCTTCCAGCTGGGACTTCAGGGATGCCACCCGCACCATGAAGAACTCGTCGAGGTTGTTGCTGAAGATGGCGCTGAACTTGGCCTGCTCCAGCAGCGGTGTGTGCTCATCCAGCGCCAGGGCCAGCACCCGGTGGTTGAAGTCGATCCAACTCAGCTCGCGGTTGATGTAGAGATCGGGAGCGACGACCGGCTGCGACGACATACGGCGGGGCTCCGCGGGCATGAGAAACGGCAACGTAGCAATGGCGCTCCCGCCCTCAGGGTGTCGCCTCTGCTTGACGGTGGGTGCCCGCCGCCACAAGCCACACCACCACGGCCATCAGGACGATCCCCAGCCAGAACGGACTGCGGCGGCCGATGGTCTCGTAGGCCAGGCCCGCCAGGGGCGGGCCGAGGAAGCTGGCCAGGCTCTGCAGGCCCTGCAGGCTGCCCAGGGCGGCGCCCTGGCCGCTGTCGGCGAGGCGCCGTGACACCAGGCTGCGCAGGCTGGGGGTCACCAGGCCGGTGCCCAGGGCCAGGATCGCCACCGCCGTGAACACCAGGGGCACGGCGTTGCCCCGATCCGCCAGGGGCACCAGCAGGAAGCCGGCCATGACGCAGCCCAGGCCGATCTGGGTGAGGCGCCACTCCCCCAGCCGCTGCACCAGCGGACCGATCAGGCCCCCCTGCACCACCGTGGCCACCACCCCGACCACCAGGAAGGCGCCGGCCGAGAGGCCCGGGCCCCAGCCGAAGGCCTGCTTGAAGTACAGCACCAGCAGGGCGGTGAAGCCGCTGAAGCCCAGGAAGAACAGGAAGAAGGCGGCGCAGAGGCGGCGCACCCGCGGATCGGCGAACACCCGCTGCAGCTGGCCGAAGGGCTGCAGCTCCCAGACCCTGGGCAGGGGCAGCCGCGCCTGGGGCGGATGGGTTTCCGGCAGCAGGGTCACCACCACCACCAGGTTCAGCGCGGCGAACCCCACGGCGAGCAGCAGCGGCAGGCTGACGTTGATGCGACCCAGCAGTCCGCCCAGGGCCGGCCCGAGGATGAACCCCAGCCCGAAGGCCACGCCGATCAGGCCGAAGGCCCGGGCCCGCCGTTCCGGCGTCGAGATGTCGGCCAGCACCGCCGCGGCGGTGGCGGCGGTGCCGCCGCTCACCCCGTCGATCAGGCGGGCGGCGAACAGCAGGGCCAGGGGCAGGCCGGCGGCGGCCGCCGCCGGCCAGACCCGGCCCCAGGGCAGGATCACGGTGAGGGCGAACAGGCCCAGGCCCAGCACCGAGCCGGCGACGCAGGCCGTGATCACCGGCTTGCGGCCGTAGCGGTCGCTGAGGGCCCCGATCAGGGGGGTGAAGGTGAACTGGGCGATGGCGTAGCTGCCCGCCAGCAGGCCGAGGGTGCGGCCGTCGGTGGTGAAGTCCGCCAGCAGGAACGGCAGCAACGGGAAGACGATGCTCTCCCCCAGCCGGTCGTTCAGCAGCGTCAGGAAGGCGCAGAGGAGGGTGGAGGGGCGCGACAGTCGCACGGCCGGGAGCCGGGGATCCCTGGCACCCTCCCATGGCGGGGTCACCCGCCCCGTCGGCGGCCCAGGACCCCCCGGATCCGATGCTTGGCCCTGGCCACGGCCGTGCGCAGAGCCTGCCGCAGGGCGGCGGAGCGGGATCGGGGGGCCCGGTACTCCCGATGGAAGGAGGACGGGATCCCCCGCAGGCCCTCGATCCGGCGGCAGGGGACCGGGTAGGGGCTCGACGGGGCGGCCCCGCCCTGCTGATCGAGGTCCTCCAGCAGCCGGCGCCACTGCCGGTAGCTGGCGTCGGCGTCGTAGCGGCTGCTGACGAGCTCCCTGGCCGCCGTCGAGCAGCGCCGCCAGAGGGCGGGATCGTCGGCCAGCCGCAGCAGGGCGGCGGCGGCCTCGTCGGGATCCTCCGACACCAGCAGGCCGGTGCGTCCGTCCTCGACCAGCTCGGGGATGCCGCTGGGGATGCGGCGCACCACGGGCACCACCCCGGCCGCCATCGCCTCCAGCAGGGCGATCGGCAGCCCCTCGAAGTCGGACATCAGCAGGATGGCCTGGGCGTCCAGGAGCCGGGCCTTCACCTCCCCGGGGGGGAGCGATCCGCTGAAGTCGATCGCACCGGCGAGGCCGGCCTCGGCCACCTGCCGTTCGCAGTCCGGGCGGGCATAGCCGTCGCCGATCAGGGTGGCGCGGAGGGCGCCGTGGGAACGGCAGGCTCGGATCAGGGCCTGGATCACCAGGGAGGCCCGTTTCTGGTGCTCCCAGATCCGGCCGCTGAACACCACCCGGAACGGATCGGCGCGGAACTCCGTCGCCGCCTCCGGCACTTGGACGCCGTAGGGAATCACCTGCGCCGGCCGATCGATGCCCCGGGCGGTGCACGCCTCGTGGATGTGGCGCGAGACGCAGACGAGGACACTTCCCTGGCGGGCGCCCCCGAAGGCCCCGACGGTCGCCCAGTAGTCGGGATCGTCCGAATGCAGGGTGAGGGCCCAGGGCAGCCCCCGCCGGCCGGCCTGGGCCGCCGCGGCGTAGTGGGCCGGCTTGCACTGGGGCAGGAACACCGTGGGCCGCCAGTGGTTGAGGAAGGCCAGGGTGTCCCGGGCGTCCGCCGCCAGGCTGGCCCGCCTAGGGGTGGCGAACACCGCGATCCCCTCACGCCGGAGGGACGCGAACAGCGGCGGTTCGTCCTCCCCCGCAGCGGGTCCTTCGCGGCCCCCCGCGCCGGGTGCGACCACGAAATGGATGGCGACGCTGACGCCATCGGCCGCCAGTCGTCGGGCCAGTCCCAGCACCCAGGTGGTGACGCCGCTGATGTCATCCGCCTGGCTGTAGTGGGCAAAGGCGACGCGCAATGACCACCCTGAACTGCCGGGCCAACGATAGTCGCGGCCACCGGGTCGGCCCTGGCCCGGGCGTTTCAGCCGCTGGGCCAGCCCAGGTAGCGGCGGCGCAGCTGCGGGGATTGCAGCAGCCGCGCGTACAGCCCCAGGCGCAGGGGGCCGTGCAGGATGCGGATCAGCAGCTTCTCGGCCAGCGATGGCCGGTAGCGCCAGAGGTATTCGTAGAGAATCCAGTCCCAGCCGCCGCTGGTGGCGACGGCATGCCAGCGCCAGGCCGGCTTCGGCCGGGTGATCCGCAGCACCGAGGCGATGGCGGAGGAGTATTCCGCGAAGCGGAGCCGTTCCCGGCGGCGGCTGACGGTGCTGCGGGTGGTCTGGTCGTGGCAGCGGAAGCCGGAGAGGGCGTCGGCGTCGAAGGCCACGGTGCCACCCATCCGCATCAGGTAGTGGCTCCAGAACAGCCAGTCGCCGGTGCAGCGCCGGCCGGCGGTCAGCGGCCCCAGGGCCTGGAGGGTCGCGGGATCGGGCCTGCGGAACACCACGCCGCTGGCATTGGCGATGACGTTGCCCCGGTCCATGTAGGTGCGACACAGCTGCGACCCTTCGAGGGTGAAGGAGTGCTGCCAGCGCTCGGGGTCGAAGTGATCCGGCCAGAAGCTCTGGTCGGCGATCGGATCGCCTGCGGCATCAATCGTGGTGGTGCGGCAGTAGGCCAGCACGCTGCCGTCCTCGAGGTGGCGCACCATCCGTTCCAGGAACAGCGGCGAGCAGGTGTCATCCGATTCGGCGATCCAGATGTAGCGGCCCGTGGCCATGGCCATGCCGTTCAGCCACTGCGCGCAGGGCTGGCCTGAGTTGACCGCATTGCAGACCAGCCGGTGGGGATGGGCCCGCAGCCGCTCCCGGATCACCGCGAGGGAATCGTCGCTGGAGGCGTCATCGAGAACGATCAGCTCGAAGTCCTGAAACGTCTGGTCGAGGATCGATCGCAGCCGCTCGCCGAGGAAGGCCCGGTGGTTGAAGTTGGGTACGATGACGCTGACGAGGGGCGACTGGTCGGACCGCTTCATGGGGGCGCCCCACCCGGTGAGTGGCGGCCGGGTCCCCCGTCCCGGCCGATCCCGCCGCTGCCTTCTGCCACCTTGCCTCCAGGGGCGCTGACCGCCAGCTGAATGATCACCGGATTCTGGATCGCCGTCACCGGCCTGGTGCTTGTCCTCTTCCTGGCCGTCCATCTCGGTGGCGTGCTCCTGGCCGTGGTGGATCCGCCGTCGTTCGAAACCTATGCCGCCTCCCTGCACCGGCAGGGCTGGCTCCCCTGGCTGGAGGTGGCGCTGCTGGCGGCCGGTCTGGGCCACCCCCTGCTCTC
Organism: Cyanobium sp. Copco_Reservoir_LC18; assembly: GCF_009834675.1. Taxonomy (NCBI): domain Bacteria; kingdom Bacillati; phylum Cyanobacteriota; class Cyanophyceae; order Synechococcales; family Prochlorococcaceae; genus Cyanobium; species Cyanobium sp. Copco_Reservoir_LC18. The sequence continues at coordinate 256,963 of NZ_ASAC01000014.1, forward strand.
GCTGCACCGGGCCCACCTCAATCGCCGGGCCCGCGGGCCGGTGGCCGGCCCCCTGCGCAGCCGCCGCCAGGGCCCGTGGGAACCCGTGGCGGCCCTGGCGGGCCGGGCCATCCCCTGGAGCGGTTCGCTGCTGCTGCTGTTTCTCCTCCTGCACCTGGCCCAGCTGCGCTGGCCGCGGCCTGCGGCCGGGGCTGAGCTGGCCGCCCTGATGGAGGTGCTGGGAGCACCCTGGAGCCTGGCCCTGTACGCGGCCGCCGGAGTCGCGGCGGGTCTGCACCTGATCCACGGCACCGAGAGCGCCGTGCGCCGGCTGGGGCTGCTGGAGCCCGCCAATGCGGCCGCCCTGCGGCTGGGGGGCAGGGGCCTGGCCCTGCTGCTGGGGGCGGGGTTCACCCTGGTCCCCATCGCCCTGGTGCTGCGGCCCGCGGCCCCGCTGCTGGCCGGCGGATGAGCACGCCGATGCGGCTGGATCCGCGCCTGCCCGACGGCCCCGTCGCCACCGCCTGGCAGCGGTGCCGCGAGAGCCTGCCGCTGATCAGCCCCAACCGCAAGCAACGGCTGCGGATCCTGGTGGTGGGCAGCGGTCTGGCGGGGGCTTCGGCGGCCGCCAGCCTGGCCGAGCAGGGCTACCGGGTGCAGGTGCTCACCTACCACGACAGCCCCCGCCGGGCCCACTCGGTGGCGGCCCAGGGGGGCATCAACGCCGCCCGCAACTACGCCAACGACGGCGACAGCGTCGAGCGCCTGTTCCGCGACACGGTGAAGGGCGGTGATTTCCGTGCCCGGGAGGCCGGCTGCCACCGGCTGGCGGAGATCAGCGGCGCGATCATCGACCAGTGCGTGGCCCAGGGGGTGCCCTTCGCCCGGGAGTACGGCGGCACCCTCGCCAACCGCAGCTTCGGCGGCGCCCTGGTGAGCCGCACCTTCTACGCCCGCGGCCAGACGGGCCAGCAGCTGCTCTACGGCGCCTACCAGGCGATGCTGCGCCAGGTGGCCGCCGGAAGGGTGCAGCTGCTCTGCCGCCGCGACATGCTCGACCTGGTCGTCCATGACGGCAGGGCCAGGGGGGTGGTCTGCCGCCACCAGCGCACCGGTGCGCTGGAGGTGATCAGCGCCGATGCGGTGCTGCTGGCCACCGGTGGCTATTCGAACGTCTACTACCTCTCCACCAATGCCCTGAAGTCGAACGCCACGGCGATCTGGCAGGCCCACCGGCGCGGAGCCTGGTTCGCCAACCCCTGCTTCACCCAGATCCACCCCACCTGCATCCCCAGCGGCGACGTCCACCAGAGCAAGCTCACCCTGATGAGCGAGAGCCTGCGCAACGACGGCCGGATCTGGCTGCCGCTGCGTCCCGGCGACGACCGGCCGCCGGCGGCGATTCCGGAGGCGGAGCGGGACTACTTCCTCGAGCGCCAGTACCCCAGCTACGGCAACCTGGTGCCGCGGGATCTGGCCTCACGCCGCGCCCGCGAGCTCTGCCTGGAGGGCCGGGGCGTCGGGCCCGGCGGCCGGTCGGTGTACCTCGATCTGGCCGGGGCCATGGCCCGGGACGGCACCGCGGCGATCGACGCCCGCTACGGGAACCTGCTGGAGATGTACGAGCGGATCACCGGGGAGGACCCCAGGGTCACGCCGATGCGGATCTATCCCGCCCCCCACTACACGATGGGCGGTCTGTGGGTCGATTACCACCTGATGAGCACCGTGGGCGGCCTGTTCGTGCTCGGGGAGGCCAATTTCTCCGAGCACGGCGCCAACCGGCTCGGGGCCAGTGCCCTGATGCAGGCCCTGGCCGACGGGTACTTCATCGCCCCGGCGACGGTCACGGGCTGGCTGGCCGGCGCCGGTGCCGGTGTCCTGGCGGACGACCACCCGGCCTGCCGCGAGGCGGTGGCGGCCGTGGAGGCACGCATCGGCGCCCTGCGAAACACGGGGGGAAGCCAGCCGGTGGATGTCTTCCACCGCCGGCTGGGCCACCTGATGATCGACGCCTGCGGCATCAGCCGCCGCGCCGATCGGCTCACGGCGGCGCTCGCCGTGCTGGAGGCCCTGCGCCAGGACTTCCTCGGGGATCTGCGCCTCCCGGACCGGGACGGTGTCCTCGACGGCGAACTGGAGAAGGCGCTGCGGCTGGAGGACTTCTTCGGGCTGGCGGATCTGATGCTGCGGGACGCGCTGACGCGGGAGGAATCCTGCGGTGCCCACTTCCGCGAGGAGCATCAGACCCCGGACGGGGAAGCCCTGCGGGACGACGCGCGCTTCGCCCACATCGCGGCCTGGGAGCACCGGCCCGGCGCCACCCCCGTGCGCCACTGCGAGCCCCTCACCTACCGATCCGTTGTGCCGGGACCGCGAAACTACGGCTGAGCGGCTCGGGCCGGCCGAAGAAGAACCCCTGGCCCTGGTCGCAGCCCATGGCGAGCAGTCCCTCGTGCTGCTCGGCGGTCTCGATGCCTTCGGCGATCAGGCCCAGGCCCAGGTCGTGGGACAGGCGGATCATGGCATCGAGCACCACGGCCTTGCGGTGGTCGTTGAGAAAGTCGGCGATGAAACTGCGATCGACCTTGATCGAGTCGATCGGCAGCCGTGCCAGCCACGACATGCTCGAGTACCCGGTGCCGAAGTCATCGAGATGCACCTTGACGCCGGCCTCCCGCAGGCGGCTCAGCTCGCAGGTGGCCAGTTCGGGGTGTTCGATCAGGATGCTTTCGGTCACCTCGATCACGGTCCAGCTGGGATCCACCCCGACCCGCTCCGCCTGGGTGAGGAAGTAATCGCTGAGGCCGCTTTCCTTCAGCTGCAGGGGACTCACATTGATCGCCATCGTGATCTCCGAGCCCCTGGCGCGTAGCTCGGCGAGGTGCCGGAGGGCTTCGTTGATCACCCAGCGGCCGATGGGCAGGATCAGGGCCGTGCGCTCGGCAAGGGGGATGAATTCCGAGGGGGTGGCGATCGGCGCCGTGATCGCGCCAAGGCGCAGCAGGGCCTCCATTCCCACCACCGTCCGATCCTCCAGCCCGACGATCGGCTGGTAGGCGAGAAACATGGCCTCGTGCTGGATCGCCTCCTCCAGCTGATGGCGCAGATGGATGTTCTTCCTGACCTTCTTGTCGATGGAAGAATGGTAGAAAGCGATGTGCTGGTCGTTGCTCTTGGCTTCGTACATGGCGAGATCCGCCCGCCGGATCAATTCATCGATGGAGATGTCCGGATCGTCCGAGATGGTGATGCCGATGCTCATCGATGGGCGGATGGTGTGGCCTTCCACCGACCACGCCTGGCCGACGGCGTCGTTGAGGCGCATCGCCAGCTGCAGGGCATCGGCCTCATTGAAGATGCCCATGGTGAGGACAACGAATTCGTCACCACCGAGGCGCGACAGAATGTCGCCGAAACGCAGCGAGCGCTGCAGCCGGCGGCCGATCTCGATCAGCAGGTCATCGCCGATCTGATGGCCGTGCAGGTCGTTGATCTCCTTGAAATTGTTGAGATCGCAGAACAGGATGCTGATCCTGCCGCCACTCTGGCGCTGGGTCTTGAGGGCGGCGCCGATGCTGACGTGGAGCCCGCGGCGGTTGGGAAGGCCCGTGACCGGACACTCCATCACCTTGGTGGCCAGGGCGAGCCGTTCCAGTTCCAGGGCCCGGTTGAGGTTCTCGGTCTGCTGGCGGCGCCGCTCGATTCGCTCCACCTCGACCCGCAGCTGCTCGTAGGAGAGCATGGCGCTGACGTCCCGGAAGCAGAAGATCAGCGGCCGCAGCCGCTCGCTGCGGATCGGCTTCCACTCGATCTCGATGGCCCGCAGCTTGCTGCGGTCCAGCACCCGGGTGAAGTGCCCACCGAGGTCGCCGCCGGCAAGCACCAGTTCCGGGTTGAGCAGGGGGGCGCTGTCGCAGTCGCGGGGCAGCTGGTCGTAGATCGATTCGCCCAGGACCGCCGGGGGGGTGCGGTCCACCAGCCGGGCGTAGCTGGCGTTGCACCACAGCACCCGCCCCTCGCAACTGGTGATCACCAGGGCATCGCTGATCGTGCCGAGGGCCGCCTCGAGACGGCCCATCGAGCGGCGAAGTTCCACGACAAGTTTTCGGTTGTCGTTCACGGGGCGGTCGTTCTCGGGTCGTTCACACGGGACGCTCAGGGGACAGCTGGGACCCGATTCGGAGTGGGGGCCGGACCCCTATTTCTGAAAATTGACTGAGTCTTGCATCTTTCGCCCCGCCACCGGGGCCCTGGCCGCACGGATGAAGCGGAACGACAACATCCCCGCCGCCCGAGCAGCAGAATCGGGGTCGACCCCGGTGCCATCGGGGACTCGCCGACGGCAGCCCCATGCCACCGCCGTTCCCATGCCGACCGTTTCCCTCACCCTTAGGATCTGGCGCCAGGCCGGTCCCGACCAGCCCGGCGGCTTCGAGGTCCACGGGCTCGAGGCGGTGTCCACCGACCTCTCCCTGCTGGAAGCCCTCGACCTGCTCAACGAACGGCTGATCGCCGCCGGTGGCCGGCCGGTGGGCTTCGAGCACGACTGCCGTGAGGGCATCTGCGGGTCCTGCGGCTTTCTCGTCAACGGCCAGGCCCAGGGGCCCCAGCGGGCGACGAGCGTCTGCCAGCTCTACCTGCGCCAGTTCCGCGACGGCGCCGTGCTGACGCTGGAGCCGTTCCGCGCCCGGGCCTTCCCCGTGCTGCAGGACCTGGCGGTGGACCGTTCCGCCTTCGACCGGATCATCGCCAGCGGCGGCTACTGCTCGATCAACACCGGCAGTGCGCCGGAGGCCAACGCCCTGCTGATCGGCCGGGAGCAGGCGGCCCTGGCCTTCGACGCCGCCACCTGCATCGGCTGCGGCGCCTGCGTCGCCAGCTGCCGCAACGCCTCCGCCAGCCTGTTCGTGGCGGCCAAGCTGGCGCACCTGGGCCAGCTGCCCCAGGGCCAGCCGGAGCGCAGGGACCGCGCCCGGGCCATGCAGGACCGGATGGTCAGCGAGGGCTTCGGCAGCTGCAGCAGCCACCTGGAATGCGAGGCCGCCTGCCCCAAGCAGATCTCCGCCGACTGGATCAGCTGGATGCACCGCGAAGCCTGGCGGCGCCCCTGAGCGCTCACACCCCGGCCGCGCCGCAGTGCCGGGCGATCACCCCCTCCTCATCGGCCGGGATCCGCAGCAGCTCGAACGGCCCCAGCCAGGCCAGAGCCACCGCCAGCTCCTGCCTGAGCTCATCGTCGTGCTCACCGATGCCGCCGGTGAGGGCGATCACGTCGACCCCGCCGAGGCTGGCGGCCATGGCCCCGATGCCCTGCAGCAGCTGGTGGCGGAACACCGCGATCGCCAGCCCGGCACCGGCGTGGCCTGCGGCGGCGGCCTGGCGCAGGTCCTTCATGCTGGCGCTGAGCCCCGACAGGCCCAGCAGCCCGCTCTCCTGCTGCAGCGCGTGGTCGAGTTCCTCGGCCGTGACGCCCCGGCGCAGCTGGTGCAGCAGCAGGCCGGGGTCGATGGAGCCGCTGCGGGTGGCCATCACCAGGCCCTCCAAGGGCGTGTAGCCCATGGTGGTGGCGATGCTGCGGCCCCCCCGGATGGCGCAGAGGGAACAGCCGGCCCCGAGGTGGCAGCTGATCAGCCGCAGGTCTTCACCCCGGCGGGCCACGGTTTCGGCCACATGCTGGTGGTTGAGGCCGTGGAAGCCGAAGCGCCGCAGGCCCTCGGCGCGCCAGCGGGCCGGAATCGCGTAGGTGCGGGCGGCCGCCGGCAGGGTGCCGTGGAAGGCCGTGTCGAAGCAGGCCCACTGGGTGAGCCCGGGTTGCCAGCGGCTCAGCCAGCGCATCACCCGCAGGGCCGGACCGTTGTGCAGGGGCGCCAGCGGCACCAGCTCCGCCAGGACCGCGAGCACCGCGCCGTCGAGCTTGACCGGGGCCGTGAACCGCTCACCGCCGTGGACGACCCGGTGGCCGGCGACGGTGAGCCCGGCGACCCGGCCGGCCAGGGCGCCGGGCAGCCAGGCCTCCAGCACGGCCTCCAGGCGCTCCGCGGGGGCTGTCCCCTCCGCGGCGCCGACGCTCCAGCTGCGCTGGTCCCGCCAGAGGCAGTCCCCGGAGCGGCTGTGGACGGAGACCTTGAGGCAGGAGCTGCCGGCGTTGAGCACCAGCACCTCGCCGGTCGCCGCGTCAGCCACCGCCGCCGTCGCCGGCTCCGTCATCCCCGCGCGGCCGCCGGCGGCGCCCAGCGCCAGTCGGTCACCTCCGGGGCATCGGTGCCGTGGGTGTGGGCGTAGGCCCGGTGGGAGAGGATCGCGTCCTGCATCCGCTCCTTGACGTGGGCGGCACGGGAGCGCAGGAAGGGCACCCGGTTGACGACGTCGATGACCAGATTGAAACGATCGATCTGGTTGTTCATCGCCAGCTCGAGGGGCGTGTTGATGTTGCCCTTCTCCTTGTACCCGCGCACGTGGATGTTGGCGTGGTTGGTGCGCCGGTAGGTGAGCCGGTGGATCAGCCAGGGGTAGCCGTGGAAGTTGAAGATCACCGGACGGTCGGTGGTGAACAGGGTGTCGAAGTCCCGGTCGCTCAGACCATGGGGATGCTCGTTCGGCTCGGTGAGGGCGAACAGCTTGACCACGTTGATCACCCGGATGCGCAGCTTCGGGATCTCTCTGCGCAGGATCTCCACCGCCGCCAGCGTCTCCTTGGTGGGGATGTCGCCGGCGCAGGCCATCACCACGTCCGGTTCATCCAGCTCGGCGCCGCAGTCGTCGTTGCTGGCCCAGCCGACGATGCTCACCCCCTTGGCCACATGGCGCCGGGCCTGTTCCAGGGTGAAGTACTGCAGGTGCTTCTGCTTGTCGGAGACGATGATGTTGCAGACGTTCGTCTCCTGGAGGGCCTCCTCCGCCACCGCCAGCAGGCAGTTGGCGTCGGCCGGCAGGTACACCCGCACCACGTCACCGCTCTTGTTGCCGGCCAGGTCGATGAAGCCGGGATCCTGGTGCGTGAAGCCGTTGTGGTCCTGGCGCCACACCGTGGAGGAGATCAGGCAGTTCCAGGGGCCGATCGGGGCACGCCAGGGGGCATGCAGGAGGCACGATTCCAGCCACTTGGCGTGCTGGTTGAACATCGAGGCGATGACGTGGGCGAAGGCCTCGTAGGTGTGGAAGAAGCCGTAGCGCCCGGTGAGCAGATACCCCTCCATCATCCCCACCAGGGTGTGCTCGCTGAGCATCTCCACCACCCGCCCACTGCGGGCCAGTTCACTGCCGTTGAGGTCCTCCGGCAGGAACTCCTCCATCCACACCTTCTTGCTCACTTCGTAGATGGCCTGCAGCCGGTTGGAGGCCGTTTCGTCAGGGCCGAACACCCGCATCGAATCGGGATTGGAGCCGATGATGTCGCGCAGCAGCTCACCGAGGGGATGGGTGTTCTCCACCTGGGTGGTGCCGGGGGCCGCCACCTCCACGGCGTAGTCCTCCAGGGGGGGGAACTGCAGCTTGCGGCGCAGCAGGCCGCCGTTGGCGTGGGGGTTGGAGCCCATGCGCCGGTGCCCCTGGGGTGACAGCGCCTGCAGCTCCGGCCGCAGGGTGCCGTGTTCGTCGAACAGCTCCCAGGGCCGGTAGCTCTTCAGCCACTGCTCGAGCAGCTGCAGCTCCTCGGGATCGGTGTTCGGGCAGGCCAGGGGCACCTGGTGAGCCCGCCAGAAGCCCTCCAGCTTCTTGCCGTGCAGGGAGGCCGGCCCGGTCCAGCCCTTGGGCGAGCGCAGCACGATCATCGGCCAGGCCGGGCGCATCGCCTCGCCGCTGCTGCGGGCCTCGGCGCGGATCTCGAGGATGCGCCCGATCGCCCGGTCCATGGCGGCCGCCATGGCCTGGTGCATGGCCATCGGTTCGTGGCCCTCGACGAAGATCGGCTCCCAGCCGTAGCCGCGCATCAGGCTGGCCAGCTCCTCGCGCGGAATGCGGGCCAGCAGGGTGGGGTTGGCGATCTTGTAGCCGTTCAGGTGCAGCACCGGCAGCACCGCCCCGTCGCCGATCGGATTGAGGAACTTGTTGATGTGCCAGGAGGTGGCCAGGGGGCCGGTCTCCGCTTCGCCATCCCCCACACAGGCCAGGGCGATCAGGTCGGGGTTGTCGAACACCGCCCCGCAGGCGTGGGACAGCACATAGCCGAGTTCGCCGCCTTCGTGGATCGACCCGGGGGTCTCCGGGGTGCAGTGGCTGCCGATGTGGCCGGGGAAGGAGAACTGCTTGAAGAAGCGGCGCATGCCTTCGGTGTCCTGGCTCTTGTCCGGATACACCTCGCTGTAGCTGCCGTCGAGGTAGGTGGGCCCCAGCACGCCGGGGGCGCCATGGCCGGGCCCCGACAGGTAGATCATGTCGAGGTCGTGGCGGCGGATCACCCGGTTGGCATGGGCCCAGAGGAAGGCCTGGCCGGGGGAGGAGCCCCAGTGGCCCAGCAGTCGCGCCTTGACGTGCTCATGGCGCAGCGGCTGGGCCAGTAACGGGTTGTCCCGCAGATAGATCATCCCGACGGCCAGATAGTTGGCGGCGCGCCACCAGGCATCGATCAGGGACAGCTCCTGCTCCAGGTCCGGCGTCATGGCCTGGGCCTCGAAGGGCGCCATCGTCGAGATGGTCATGGCCGTCAGATGCGGGGGGCTGCGACCTCAACTTTCGCCTGCCTTCGTAAAAAAGCAGGTAAATCAACCGCTCTCCTTTGGGGGGGTCAGGAATCCGACATGGACCGCCTTCAGGGGGTCGGGGCCAGGGGGGCGTTCCAGCACTTCACGGCCGGCAGGCCGCGGTAATCGGAGAGCACCGACAGGGTGGCCGTGTCGAGCAGGAAATGGGCGCCGTGGCTGGGCGTCAGACCGATCCAGCGGGCCACGAACACCCGCAGCAGATGGCCGTGGGCGACCAGGGCCACCCGGCCGCCCTCCTGCCGCAGCCGGCCGATGACCCGGTCGACCCGATCCCCCACCTGTTCCGGGCTCTCCCCGTCCGGACAGCCGTCGCGGAACACCATCCAGCCGGGCCGATCCCGCTCGATCTCCGCGGACGTCAGACCTTCGTAGGCGCCGTAGTCCCACTCGACCAGATCGGGCTCGAGGCAGGCCTGGGCGGCCAGGCCCGCCAGTTCGCAGGTGCGCCGGGCCCGCTGCAGGGGGCTGCACAGCACCAGGGAGAACGGGCTGGCCGCCAGCAGCGGCGCCAGGCCGCGGGCCGCCGCCTCCCCCCGCGCGGTGAGGGGGATGTCGGTGCTGCCGGTGTGCTGGCCCGAGAGGCTCCATGCCGTTTCGCCATGGCGGATCAGGACCACCTCAACGGGGCCGGTGGGGGTGGCGGCCGGGCCGTTCTGAATCGTTGTCACGGAAGGGCTCTCGGGGGATGACGTCGTGACGCTCACTTAAGCTCGGTCTCCCGGCCAGGGTGGTGATGGGGGTGGCCGCAGCGGAGGCCCGAACGTCCGCCGGGAGGCCTCCCTTCGCTGTCGTCCCCCCGCCATCTTGAGCCTCCCCGCCACGCCTTCTGCCCCCTCCGACGGCCCGGCCCGGGCCCAGTGTCCCTACTGCGGTGTGGGCTGCGGCCTGGAGATGAAGCCCCCCGCGGCCAGCGATGCCGGCGCGGCGATCTGGACGACCCGCGGCGACCGCCACCACCCCTCCTCCCTGGGGCAGGTCTGCGTCAAGGGGGCCACCGTGGGGGAGACCCTGCACCGCAACCGCCTCACCACGCCGCTCTACCGGCCGCGCACCGACCAGCCCTTCGTGCCGATCGGCTGGGACCGGGCCTTCGACCTGATCGGGGCCCAGGTGCGCCGCACCCTGGCCGAGAAGGGCCCCGGAGGGATCGCCATGTACGGCTCCGGGCAGTTCCTCACCGAGGACTACTACGTCGCCAACAAGCTGATCAAGGGGGCGCTGGGCAGCAACAACTTCGATGCCAACTCGCGCCTGTGCATGAGTTCGGCCGTGTCCGGCTACGTGCGCAGCTTCGGCAGCGATGGTCCCCCCTGCTGCTACGACGATCTCGATCAGGCCGGCCTCGTGCTGCTGATCGGCACCAACACGGCCGCGTGCCATCCGGTGCTGTTCCAGCGGCTGCTGAAGCGCAGGCGCAAGCAGCAGCAGGACCTGCAGATCGTGGTGGTGGATCCGCGCGCCACCGCCACCAGCGATGCCGCCGACCTGCACCTGGCGATCCGCCCCGGCACCGACCTGGCCCTGCTGCATGGCCTCGGCCACCTGCTGCTGGAGCGGGGGGCGGTGGACCGGGCCTATGTGGCGGCGTCCACCGAGGGTTTCGAGGCGCTCGCGGAGCTCTGGGCGGGCTGGACGCCCGCGGCGGTGAGCCGGTTCTGCGGCATCGAGGAGCAGCTGCTGCACCAGCTGGCCGACCGCTGGGCCGCCAGCAGCGGCGTGATGAGCCTCTGGTCGATGGGGGTGAACCAGAGCGTGGAGGGCACCGCCACCGTGGCGGGGATCATCAACCTGCACCTGGTGAGCGGCCAGATCGGCCGGCCCGGGGCGGGGCCCTTCTCCCTCACCGGCCAGCCCAATGCCATGGGGGGCCGGGAGGCCGGCGGCCTGGCCCAGCTGCTGCCGGGCTACCGCTCCGTCACCGACGCCGGCCACCGCCGCGAGATCGAGCGGCACTGGGGCCTGGCGCCGGGGAGCATCGCGCCGGCCTCGGGCCTCACCGTGTGGGAGCAGATCGAGGCGATGGAGCGGGGGGACCTGGGGCTCTGGTGGGTGGCGGCCACCAATCCGCTGGTGAGCCTGCCCTGGCTCGATCGGGTGCGGGCCGCCGTGGCCCGCTGCCCGCTGGTGGTGCTCAGCGAGGCCTACGCCGGCACCGAAACCGCCGCCATCGCCCACCTGGTGCTGCCGGCGGCGCAGTGGAGCGAGAAGGCCGGGGTGATGACCAATTCCGAGCGCCGCGTCACCCTGTGCCAGGCCTTCCGTGAGCCGCCGGGGGAGGCCCGTCCCGACTGGGCGATCTTCGCCGAACTGGGCCGTCGCCTGGGCTTCGAGCAGCAGTTCCGCTACGGCTCCTCGGCCGAGGTTTTCGCCGAGTTCGCGGCCATCACCGCCGGCCGGGTGTGCGATCTGAGCGGCCTCAGCCATGGGCTGCTGCGGGAGCACGGTCCCCAGCAATGGCCCTTCCCCGCCGGCACGGCGCCCGGAGGCGGTGCCCCGCGCCTGCACACCTCCGGCCGTTTCCCCACCCCCTCCGGCCGGGCCCGGCTGATCTGCGAGCAGCCGATGGGCCTGGGCGAACCCACCGATGGGGCCTACCCCCTGGTGCTCACCGTGGGCCGCTACCTGGAGCAGTGGCACACCATGACCCGCACGGGCCAGGTCGAGCGGTTGCTGCGGCCCCACGCCGAGGCTTTGCTGGAGATCCATCCCGCCGACGCGCGAGCCCACGGACTGGTCGATGGCGGCCGGGCGGAGGTGCGCTCCCGAAGGGGTGCCGTGACGGCCCGGGTGTGCGTCACCGACCGCATCCGCCAGGGCACGGTGTTCCTGCCCATGCACTGGGGGGCGGCCCAGGAGCAGGCCTGTGAGGTCAACCGGCTGATGCATGCCCTCGGCTGCCCGATCTCCCAGCAGCCGGAGCTCAAGGCCGCCGCGGTGACCGTGCGTGCCTGCGAGCAGGCCCCGGGGGACTGAGCCCCAGCGGGGGGGCGGCTCAGCGGCGGATCACTGGTCGTCGTGGGCGAACCGGCGGTAGAGGAAGTCCAGGGCGTGGTTGCGGTAGTCGTAGTACTCCGGCATCTCCATCAGCTGGGCCCGCTGGCGGGGTCGGGGGAAGGGCAGCTCGAGGATCTCGCCGATGGTCGCCGCCGGGCCGTTGGTCATCATCACCACGCGGTCGGCCATGAACAGGGCCTCATCGATCGAGTGGGTGATCATCAGGACCGTCACCCTGTGCTCCCGCCAGATCCGCAGCAACTCCTCCTGCAGCTCCTCCTTGGTGATCGGATCGAGGGCTCCGAAGGGTTCATCGAGGATCAGCACCTTGGGCTGCAGGGCCAGGGCCCGGGCGATCGAGACCCGCTGCTTCATCCCCCCCGACAGGCTGGCGGGACGCTTGTCGGCGGCCTCGCTCAGCCCCACCATCGCCAGATGGCTCTCCACGATCCGGTCGGTGTCGCCGCTGCGCCGCAGATGGGGGAAGACGTTGTTCACCGCCAGGGCCACGTTCTCGGCGGCCGACATCCAGGGCAGCAGTGAGTAGTTCTGGAACACCACCATCCGGTCCGGCCCCGGTTCCCGGATCGGCACCGACTGCAGGCGCACCTCGCCGCTGGTGGGCTGGCCGAAGCCGGAGACCAGGTCGAGCAGGGTGGATTTGCCGCAGCCGGAGTGGCCGATCACGCAGACGAACTCCCCTTCGGCCACCTCCAGGCTGATGTTGTCGAGCACGGTGTAGGGCCCGTTGGGGGTGGGATACACCTTGCTGACCCCATCGATCACCAGGAACGGTTCAGTGACGCCGGCGGTGCTGGGCTGGGGCAACGTCTGGGTCTGCATGCGATCGGAACGTGGGGAGGGACAGGAGGGGAAGGGGCGTCAGCGGTGGGCCGGGGCGGGCAGCGGGGCGTCCGGGACCCGCGCCGGCGCTGGCGGCAGGGGCGCCGGGGCCACCGTCACCGGACCCTTGACGCGCAGGCGTTCGAGGTAGGCGAGGGGATTGAGCGGGTCGAGAGGATCACCATCGAACGCCGCCACCACCGCCACCGCTGACGGGGGGCGCTCCGCGGCCGGCAGCCCCAGGGCGGCGGCCGCGCTCCGGAACAGGGCCCGATCCTGCACACGCCCGGCCACCTCCTGCCAGTTGCTGGGGAAGCTGGCCAGGCCCCAGCGGCCGAGCTGGCAGAGAATCCAGACCGCCTCCGCCGGGTTGGGCTCGTTGACCTCGGGGCCGTAGAAGCGGTTGAAGGACGGCATGGCGGCGGGTGCGCCGGTGCCCCGGTCGTAGGGGTCGATGAGACCAGGCCGGAGCATCGCCCCATCCGTGCCCACGTACTGGCCCTGGGAGAGCAGCTCCACCAGTTCGCCGCGGTGGGCCGGGTCCTCGCAGTACCGGCAGGCCTCCAGCAGCGCCTGCACCAGGGCCCGGTGGGTGCGGGGGTAGGCGGCCGCCCAGGCCTCCTTCACCCCCAGCACCTTCTCACCGTGGCCGTCCCACAGCTCCACATCGGTGGCGATCACCGTGCCGAGGCCCTCCTGCACGGCGCGGGAGTTCCAGGGTTCGCCGACGCAGTAGCCATCGATGGTGCCCGCCTTGAGGGCGGCCACCATCTGGGGCGGCGGGATCACCAGCAGTTCCACGTCACGGTCGGGGTGGATCCCCGCCGAGGCCAGCCAGGCCCGCAGCATCAGGTTGTGCATCGAGGCCGGGTGCACCACGGCCAGCACCGGCCTGGACTCGGGGTGGGCGCCGATCCAGGCCTTGAAGTCGGCCAGGGTGTTCACCCCGGCGTCGTGGAAGCGGCGGTGCAGGGTGATGGCATTGCCGTTGCAGCTGAGGGTGAGGGCACTGACCATCGCCAGGGGCGGCTGGCCACCGCAGCCGAGGGTCATGGCGATCGGCATCCCCGCCACCATCAGGGCACCGTCCAGAACGCCCTGGCGCACGTGGGTCTCGAGGGTCTTCCAGTTGCTCTCCCGCCGCAGCCGCACCTGGGTCAGGCCGTGCCGGGCGAAGAACCCCTTCTCCTGGGCCACCACCAGGGGCAGGCAGTCGGTGAGGGGAATGAAGCCCAGCTCCAGGTTCACTTTCTCGAGTCCATCGGCGGCGATGGCCTCGGCGGGCTTGAGCCGCTGCTGCCGGGCCCGGCGCTGGTCGGAGAGGAAGCCGACGATCTCGGCCCGCAGCCCGTAGTAGCGCGGGTGCTCCACCGTGCCCAGCTGGGTGCGGGGCCGGGGCAGGGGCACTTCGAGGATCTGATCGATGTGGGCCTCGGGGCCGTTGGTCATCAGCACCACCCGGTCGGAGAGCAGCAGGGCCTCGTCGACGTCGTGGGTGACCATCAGGGCGGTGACCTTCGCCTCCTGGCAGATCCGCATCAGCTGCTCCTGCAGGTTGCCCCGGGTGAGCGCGTCGAGGGCCCCGAAGGGTTCATCGAGGAGGAGGAGTTTCGGGCGCAGGGCCAGGGCACGGGCGATGGCGACCCGCTGCTTCATCCCGCCGGAGATCTCCCGGGGGTATTTGTCGGCGGCGGCCTTCAGGCCCACCAGCTGGATGTGGTGCTCGATGAGGGCGTCCCGCTCCCGGCGGTCGCTGGTGGCGATCACGTTGTCCACGCCCAGGGCGATGTTCTGGCGCACCGTGAGCCAGGGCAGCAGTGAGTAGTTCTGGAACACCACCATCCGATCGGGCCCTGGATCGGTGACCTGCCGGCCGCTCATCAGGATGCCGCCCTGGGTGGCGGTGGTGAGGCCGGCCAGCAGGTTCAGCAGGGTGGACTTGCCGCAGCCGGAGTGGCCGATCAGGGAGATGAACTCGCCCTCGGCGATATCCAGGAAGATGTCCCGGAGGGCCACGTACTCCCCTCCGCCCGGCAGGGGGAAGGCCTGGGTGACGTGGTCGACGGTGAACAGGGCGGCCATGGTCAGGCGGCTCCCTTGCTGAGCTTGCGCCCGGCGAAGGCCACCAGGCGATCGAGCAGCAGGCCGACAAGACCCACGTAGATGATGGCCAGCACGATCTCACTGGAGCTGCCATCCCCCCCCGAGTTGTAGGCATCCCAGATGAAATAGCCGATGCCGCCGTCGGCCTTGAGCATCTCGGCGGCCACGATCGCCAGCCAGGCCAGACCGACGGCGATGCGCAGGCCGGCAAACACGAAAGGTACGGTGGCCGGGATGACGATGTCCCTGATGTAGGGGCCTTTCCGCAGCTTCAGCACCCGGGCGACGTTGATGTAGTCCTCGGGGATCTCACGGATGCCGATGGCCGTGTTGATGATGATGGGCCAGATCGCCGTGATGAAGATCACGAAGACGGCGGAGACGGTGGAATCCTGGAACACCATCAGGGCGATGGGGAACCAGGCCAGGGGCGGCACGGTGCGCAGCACCTGGATCACGGGATCAAAGCCCTTGCCGAGGAAGCGGCTCATCCCCAGAAGGCCGCCGATGGTGATTCCCACCACCGCGGCCAGGCCGTAGCCCATCGCCACCCGCTGCAGCGAGATCAGGATCTGCCAGGCCAGGCCTTTGCTGGTGCCCCCGTCATCGAAGAAGGGATGGATGATGTAGGGGTCCCACGTGTCGACGACGACATTGATGGGCCCCGGCAGGCGGGCCACTCCCAGGATCAGGGACAGCAGCTGCCACAGCACCAGAAAGGCGCCGATGCAGATCAGATAGGGAGACACCCGGGACACCCAGATCGGCGTGATCCTTCGGGAACGTTGGTGGGCTGCTGCTGCGCTGAGGGCCATGGGGAACGGGTGGGAAATGGCAACGGGGGCAAGGGAAGCGGGGGCTTCCGCGTCAGGACATGGCCTTGATCTTCAGGGCGTCCAGGTAGGCCTTCGGATTTTCCGGGTCGAAGACGACACCGTCGAAGAAGGTTTCCTTGCCACGAGAATCACCGGCGGGAATCGCCTTGTCCTGGCCGATCGCCTTGGCCGCCTCCTTCCAGAGATCGGCCCGGTTCACCTGGTTCACGAGGGCGTCGACGTCGGTGCTGGCGGGGAGGTAGCCCCAGCGCATGTCCTCGATCACGAACCACTGGTCGTGGCTCTTGAACGGGAAGGAGGCGTTCTCGCTCCAGAAACGCATCCGGTAGGGGCTGTCGGTCACCGTGCGACCGTCGCCGGCATCGAAGGTGCCGGCGAGGCGGGGTTTGATGTCGGCCACCGACGCCTTGAAGTACCTGTCCTTCGAGGTGATCTCACAGAGCTCGTCGAGGTTGGCGGGGTCCTCGCACCACATCTGCGCCTCCAGCACCGCCATCAGCAGGGCCTTGGTGGCCTTGGGATTCTTGGCGACCCAGTCGGCGCGCATCGAGAAGGACTTCTCCGGGTGGAACTTCCAGAGTTCACCCGTTTCGGCCGCCGTGTAGCCCAGCTTCTTGTTGACCAGCCTCTGGTTCCAGGGCTCGCCGACGCAGAAGGTGTCCATGGTGCCGGTCTGCATGTTGGCCACCATCTGGGGCGGGGGCACCACCACCAGGTCGGCGTCCTTGTTGGGGTCGATGCCGTTGGCGGCCAGCCAGTAACGCATCCACAGGTCGTGGGTGCCACCGGGGAAGGTGACGGCCGCCTTGAACTTCCGGCCGGTCTTGGCCGTGGCGGCCACGGCGTCGGCGAGGCCGGCCTTGTTGTCGATGGTGAGCTTGTTGGCCAGGAAGTCCTTGGAGACCGAGATCCCCTGGCCCTGCAGATTCAGCCGGGCCAGGGTGGCCATCGGCAGCGGCTGCTGGCTCTTGGTGATCTTGCCCGCCGCCAGCAGCAGGGGCATGGGCGTGAGGATGTGGGCGCCATCGATGCCGCCGCCGCCGCCGCCCAGTTCCAGGTTGTCGCGGGTGACGGCCCAGGAGGTCTGCTTCATCACCTTCACCTCCGGCATGCCGTGCTTGGCGAAGAAGCCCTTCTCCTTGGCGATGATCAGCGGGGCGGCATCGGTGAGGGCGATGAAGCCGAGGGACACACCGGTGACCTCGGGGGCATCGGCGCCACCGGCGGCCGGAGCGGCGGCGGGGGTGGCGACCTCCTTCTTGCCGCCACAGGCACTCAGCCAGATGGCGCCTGCCGTGGTGCCGGCAGCGGTGATCAGGAACTTGCGACGGGAAAGATTCGACATGGAGCCGGATGGCGTGTCAGGGAGGACCGGAGGAATGCACCGTCTGGTGCATGTGTTCTCTGGACGGGCCTCACAACAAAGCGCGCCGTACCGATGAAATCTTTGGAATGCTGGCGCACAGGCTGACCAGACCGATTAACGGAACCACGGTGACAGCCTCGTCAGGAGTCGCCTCTGTTACAGATTCGGATCTTGAGGCTGACGTCGCTCAGTCCCCGTGCTCCGGAGCCGCCAGCTGGCGGCGCAGCCGTTCGCCGCTGCGGGCCATCAGCAGCGCCGTGGCCTGCTCGAGGGCGTCCTCGAGGTGCTCGAAGCGTCCGGCGAACCAGAGGTAGGCCGCCACGTTCCAGCGCAGCGCCGGCAGCAGGGCCCCTTCGCCGCGGAGGGCCTCCAGGGCCTGGGACCGCCAGACCTCCAGTCCCTGCCAGGGCACCTCCGCGCTGGTGATGCCGTGGTCGCGGGGGTGGAGCAGGATCCGCTCGGTGGCTCCCCGGCGCACGCGGGCGGTGATGCCGGCGCGGGAGGTGGGCAGGTCGGTGGAGCCCTCCAGGCCCTTCACCGTCAGCAGGTCGGTCTCGCCGCAGTCCTGCAGGGCCTGCCAGGCGCGGGTCTCGGTGGGGGGATGGACGAAGCCGCTCACCAGCAGGTGCTCCCCGCGGTGCGGTGTCCAGAGCAGCTCCAGGCTGGCCACCGGCGGCCGTTTGCCGATGGCGTCCCGCACCGGCACCAGCCGCTCCGCCCAGACGAAATGGTCGGGCTGGTGGGTGAGGGCCAGCCCGTGCCGATCGAGGCGCCGCTGCACCGCCTCCAGCGGCAGGCCGGTCCAGGTGATGCCGATGGCGCTGAACAGCTCCGCCAGGGTGACGCCGAACTTCACCGGCATCGGATCGCCGCCGTGCAGCACCACCGGCACCGCGTCGCTGGCCAGCACCAGGGCCACCAGCGGCAGCAGGGGGGCGGTGCGGCTGCGGCCGTCGTAGGGCACCCCGAAGCACAGCGGCCGCCGGCCGGGGGTTTCCAGCACCGGCCCGCTGCGCCGGTAGCTGTCGAGCATGCCGGAGAGCTCGGTGGGGTGGGGGCGGCGGATCCGGTGGGCGATCAGGAAGGCCCCCATCTGGGCGTCATCGACCAGCCCCTGGAGCATCAGGTCCATGGCCTCCGCCGCCTCCTGGCGGTCCAGACCGGTGCTGGTGTGCTCGCCGCTGCCCACCTTGCCGATCAGCTCGCGGAACCGGGCCCGCCCGGGGCCGAGCGCCCGCAGGCGCACCTTACGGCGATCCTCCGCACCGTTCAGCGGCTGGGCCGCCCCCGGCGGGGAGGCGTCAGGTTCCGGACCTGCCGGTTCTGGTAACAGTGACGACATGGGTGGACGGTTCCATGCCGGAAACTAAAGCCTTCCTGATCGGTGGGTTCGCGCAGCTTTCCCCGGCGCTCCCCGACACAACGATCCTTCCGGCCGACGCAGCTCTCATCGGCGTCCCGGGTTCCCGTCTCGCCCGACCGGCTTGAGACGTGCTCCCCGAAGCACCCCCCGAGGCTCAGCTTCCGCCCACCTGCCTGGCAGGACTCCGCCGCATGGCCGGCCATGCGGACCGCCGCTTTTGCATGAACAGCACCGACACCAGCGTCGCCAACGACACCGCCAGCCCCACCCCCGACCCCTCGCCCAGCGACGGTTCCGCCCTGCCGCCGGCGGAGCTCAGCAAGGTCGAACGGGCCAAGGCGGAGCTCTGCGGCCTCGACCTGGCCCCCAGGCTGGCGGAGCTGGCCGCGGCGGGCTGGGAGTCCCTCGATGAGGCCACCCTGACGATCCGCCTCAAGTGGCTGGGGATCTTCTTCCGTCCCGTCACCCCCGGCCGCTTCATGGTGCGGCTGCGGCTGCCCAACGGCGTCCTCCGAGCCGACCAGCTGGAGCTGCTGGCCGACGCCGTCGACCGCTGCGGCGAGCACGGCAGCGCCGACATCACCACCCGCCAGAACCTGCAGCTGCGGGGCCTGCTGCTGGAGGACATGCCCCCCCTGCTGGAGGGGATGGAGCGGGTCGGCCTCACCAGCCGCCAGTCGGGCCACGACAACCCCCGCAACATCACCGGCAACCCCCTGGCGGGCCTCGACCCGGAGGAGCTGATCGACACCCGGCCGCTGGTGGCGGCCATCCAGGCCCGGCTGCTGGCCGACGACGGCCCCCGCAACCTGCCGCGCAAGTTCAACGTGGCGGTGGGCGGCGCCCCCGACAGCTTCCTGCTCCACAACGATCTCGCCTTCCTGCCGGCGCCCGATCCCCAGGATCCGGCCGGGCCGCTCGGCTTCACGGTGATGGTGGGCGGCTTCTTCTCGGCCCAGCGCAACGCACTGGCCGTGCCCCTCGGCCTGTGGCTGCGGCCCGACCAGCTGCCCGACTTCACCCTGGCCCTGCTGCGGCACTACGACGCCCACGGCAATCGGGTCCAGCGCAACAGGAGCCGGCTGATGTATCTGGTCGACGGGCTGGGGCTGGCGGCCTATCGCCAGGCCGTGGTGGCGGCCTACCGGGAGCTGGCCGGGGCGTCGGCGCAGGCGCCGCTGGCCCACGACGGCCGCCATCTGGTGGTGCGGCCCCCCCGCGACGGGCTGGGATTCCAGCTCCAGAAGCAGGCGGGCCTCCACTGGGCGGGGCTGCACGTGCCGATGGGGCGGCTCGATGCCGCTGCGATGCTGGAGCTGGCCCGCCTGGCCCGCACCTACGGCAGTGGTGAGCTGCGCCTCACCGAGGCCCAGAACGTGCTGATCGTGAATGTGCCCGCCGATCGCCTGGCGGCCCTGGGGGCCGAACCCCTGCTGGCACGCTTCCGGCTGGAGCCCGGTGCCCTCCAGGCTGAAGCGGTCAGCTGCACCGGCAGCCGGTACTGCAGCTTTGCCCTGATCCCCACCAAGCGCACCGCCCAGACGGTGATCGACGAACTGGAGCGCCGGCTGGAGCTGCCCGAGGCCGTGCGCAGCCACTGGACCGGCTGCCCCAACGCCTGCGGCCAGCCCTACATGGGCCAGATCGGCCTGATGGGGGCCAAGGCCCGCCAGGACGGCCAGATGGTGGAGGCGGCCAAGATCTTCCTGGGGGGTCGCCTGGACAGCGACCCGCAGCTGGCCGAGCTGCACGGGAAGGCCGTGCCCCTCTCCGAGCTCCCGGACGTGCTGGAGGGGTTGCTGGTGGAGCGCTTCGGGGCCCGGCGGCGGGCCGCGCCCTGAGGGCCCCATGACGGCCGCTCGCGCCCCGTGGGATCCCCGGCAGCTGCCGGCCGTCGGCAGCCCCGGGCGCTGGCCCTGGCTGCAGGGCCTGCGGCGGGCCCGGGACCTTGACCTGGAGCCCTGGCTCCAGGCGGTGGAGGCGGGATCGCTGCGGCCCGACGCCGACCTGCTGGCCGCCCTGGCGGCGCGGCTCGACGGCCCGGCGACGGCGCGGCTGCTGGCCTGGTGGCTGGCCGAGCCCGCCGCCGACCCGGCCCTGTTGGCCGTGATCGGCCTCCACCGCCACCCCCGCTGCCGGACCCTGCTGCGGCAGGCCCTGGCAGCGATCCCCGATGGCCTCGGCGACGGCTCCGCCGCAGGGGCACGGGCCGCGCTGCTGCTGCCCCTGCTGGGCCATCAGCGCCACCCGGACGATTTCCCGCTGCTGCGCGACCGGGTGCTGGCGCCGTTGCCGCTGCTGCAGCGGCGGGCCGCCCTGGAGGGCCTGGCCGTGGGGCTCGGGGCCTGGCCGCTGCTCCCCCTGCGGCAGGTGCTCCTCGCTCTGGTGGGGGATCTGGACCCGACCCTGGCCGCCACGGCCGTGGACCTGCTGGCCCGTCTGCCCGGGGGAGGCCAGGACCTGGCCGCCCTGGATCGCTGCCGCCTGGCCCCGGAGCTGGCGCGGCGGGTGGAGCGCCGGCTGGCGGCCGGGCGATCATGACCGCACTCCAGCGCGCTTGAGGCGAGGCCGATGTTCCGTCACCTGCTGGTGCCCACCGATGGCTCCGATCTCTCCGACGGCACGATCCGCCGGGCCGTGAGCTTCGCCCGCGAGGCCGGGGCCACCATCACCTTCCTGCACGTGCTCGCCGACCTGGCCCTGCCCCCCCAGGGCTCCCTCTACGGCGATCCGGTGCTGCTGGATCCGGCCGTGGTGGAGCAGTTCAGCCAGGCGGAGCGGACCTATGCCGATGAGCTGCTGGGGCGGGCCAGGGCCCTGGCCGAGGAGGCCGGGGTCCCCTGCGACACCGCCATCGGTGAGCACCCGGTGGTCTACGAGGCGATCATCGATGCCGCCAGCCGCCACGGCTGCGACCTGATCTTCATGGCCTCCCATGGCCGCCGCGGCCTCGCCGGGCTGCTGCTGGGCAGCGAGACCCAGCGGGTCCTGACCCACACCGAGCTGCCGGTGCTGGTGTTCCGCCGCCCCGGGCCAGCCGCCGGCGATGGTCAGGAGGCGGCCCCGGCCCCGGCCGCGCCCGCTTCCTGAAGCCGCCAGCGGCGCACCACCTCGGCCACGTCTAGGCCGTCGAGGTCGACCTGGGCATTGAGACGCTGCATGGTGGCGGCGGAGATCCGGCCGGCCAGCGCCTCGATCACGGGCGCCAGCTCCGGGCGCCGTTGCAGGGTCGCCGCGTTGAACACGGGCACCGCGTCGTAAGGGGGGAAGTAGTGGCGGTCGTCCCGCAGCTGCTGCAGGTCGAGGGCGGGGATCAGGCCGTTGGTGGTGTCACCGGCGATCAGGTCGACGCGGCCCTCGGCCAGGGCCCGGTAGGTGAGGCCCAGATCCATGGCCTCGGGCGGCTGGGCGAAGCGCAGCCCGTACAGCCGCGCCAGGCCGGCGAAGCCATCGGGGCGGTTCAGGAATTCGTAGCCGAAGCCCGCCCGCCAGCCGGGGGTGTGGGGGGCCGCCTCGCTGATGGTGGCGATCCCCAGCCGCCTGGCCTCGGCGCGGCGCACCAGGATCGCGAAGCTGTTCTCGAAGCCCAGGGAGGGGAACACGGTGAGCCCGAAGCGTTCGGCATAGAGCAGGCGCGTCTGCTCGAACACCCGCCGCGCCGGATCGGGCGTCTCCGGCGGAGGCGGGGACTGGTCGAGAAGCGTGGTCCAGGCGGTGCCGGTGTACTCCACGTAGCCGTCGATGCGGCCGCTGCGCACGGCGGCGTGGATCAGGCCGGTGCCCCCCAGGCCGAAGTCGCGCCGCACCGTCAACGGCGTGGAGGCCTCGATCTGCTGGGCCAGCAGTTCCCCCAGGATCAGCTGCTCGGTGAAGCTCTTGCTGCCGATCCGCACCGTGCCGGCGCCGGCGGGGGGCAGCAGCTTCAGGGCCAGCACGGCCCCGAGGGCCAGGCCCGCCAGGCCCCAGGCGAGCCGCAGGACCCGCCGCCGGCCGGGGGTGCCGGTCGTCCCGCTGGGGCGCCGGGCCAGCCGCCGCTCCAGCAGCCCCAGGCCGCCATCGGCGAGCAGGGCGATGGCGGCCGCCGGCACAGCCCCCGCCAGGATCAGGCCGTTGTTCACCGTGGCGATGCCCCGGAAGATGAACACCCCCAGGCCGCCGGCGCCGATGGCGGCGGCGATGGTGGCCACCCCCACGCCGATCACCGTGGCCACGCGGAGGCCCGCCATCAGGGTGGGCAGGGCCAGGGGCAGCTCCACCTGCAGCAGCACCTGCCGGCCGCTGAGCCCCAGGGCCCGGCCCGCCTGCTTCAGCCCCGGGGGCACCTGGGCCAGGCCGGTGACCAGCCCCCGCAGCAGGGGCAGCAGGGCGTAGAGGGTGAGGGCCACGATTGCCGGGGTGGTGCCGATGCCCCCCAGCAGCGGGACGGTGAGCAGCAGCCCGAAGATCGCCAGGCTCGGCACTGTCTGCACGGTGCTGGCGGCCGCCAGCACCGGCCCGGCCCAGCGGGGCCGGCGGCTGATCCAGAGCCCCAGGGGCACGCTGATCGCCAGGGCCAGGCCGATGGCGCTGCCCACCAGCAGCAGGTGCTCACCGCTGCGCTGCAGGATCTCCCCCGCCAGGGCGCCGTCCCACCAGGCCGGCGGCCACCGGGAGGTCATGGCGCCTCGGCCGGCGTCAGGGCCCGGGTGGCCAGGAACACCGGCACGCCCACGCCGATGAGCAGCAGGGCCCAGCCGCTGTTGGCGGTGTCGTTGCGCAGGGCGCCGACCAGGAACGCCACCGATCCGACCAGCACGATGGCGGTGCTCCAGGGGTGGCCCCAGGCCCGGTAGGGCCGCGGCCGCTCCGGCTCCCGCGCCCGCAGCACGAACAGGCAGACGATGCCCACCAGGTAGAGGCTCACGTAGAGGAAGGCCGCCAGCCCCAGCAGGATCGTGAAGTCACCGCCGAGCACCAGCAGGGCCGACGCCACGCTGGTGAGCACCAGGGCCACGGTGGGGGTGCCGCCCCGGTTCACCCGGTCGACCAGGGGGCTGAACAGCTTGTCCCGGCTGAGGCCGTAGAGGATGCGCGGGGCTCCCATGATCGAGGCGTTGATCAGCCCCGCCAGGGACAGCAGCGCCAGCACGGTGATCGCCTGGCCGCCGAAGGCGCCGAACAGCAGGGCGGCCGCATCGGCCACCGGCAGGCTGGAGACGGCGATCACCGGCAGTGGCAGCACCCGCAGCAGGGCCAGGTTGAACAGGGTGTAGAGGGCGATCACCGCCAGGACGCCGCCGATCAGGGAGCGGGGCAGGTCCTCCTGGGGTTCGCTGAACTCCTCGGAGAAGTAGATGGGGCTGTGCCAGCCGTCGTAGGTGGTGACGATCGCCTGCAGGGAGAACACCAGCGCCACGGCCAGGCCCGTCCAGCCCACCGGGGCCAGGCCCGCCGGATCCGTGGCGATCGCCGCGGCGGCGGCGGCCCGGGTGGCGGGGCCGCCCAGCAGGAAGCAGGCCGCCACCACCACCAGGAAGGCGCCCGCCTTGGCCAGGCTCAGCAGCTTCTGGCTGCCGCTGCCCGCCTCCACCCCCAGCAGCTGGATCAGGGTGAACAGCAGCAGCACCGCCAGCCCCACCAGCTTTCCGTGGGGCGCCAGCCCCGGCAGCAGGAAGGCCGCGTACTCGCCGATGGTGACCGCCACCCAGGCGATGCCGGTGCAGTGGCCGACCCAGTCCATCCAGCCGACGCTGAAGCCGGCGGCATCACCGAAGCAGCGGCGGGCGTAGACGTACCAGCCGCCGGCCAGGGGCAGGCTGGCCCCCAGCTCCGCCACGGCGTTGGCGCCCAGCAGGGCGTAGAGGCCGCCGGCCAGCCAGGCGGCCACCACCCAGGGGCCGCTGCCCAGCTGGGCCGCCACCAGGCCGGGCGTGCGCAGGATGCCGGCGCCGATGGTGCCCCCCACCGCTCCGGCGATGCCGAAGCTCAACCCCAGCACGCTGAGCAGGCGGCCGGGGGTCTGGGCGGTCGACTCCTGCTCCGGGACCACCGGATCGAGGGGAGGGGAGGGCGTCAGGAGGCGATCACCCGTTCCAGCAGCCCGTGCAGCTCCTCCAGCTCGTGGCGGCTCAGCAGCCAGTCGCCCTCCAGATCCTTGGTGACGCGGGCCTCGAGGATCCAGCCATCCTCCGTGCGCACGACGGCGAAGTGGGGGGACTGGAAGGGGGCGGCCATGGGCTGGCGGGAGGGGGGCGTTACCTCCTGCTTAGCCAGGGCCGGTGGGGCGGGCAGCGCCGGAGAGCTCAGGGACCCTCGGAGGGCGGCGGTGCCAGGTCGTCCAGCAGCGGCGGCGGCCCGAGCTGCTCGAGGCGGAAGCTGGCGCCGTAGCTCGGGGTGGGGCGCTGGGAATAGAAGCGGGCGGGGGTGGGCCTGCCGAGCCCGGCACGGACTCCGGCCACCAGGGCGGCGGCCCGGCTGCGGGCCCGCAGGGCCTGCAGCACCAGCGCCTGCAGCCCTTCGGGCGCCGTGCTCCAGCCCAGGGCCGCGCAGGTCTGGCGGTCGAGCAGCCCCATCACTGCCCAGCGCAGGGCGGGGCGCAGGGGGACGGGCCAGTCGGCCAGAAGCATGGCCAGGGTGGCGTCGGCGATGCGCCGGTTGGTGGCCGCCGGGGCGAAGGCCTCCCGCTCCACCCGTTCGTTCAGGGCCAGCAGGTCCGCCAGGGTGTCCGGCAGGTCCGCGATCCCCATGCGCGCGCCCACTCCCCGCCAGAACCGGAACAGGTGCTCCTGCTCCAGAGGAGTCAGGGGCCGCCAGCCGTAGCGCGCCAGCCAGCGGATCGGCTCGGCCACGAAGGTGGAGAGCACGTAAAGGAAATCGTCGTTGGCGATCGCGTAATGGCCGTGGATGCGGTTCATGCGCTCGATCACCGCCGCCCCGGCCGGGCTGTCCAGCCCATGGCGCAGCAGTTCGGCCACCATCAGGCCCGTGTCGTCATAGCGCTTGCGGGGCCGGCGCTCGAACTCCCCGGTGCGGGCCAGCAGGCCGGAGATGGAGGGCACACAGAAGGTCTTGAGCAGGGCCAGCTCCAGGGCCCGGGTGAGGTCCCAGGGAAACAGCTCGCCGGCCAGCCGGTGGGCGGTGGCTTCGGCGACTCGCAGGCTTGCGGCGACGTCGGCAGGGTCGGAGGGGGGGCGCATCGGGGGCCTCAGAAGCGGGAGCCGGGCTGCTGCAGGAACGCCTCCTCCTCAGGGAGGCTCGGCCGCCCGAGGATCCGGTTGCGGTGGGGGAAGCGGCCGAAGCGGGCGATCACCGCCTGGTGGCGGCGGGCGAACTCCGCTGTGCGGGCGTCGGTGTGGCGCTCGAACAGGGGCAGGCCCAGCTCCTGCACCGCCGGATCCTCGCTGTGCATCAGGGGCATCAGCCAGAACGGCCGCCGTTCCGGTGCCGGCTCCGCCTCCACCCAGCCGGCCTCGACGGCCCGCAGCGTCAGGGCCAGGGCCTGACCGTCACCGGCGAAGGCGCGGGCCTGGTCGCGCCAGATCTGCCGCGGGAACTGGTCGAGCACCAGCAGCAGGGCCAGGGCCTCGGCGGGGCGATCCCCCCAGGCGGCCAGGCGGCCGGCCAGGGCCTGGTCGGTGAGGGCCCCGAACCGTTCCCGCACGGTCCGGTCGCGGTCGGGACCGGGCCGGAACCAGGCGGAGGGGGGCGTCTCCTCGAACCAGAAGCGCAGCACCTCCTGCGGGGTCGGCATGGTTCAGACGAGGAATCGATGCAGGAGAAATGGAAGCACCATCAGCAGCAGGGCGATGGCCACCAGGGCCGGCAGGTGGCTGATGCCGTAGGGAACCACCATCAGCAGCACGCCGCAGCCCAGGGCCACCGCATGGGCCTGCTTGCGGCCATAGAGCAGGTAGCCCAGTCCGATCGACCCGATCACCAGCGTCAGCAGCTGGCGGAGGCTGGGATCGCTGTCCATGGAACCTGGCCCGGAGCGGCGGACGCCCCCATGCTGGGGCTCCCATCGCCGTCCTGCCCACCCATGACCCATCTGGTGGTGCTCCAGCACCTGGAGCGCGAAGGTCCGGGCCGCTTCGGCGAGGAGGCCCGACGCCGGGGCTGGGACGTGACGGTGTGCCGGCCCGACCGGGGGGAGCCGATGCCCCGGCTCGGGCCCGGCCAGGCCCTGCTGGTGCTGGGGGGACCGATGGGGGTGGGCGACATCGGATCGCCGTCGTTTCCCTGGCTGGAGGCGGAGGTGGCCCTGCTGCGGGAGTGCCTGGAGTGCGAGCGCCCGGTGGTGGGGCTGTGCCTGGGGGCCCAGCTGCTGGCCTACGCCGCCGGTGGGCAGGTGGTGCCGCTGACGGCGGGGGACCCGCCGGTGCGGGCCTACGAAGTGGGCTGGGAGCCCGTGGCCTGGACACGGCTTGAGGATCAGGAGCCTGTGCTGGCGGGGCTCGGCTCCGCCCTGCCGGCGCTGCACTGGCACGGGGACCGGATCCGGCTCCCCGCCGCCGCCGTCCTGCTGGGGTCGACGCCCCTCTGCACCGAACAGATGTTTCGCATCGGGCACCACGCCCACGGGCTCCAGTTCCACGTGGAGGTGACGGACGCCGCCCTCGAGACCTGGCTGGAGGAGGACGGCGACTACGTGCGCCTCGCCCTGGGTCCGGACGGGGTGGAGCAGGTGCGGGCCGGTCGGGAGCGCTGGGGGGAGGAGGGGGAGCGCCAGGGGCGCCGGCTGATCAACAACCTGCTGGATCGGATCGGCGCCCTGCTGGGGGGGTATCCCCTGCTCTGAGGGCCGGTGGCTCGGTCAGGGCGCCGTCAGCGCGCCGGCCAGCTGGCGGCGCTGCTGCTCCACCGCCCCGTCCTCCAGCAGCCGTTCCGCCCGGGTCAGCCCCGCCGGCAGACTGTCGCTGATCCCGGCGCGCCAGAGCAGGAAGCCGCCGTTCCAGACCAGTCCGGGCCGCAGCGGCCCGGAGCCGGCCAGGGCCCCCCGGGCCTGGTCCCGCCACTGGGCCAGGCTTTCCAGCGGCACCTCGGGCGCCCCCAGGCCGTGGTCGCGGGCCCGCAGGATCAGGCGTTCCGCCCCACCGGCCGCTCCCCCCTGCCGGTGGGAGGCGATCGCCACCCGGTTGGTGGGCAGCTCCACGCCCCCCTCCAGCCCCTTGATCAGCAGCAGGTCGTCCTGGCCGGTGGCAGCCAGGGCCTCGCCGGCCAGCCGCTCGGTGGGGGCGTGGACGAAGCCGCTGACCTGCAGGTGGGGCCCAGGGTGGCAGCTCCACAGCAGTTCCAGGGTGGCGACCGGCGGGCGCTTGCCGATCTGCTCCCGCAGCGGCACCAGCCGTTCGGCCGCCGGGAAGTGGGCCGGCTGGTGCAGCAGGGCCAGCCCCTCGGCGGCGAAATGGCGGTTCACCGCGTCCCAGGGCAGGCCGCGGCGGTCGAGGTCGAGGGCGGCCAGGGCTTCGGCCGTGGTGAGGCCGTACTTCACCGGCATCGGATCGCCGCCGTGCAGCACCACGCCGGCCCCCGCCGCCAGCAGCAGCAGGGCCACCAGGGGCAGCAGCGGCGCCGAGCGGCTGCGGCCATCGAAGGGCACCCCGAAACTCAGCACCCGCCGCGGGCTCGCCGCCAGCCGCGGTCCGCGGCGTGCGTAGCTGTCGAGCATGCCGGCCAGCTCCTGGGGCTCCGGGCGCCGCAGGCGATGGGCGATCAGGAAGGCGCCGGCCTGGGCATCCGTGCAGCGCCCGTCGAGCAGCAGATCGAGGGCTTCGCTGGCCTCGGCCCGGCTCAGGGCCCGGCCGCTGCGTTCGCCGCTGCCCACGGCGGCGATCAGTTCGCGGAAGCGGTGCCGGTCGGCCCCCAGCGCCTCCGCCCGCTCCAGCCGCCGCTGCGCCGTCCATTCCACCCCCGGGCTCGGCGTCGACATGCGCGGCGACCTCCTGACGGTGATCCCTAGGGTGAGGGGTATGCCCGGGATCATCGCAAGCCCCCTGCTGCTGGTGGTGCATGGCCGTGCCGGTGGCGCCATCCCCGCCGAACTGCAGGCCCTGGCGAGGGAGCTGGAGGCGGGGCGCGGCGCTGCGGTGGGACTGGAGGCCCTGACGGCGGGCGAGCCGCCGGATGCCCCGCGCGGCAGCGCCGCCGCCCCCCTGGCGCTGGTGCCCCTGTTCCTCCTGCCCGGCAGCCATGTGCGCCGGGACGTGCCGCGGATCGCCGAGCGCTGCCGCCGGCGCGGGCCCGTGCGGCGCCTGCCGTTCCTGGGGGCCTGGCCCGCCTGGCAGAGGGCCCTGGCCGCCGAGCTGGCGGCGCTGCCGGTTCCGGTCCAGGCGGCCGGATCCTCTGCCCCGGCGGCACCCTGGCTGCTGCACCACCCGCTGGAGGGTCCCCTGGGGGCGGCCTTCCTGGCCCACCTGGAGGCGGTCACCGGTGCCCGCTGCCACGCCACTCCATACAGTGCCCCCAATTCCGAGGACGCTCCGCTGCCCCTGCCCCTGCCCCGTCCTGCCCTGCCCCTGGCCCTGGCGGCCAACCGGCTCACCGACGCCCTGCCGCCGTCGCTGGGCCTGCCGCTGCTGCAGCGGCCCCGGTTCCGGGCCGTGGTGCTGGAGGCCCTGATGGCACTGCCATGACGGAGCCATGACCGACGAGACCCCGGCCCCCCCCGTCGAGGACGGCCCCGGGACCGTGTACCTGGTGGGGGCGGGCCCGGGGGATCCGGACCTGCTCACCCTGCGGGCCCACCGGCTGCTGCAGCAGTGCGATGCCCTCGTCTACGACTCCCTGGTGCCCACCGCGCTGCTGGACCTGGTGCCCCAGGGCTGCGAGCGGCACTTCGTGGGCAAGCGCCGCGGCCACCATTCGGTGCCCCAGCCCAGCACCAATGCGGTGCTGCGGGAGCTGGCCGGGCGCCGGCGGCTGATCGTGCGCCTCAAGGGCGGCGATCCCTTCCTGTTCGGCCGCGGCGGCGAGGAGGCCGCCCACCTGGCGGCCCACGGCATCCCGGTGCAGGTGGTGCCGGGGGTCACGGCCGGCATCGCCGCCCCCGCCTATGCCGGCATTCCCGTCACCCACCGCCGGGCCGGATCGAGCGTCACCTTCGTGACCGGCCACGAGGAGATCGACAAGCGTCGCCCCGGCGTCGACTGGCGCGGCCTGGCCCGCAGCAGCGACGGGCTGGTGATCTACATGGGCCTGCACAACCTGCGCCACATCGTCGCGGAGCTGGTGGCGGGCGGACTGGCCCCCGGCACCCCCGCCGCCGTGATCCAGCAGGGCACCGTGCGGGGCCAGCGCCAGCTGGTGGCCACCCTGGAGGTGCTGGCCGACCGGGTGGAGGCCGAGGCCTTCGCCTCCCCCTCGATCGTGGTGGTCGGGGCGGTGGTGCAGGAGAGGGTGCCGTCCTGCGCGCCGTCGCCCGCCGATGTGGCGATGCCGATCCCCTTCTGAGCCACCCCGGCCGTCAGGGGCGCCATGCTGGGCCCCTGTCCATTCCCGTCAGCTCCGGCATGAGCCAGCCCGGCCTTTCCCACCTCAACGCCGCCGGCCAGGTGCACATGGTGGAGGTGGGCGACCGCCCCGCCAGCGACCGCCGCGCCGTGGCCGAGGGCTGCATCACCATGGCGTCCGAGGTGCTGGCCCTGGTGCTGGAGGGCCGGGCGGCCAAGGGGGATGTGCTGGCGGTGGCCCGGGTGGCGGCGATCCAGGGCGCCAAACGCACCTGGGAGCTGATCCCCCTGTGCCATCCGATCGCCCTCACCGGGCTGGAGGTGCGGATCGAGCCGATGGCCGACGGCCGCGGCCTGCGGCTGGAGGCCAGCGCCCGCACCACCGGCGCCACGGGCGTGGAGATGGAGGCGCTGACGGCGGTGCAGGTGGGCCTGCTCACCCTCTACGACATGGTCAAGTCGGCCGATCCGGCCATGACCATCGGCCCGGTGCGGCTGCTGCGCAAGGAGGGGGGGCGCCGGGGCTCCTGGGAGCACCCCGCCGTGCGGGGCCTGGCGGAGGCGAGCGATGGCTGAGCCGTTCCCCCGCGAGGGCCTGCCCCTGGAGGAGGCCCGGCGCCGTGTGCTGGCGGCGATCACCCCGTTGCAGGGCACAGAGCGGCTGCCGCTGGCGCGCTGCCTGGGCCGGGTGAGCGCCGAGCCGGTGCAGGCCCCCGAGGCCGTGCCAGGGTTCCGGGCCTCGATCATGGATGGCTACGCCATCGCCGACGCCGAGGCCCCCAGCCCTGGCCGTCGCTGGCGCCTGGTGGGCCGATCCGCCCCCGGAGATCCCTACGGGGGGGTGCTGGCCGAGGGGGAAGCGATCCGGATCCTCACCGGCGCCCCCCTGCCGGAGGGGGCCCGGCGGGTGCTGCCCCAGGAGCTGGTGAGCCCCGAGAGCCCCGGCGCCGGCGGTGGGGCCGAGAGCCTGCGGATGACCGGAGAGGCGGGCCCCAATCCCTGGATCCGCGCCCCCGAGGAGGAGGCCGCCGCCGGCGACGAACTGCTGCCGGCCGGGGTGCGCCTGGGGGCCGCCGCCCTGGGGCGGCTGGCCAGCTGCGGCGTGGCGGCGCTGGCGGTGAGCGTCCAGCCGCGGGTGGGGCTGCTGATCAGCGGCGATGAGCTGGTGGCGGCCGGCGCGGCCCGGGGGCCGGGGCAGATCTGGGAGAGCAATGGCACCCTGCTGCGGGCCCTGCTGGAGCGGCTGGGCTACCCCGTCAGCGAGCAGCGGGTGGTGGCCGACGATCCGGCCGCCCTGCGCCGGGCGCTGGGGGAGCTGGCCGCCGGCTGCGATGTGGTGGTCAGCACCGGCGGGGTGTCGGCCGGCGACAGCGACTGGATCCGCCCCCTGCTCAGCGAGCTGGGGGAGGTGGGCTTCTGGAAGCTGTTCCTCAAGCCCGGCCGGCCCTTCGCCTTCGGCCGGCTAGGGCCGCGGCCCTTCTTCGGCCTGCCCGGCAACCCGGTGGCCGCGGCGATCACGGCCCTGCAGCTGCTGTGGCCGGCCCTGCAGCAGCTGGAGGGGGGCGAGGTGGTGCTGCTGCCGCGGCTGAAGGTGCGTCTGGCGGCGGGCCTGAAGCGGGGCTCCGGCCGGCCCGAACTGGCCCGGGCCCGGTTGGCGGTGGGTGGGGATGGCGCCCTGCTGGCGCTGGTGGAGGGCAGCCAGGCCTCCTCCCGCATCGGCTCGCTGCAGGGGGCCGACCTGCTGCTGGAGATCCCGGCGGAGGCGGGTGCCCTGGCGGCCGGCACGGAGCTGTGGGCCCAGCTGCTGCGGCTGCCGCTGCTCTGAGTCAGTCGCTGCTGGCTCCCCATGCTCCGGGGGCCGTGATCGGCGCCGGAATCGGGGCGGGCAGGCCGTCGATGCTGCGGCGGTTCTTGCGTTTCCAGTAGCGCTCCAGGCCGTCGTTGCCCTTGCGGCGCGCCCAGCTGTCGAGCTCGGTGCGGTCGCCCCCGTAGCTGTAGCGGGGCACCGCCATGCCGCAGGAGGTCTGGACCCGTTCGATGGCCAGGTCGAAGATCTGGCGGGCACCGGCCAGGGGCTCGAAGTGGCCGAACAGGGCCTCCCAGCCGGCCTCACCCCGCTGGGTGGTGCGGGCGGTGCCATAGAGCCGCAGGATCTGGGGCGGGCCCTCGAAGGCGCAGAACATCAGGGTCATGCGCGGGCAGGCCTGCACGTGGGCGGCGGTCTCGTTGCCGCTGCCGGTGAGGTTGAGCCAGATGACGCGGCGCTCGTCCAGCACCCGCAGGGCATCGCGCCCCTTGGGGGACACGTTCACCGTGCTGTCGGCGGTGGCGGTGCCGACGAAGAAGAGCTTCTGGGCGGCGATGAAGCTGATCTGGTCGGCGGTGAGGACGTCGCTGGACTGGCCCATGGAACGGGTGCGAAGGGAAGGGGGCGTGGGGAGGTGGGGACGTCACAGCGGCGTGTTGCCGGCCACCCAGGTGCCGCGGCCGCCGCTCCACTCCCGTTTCCAGAAGGGGGCGTGGTGCTTGAGATCCTCCAGCAGCTCCTGGACGCAGCGCAGGGCGGGACCGCGGCGGTCGGCCCGGACGGCCACCAGCACGATCGCCTCCCCCGGCCGCACCCGCCCCACCCGGTGCGCCACCAGCACCGCGCCCGCCCCGTGGCGCGCTGCACCGGTTTCGGCGAGGAGGGCCAGCTGGGCCTCGGTCATGCCGGGGTAGTGCTCGAGTTCCAGGGCCTCCAGGGGCTCGCCGGCGGCGGTGGTGGGGCGCACGCGGCCGATGAAGTGGCTTTCGGCGGCGGCGTCCCTGGCGCCGGGCCCATCGGCCGCCAGGCTCCGCTGCCAGGCGGCCAGCCGCTCCAGCGGCTGGAAGGGGGTCTCCAGGAGCTGCACCACGATCGGCGGGGCCGGGCGCAGGGGGCTGGTGGTGGCCATGGTTCAGCCTCCGGTGATCGGGGGCAGGAAGGCCACCTCGTCGCCCGGGGCGAGGGGGCTGCCCGGGGCGGCGAACGCCTGGTTGATGGCCACCCGCACCGTGGCCGGCAGCTCGGTGCTGTCCGCTCCCGGGCCGGTGCCCAGGGCCAGCTGCCGCCAGAGGTCCGCTGCGGTGGTGCACCGGGCGTCGGGGTGGGGGGGGAGGGGGATGAGCCGTTCGCCCCAGCCGGCCCGCTCGCGCAGGCCGGCGAACAGGCGCACGCGCACGCTGGGGACACTCGGCTGGGTCATGGGGTCTGCCTGGGCTGGGCCTTGGCCATGGTGGCGGCTCCGGTGCGCCTCAGGCGGAAAGACCGACCTGGCTGTGCAGGGACCGGCAGACCACCCGGTTGCGACCATGGCGCTTGGCTTCGTAGAGGCAGTCGTCGGCCAGCTGCAGCATCCGGTCGGCATCGCACTCGGCCGTCGACAGCGGATCCCAGGAGGCGATGCCGATGCTGACGGTGAGGACGTTGCCCGTGGCAACGCCGGGATGGTAGATGCCCTTGTCCTGGATCGACTCGCGCAGCTTCTCGCACAGGCGCAGGGAGGCCGCGGCATCGGTCTTGGGCAGGATGATGGCGAATTCCTCGCCCCCCAGCCGGGCCACGAAGTCGCTCTTGCGGCTCAGGCCGGTCCGGAGGGCATCGGCAATCTCCTTGAGGCATCGGTCGCCGTAGGCGTGGCCGAGCACATCATTGACCACCTTGAACTGATCGATGTCGATCAATGCCAGGGACAGGTTGACCTGGGCGGCTCTGGAGGCGGAGACATTCCCCTTGAGGAAGGAATCGAAGCTGCGGCGATTGGCGAGCTGGGTGAGGGGATCCAGCATCGCCAGCCGCTTCGAGCGCTCACTCTCGAAGGCATAGAACAGCAGGCTCAGCAGGCTGCTCATCGCTTCGATGCGCTGCACCTCCTGGTCGCTGAAGACACTGCCTTCATGCAGGGCAATCGTGAGAACCGGTATGGAAACACCACGCGAGTCCAGCCGGATGCCGAGGTAATCGCTGCAGCCCCCATCCTTGAGGGAGTCGAGAAAGGGGAAGCCGTTGTCCTTGGTGGTGAACAGCTGCTGCCGAAACAGCTTGCTTCTTGTGGCAATGAAATGCAGGGGGCTGCGCAGGTGCTCATCCTGCTCCAGGAAGTCCCGCTCCATGCGCAGGGTGCTGACAAGGCCCGGCCTGGAGCTGACCCAGACGTACTGGCTGCAGTCGATGTCATCCTGATCGGGCAGAAAGGCCAGGGAGAAGCGGTAGATCTCCAGGCCCCAGGATTTCAGTTCATTGACAAACAGAAGCACGAACTCCTCGAAGCTGCGCAGCCTCGACCAGTTGTCGATGATGTAGCGCTCCAGCGGAATCTTCCTGTCGGAGGTCTGGTAACCTTCGCCATGCCCGGAGTCCCGCAGCCGCGACGTGGCACGGATCTGCTCCAGCGTCTGCTGCAGGGAATCGCGGTCCGCCCAGTCGGAGGATTGAATGAACGACTCCACGTCCTCGAGGGAAAGGGGAGGAGAGACGAGGAACCCCTGCAGGGCATCGGCGCCCAATCGGATGACGGCGGTGAGTTCGTTGTGGGTTTCGACGCCTTCGCAGACGACCGTTTTTCCCAGCGCATGGACCGTTTCGATGAAGGAGCCGACATAGCGCTGCAGCCGGAAGGATCGATCGATCCCCTTGATCAGATCAATGTCGAGCTTGATGGCGTCGTACCAGGCTTCACTGATGCGTCGATAGTTCGACAGTCCGGATCCGAAATCATCGATGAAGATTCTGAAGTTCAGCTCCCGCATCAGTCGCTCCGATGCCGTCGTCACGCCTTCCGAGCCCGCCAGGATGTCCGTTGCGGCCATCTCGGTGATCTCGATGCAGAAGATCGAGCTGTCGATGCTGTGCTGCTTGAACAGGCTGATCAGCTGATTGAGGCGCTGATCGGTGGACACGGAATCGGAACTGACATTGACGGAGATATACTCAATACGATGGCGAAGAAACTCCGATGCCTTGAGCTGCTGTTGCACGTCAGCGAGCCGGCTGACAACCAGCGCATCGATCTTGTGGGTGATGCCGATGTCATGGGCCAGCTGAATCACATGTCCCGTGCCGAGCTTGCTCAGGGCCGGGGGCAGGAACCGGATCAGCAGCTCGAGGCCGAAGTGGCCAGGATTGCTGAGCTGTAGAATCGGTTGGAAGCGCAGCTCAAGATCACTCGCTTTCAGGGAGGTGAGTTGACTTCTGATTTCTCCTTTATCCTTGACCAGCAGATCATCACCGCTCTTCACCAGGCGGTACGAACGTCGGTCTTCGGCGGCCAGAATCTCCCCGAAGGCCTGCATCGTCAGCAGGGAGTCGGGCGGCTCAACCAGCGGGAACCGCTGCCCGGTGATGATCACATCATCCCAGGCCAGCACCGAATCGCTGGAAATCTGAATGGACCCGGAGACAATGCCGAGCAGACGGGCCAGGAGTGCCTCGCAGGCACCATTATCATCGATGGGGATGTTGCCGGAGGACCGGACGATCAGGGCAATCTTGTTCTTCGACACATGGTAGAAATTGAAGCCGGGATGTACGGCCCATCCCTTGTCGATGGCACGACAGGCCTTCGTGAGGATCTTGTTGATCTCCACCTCACTGAGATAGCCGCGTTGCCGTTCCAGATAGCGAAAGTCGATGGTCACGAGGAAGCCCTCCTCGCCGCGCTCGGCGTGCTTCCGGAGTGCCGCAGGCTCCAGATCCTTCACCAGGGCATAGTGCGTCAGGAAGGACGTGTGGCCTTCCCTGCGGAAGCTTCCGGTGGCCGGTTGATCCTTCCGGCGGTTATGGCTGGAACGCCAGCCGATCACCATGCTCAGCCCGATCCCCAGCAGCCCCAGGGCCAGGGCGAGGCTGCGGACGCGATCCGCCTGAGTCGGCAGGGCCGGCGCCAGGGTCAGCCCCACCGCCAGATCTCCGAAGCCGACCCGGTAGAGCGCACCGGCCGGCGCCCCCTTCGCCATCCCCTTCGCCTCCTGGGCGGTCCATGGGGCCAGCCGGATCCGCCTGTCGCCATCCTGATCGCGCTGGATCAGGCTGCTGCCGCTGATCCGGATCCATTCGGGGGCCCGGCGGCGACCGGGGGCCGTGCTCAGCAGCAGGCCATTCCCCTGCCCCGGTTCGCCTGCCATCACCAGATCCAGCCGGGAAAAGCGGCGGGGGCAGACCAGCAGCCTGCCCTTCAGGGAGGTGGATCCGGTCGCCATCACCGCCGCCACCGGGGGGGGCACCAGCTCCGCCGCGCTCACGGACTGCAGCCCGGGGGGAGGCATGGCCGCCCCGTTGGCCTCCGCGCCGGCGGACCCCGGCGCCGAGGGTGTGGCGAGAGAACGCTCGACGTCCTGCAGGGTGGCGCACAGCCGCCCGGCGATCTGATCATTCTGGCGGCGTAAGTCGTGGGAACTGCGCTGATCCAGCAGATGGGTGAAGATCAGAAGAGAGGTGCCCGAAAGAAGCGCTCCACTGATGATCATCAATGTGGTGCGTCGGCGCATGTTCCTCCCTCACCAGCCTCACCTTAGCCACCGCTGACGTGTGGAGCCCCTGGGCGACGCCGCTTCCCTGCCCGGCGCAGCGGTTTGATGATGTGACCCTGCGCCCGATTTCCTCGGCTCCTTCACCCTTGCTCAGGGAAAACTCAGGCTTCTTTTCTGAGCCCTCGAAGGTGACGACGGCGACGTCGATCGGTTTGCCCACGCCCCTAACATTCACGGGCAAGCATCCTTTCAGGCCGTGGGCGCCGCACGGATCACGAGTTCAGTGGTTTTGCGGGCAGTGGCGCCAGCCGTTCTGTCGGTGGTTGTGTCAGGCCATCCTTGCCTGATCTGCGGGTCTGTTTTTCCCTCAGCGTCGGATCTTCAGCGGTGATCCATACAGCTGTCGTCGGTGGAGGCGCCTGCGGGCTGGCCCTGGCCAGGGGGCTGTGGCAGCAGGGACGACCCGTGCGCGTCTACGAGCGGGCCGCGGCCTCCCATCTCCACGGCCATGGGTTTCTCCTGCTGGCCAATGGGCTCGCCGCCCTGCGGAGACTCGGCTGCGACCCGGACGGCACCCTGGGCCATCCGATCACCTCGGTGAGGATTCTCTGCGCTTCCGGGCAGGTGCTGGTGGAGCATCCGCTCGAGGGGGCGGTGGCGATGCTGCGCCACGATCTGCTCCATGTGCTGCTGCACGGCGCCCCCGATGCGCTGGTCCAGTACAACCACCCGTTCGAGCGCTTCGACTGGGACCGGGAGCGGGCCCGGGCGGTGTGTTTTCAGAACGGCCGCTCCCACCCCGCCGATGCCTTCGTCGCGGCCGATGGGGTGCGCTCCAGCTGCCGCCTGTCCCTGGGATACGGGGCGATGACCAATCCCGGCCGGGTCAAGGAGATCGTGGCCCACCTGCGACAGCCCCTGGTGGCCGCCGAACTGGGCCATCGCTTCCTCAAGGTGCTCGATCCCTCCGGGGGGCTGGCGGTGGGCCTGGTGCCCCTGGGGGATGACCGCTTGGTCTGGTTCGTTCAGTTCGACAGCCAGCGTTTCACCGCCCCCCAGCCCTCCGAGGTGGGGGCCTTCCTCCAGGACCACTTCCGGGAGTTCCCCGTTGTGGTGCGGCACGTGCTGGGCGCCACCGATCCGGCCCGCGCCCATGTGTGGCACACCGTGGACGAGGACCCGGCCACCCGCTGGAGCAAGGGCAACGTCGCCCTGGCGGGGGACGCGGCCCACCCGCTGCTGCCGTTCACCAGCCAGGGGGTCAACACGGCCCTGGAGGATGCGGTGCTCCTCAGCGACCTGCTGGCCGGCTGTCGCGACCCCGACGAGGTTCCTGAGCTGTTCTGCACCTACGAACGCCAGCGGCGGCCGGCGCTGCTGGGCTGTGTGGAGGCCGGTCGTCAGATGGCGCGGGCGTTCGTCCAGCCGTCGCCCACCCGGCTCCAGCTGCCGCTGATGGCATGAGCGACTGCTTCGCCGACAGCTTCCGTGACGGCGCGGTGCCGCTGGACCTGCTGCGCCAGCGGGCCCACAACCTGCGCTGGGCCGAGCAGCCCCCCGGGGTGATCCCGCTCACCGCCGCCGATCCCGATTTCCCGGCGGCGCCGGTCATCCGCGAGGCCATCGCCGACTACGCCCGCTCCGGCGTGTTCAGCTATGGCCCGGCCGGCGGGCTGCCCACCTTCCGCCAGGCGGTGGCGGGCTACCTGCGGCAGCGGGGGGCCTCCGTGCCCCCCGAAGCGGTGGTGGCGGTGAACAGTGCCGCCGCCGGCCTGGCCCTGCTGACCCGCCACTGGCTCTCGCCCGGCGATGAGGCGATCGTCTGGGATCCGGTCGACTTCCTCTTCGCCCATACGGTGCGCAGTGCCGGCGGGGTCCCGGTGCTGTGGCGCATCGATCCCCGGGCCCCCCTGGATCTGGCCGCCCTGGAGGCCCTGGTGACCCCCCGCACCCGGCTGCTGTGCCTCTGCAACCCCCACAACCCCCTGGGCCGCTGCTTCCGCCGCGACGAACTGGAGGCCTTGGGTCGCTTCTGCCTGGAGCGGGGGCTGCGGGTGCTGAGCGACGAGGTGTGGAGCGATGTGGTCTACCCGCCGGCCACCTTCACCAGCTGGCTGGCTTTGGAGCCGGAGCTGGCCGGCCTCGGGGCGGTGGTGCACGGCTTCTCCAAGTCCTTTGGCCTGGCTGGCCTGCGGGTGGGCTACGTGGCGATGGCGGATCCGGAGGCGGCCGCCCGGCTGCTGGCCGCCAGTGAGCTGCCCTCCACCGTCGATGGCGTGGCCACCCTCAGCCAGGTGGCCGCCACGGCGGCCTACAGCCCCGAGGGCCTGGCCTGGCTGGAGGCCTTCCTGGGCCATCTGCGGGCCCGCCGTGACCAGGCCGTCACCCGGCTGGCGGCGATCCCCGGCCTGCGGGTGCGGCCCCCCGCGGCCACCTTCGTGCTGTTTGTCGGCCTGCCGCCGCTCCAGGAGAGCGTCGAGGCGCTGGTGGAGCGGCTGCGGCGGGACCACGGGGTGGCGGTGGTGCCGGGCAGTCCCCGCTGGTTCGGCCCCGGGGCGGCGGGCCACCTGCGGCTGAGCTTCGCCACCTCCGAGGCCCTGCTGGCCGAGGCCCTCGAGCGCCTGGCGGCCGGGCTGGTCTCGGGGCCCTAGCCACCTGGGAGCCGCTCAGGGCAGCAGCCGCACCGGGTCCCCCACCGCCATCGGGCCGGGGGTGACCACGCTGAGGCGGATGCCGGCCACCACGCCGTTGTGGCGGGCGGTGGCCCGCAGGATCTCCAGGTTCTCCTCCAGGGCGCCCTGGGCCAGGGTGGTGACCACGCAGCGGGGGCAGCCACCGTCGACCCGCAGCACCAGCTGCTCGCCGATCTGCAGGCAGGATCCGCTCCAGCCCTCCTCCACGAAGCCGGTGGACTCCGGCGGCGTGGCGATCAGCAGGTTGGGGCGGAAGCGTTCGACGGCGAAATCCAGCTGGGGTTCAAGCTGCCGCAGTCGCTCCAGGGTGGCGGTGGTGATGGCGTGGATGGGGCAGGCATCGAAGAAGGTGCCTTCGGGCAGCTCCAGGGCGTTGGTCACGTCCTGGAAGGCGCGCTCCTCCACCGGCGGCCAGTACTGGTCGAGGCTGGCGCCCTGCGGGGGGGTGTCCAGCAGGCTCACCCGACGCCCGAACAGCTCGCTGAAGAAGGCGTCCACATCGTCCTCGCCGCTGCAGAGCCCGGCGCTGCCGTCGTCCTCGCGGGGGGCGATCAGCACTGGCGGCAGGGGCGCCACCGGCGTCGGCTCCTCCCGGAAACGGGCCCGGTAGCCGAGCAGGCCCTGCCAGAGCCGCGGGTTCTTGGCGCTGGCCACCCGGCCGCTGGCGTGGTCCCAGAGGGCATAGGCCCGGTCGCCCCGGATGCCGCGGGGATCCACCGCCAGCTGGCTGGGGGAGTCCCCGAGCATCGACTTCACCGGGTAGCGCCAGAGCGTCTGCACCGTTCCCACCAGATCCTGCACGCCTGTCGCCTGTCGTTGCCGGCGCACTCTGGGGGCGGAGGCGCGACAACGCCGGTAGCAGCACCTACCGTCCGTGGAGCGCACGCCGGGATCCGCTCGCCAGGGCCATGAAGGCGTTCATCCACCTGCGATCCGCCCGGTTCGCCGAGCTGCCCGGCGAGGCCGGGGAGATGGTGAATCCGGGCACGGTCGGCAAGGCCCTGGCGCTGCATCTGCAGGAGAGGCTCCAGCGCAACGGCCGTCAGGTGCCTTTCCTCTGTTGCGAGGACTGGGGCTGGTGGGTGGAGCTGGCCGATGCCCCGTTTCGCTTCGGCGTCTGCATCTACAGCCTGCCGGCGGACGCGGATGCGGCGAAGGAGGGGGTGGGGATGGCGTTCTGCTGCACCGACGGGGCCGTCGCCGCGCGGATCTGGGACTGGCGCCGCTTCCGCTTCATCGACACGGCCCCCTGGGCCGAGGCCCTGCACCGCGAACTGCTGGCGATCCTCGGCGACGATCCGGAGGTGGAGCTGCTGGGCTGCGGACCCAGCTTCCCGGGAACAGGCCCCTGAGGGGCCCCTGGGTTGGCGGGCTCCGTCAGGGGCTCCAGAAGCCGCGCGCGTTGAGCCACAGCCCCAGCACCAGCAGCGGCAGCAGGAACCCCGCCAGGATCTGCAGCCGGGGCCGCAGGCCGGTGGCTTCCGGGGCGGCCCCGGCGACCTCCTGCCGGGGGGGCGTGCCCCTGCCGTGGCTGGGCGTGCGTCGGCGCGATCGCGAAGCCATGGAGGCGAGGGGAAGGGCCCTCAATTCTTCACCAGCACCTGCTCCAGCGACAGATGATCCCGGATGTCGCGGGGCAGGTGGGTCCAGTGGCGGGCGATCAGCTCGGCCAGCTGCTGGCCGTTGACGAGGCTGATCCTGGCGAAGCCCTCCTCACTGGCCGCCGTGGTCGCCGCCGGCTGGAAATCCGCGGTGGTGATGAAGATCCCATGGCCGCCGAAGGGAATGAACTGGCGCAGCTCCCGCACCGCATCGGCGCCGATCCTGGCGCCGAGGTTGCCGCGGTGGAAACGGACATGGATGCGGATGCGGGCCGGCAGCGACAGGGTGATGTCGCCGCAGGCATCGAACACGTCGCGCAGTACCCCGTGGTGCTCGGTCCGCTCCCAGTCCTGGAAGCCGAGGGCATCCAGCAGATGGACCACCAGCCGCTCGAATTCGCCGGGATCCAGCTGCAGGAGCTGCTCGAGCACGCTGCGGTGGGACTCCTCCTTCCTGGTCGTCGGCCGGGCCGGGGTCGATGTCTCCTGGCGGCCGATGGCGCGGATGAATTCGGCCTGGTGCTCCACCAGGAACACCGTCAGCAGGGAACGCATCCGGGTGTGGGACGGGACGGTGAGCAGGGTGCGGATGGAATTGCGGAACGGCGCCGAGAAGTGGTCGAGCCGGAGCGGTTCGGGCGACCAGGTGACGGGACGCCGATGGCGCAGGGGACAGCCGTCGTCGCCGGTGGGGTCGTAATAGGCGCGGCCCTCATCGACGACACCGAAGCGCAGCAGGTCGGCTTCCGCCGCCGGAATGATCACGTGGTCGCCGGGACGGATCTCGAACAGGAAGCGGTGGATCTCGTTGACGTAGTTGGAGAGCAGGATCGCGCTCTGGATGTCCGGGAAGTAGCGCCGCACCACCGAGAAGAGCTGCTCCCGGTTCCGGACCGGGCCGAGGTCCTCGGTGATCTCCCGCCAGCCGATGCCGACGAAGCCGCCGCTGAGGAAGTTGTCCGCGTAGATGCCGCCGCCCGCCCGAACGCACCAGACGTTGGTCATCGAAGGGACGCGGGTCGGGGGGGCAGGCCTGCGGGCGCCATGGAGGGGGTGACGGCGCTTACAGCTTCCGAATGGAAGATCCCTGAGATTGTCGCGAATCTTGCCGGGAAGCGCATCCTCATCAACCCTGAGACGCAGGAGAACGGTCTGATACCTC
Source organism: Cyanobium sp. Copco_Reservoir_LC18 (assembly GCF_009834675.1). NCBI lineage: Bacteria > Bacillati > Cyanobacteriota > Cyanophyceae > Synechococcales > Prochlorococcaceae > Cyanobium > Cyanobium sp. Copco_Reservoir_LC18. Next base: position 298,520 of record NZ_ASAC01000014.1, read on the forward strand.
CAAGCTTAAGCCATCATTCACCATTCTTTAGTTCTTCCGGTCCAGTCCTGGGTCGAGGCGGCGCACGGCCCGCTCCAGGGACGGGGCCAGGCCGCGCCGCTGCTGCAGCCTGGGGCTCCAGATCCGGCCGCTGCGCAGCTCCTCCAGGCCGGCCAGCGCCAGGTCCTGGCCTTCGTTCAGCCGCAGCGCCGTCAGCGACACGGTGAGGGGTCCGCGGAAGTAGTAGGCACTGAGCTGGTCGTCGTGGTGCTCGAACCAGAGCGGCAGCGGGGGCGCGCCCCAGCCGATCTCCTCCCGCAGCTCCCGCAGGATCGCCTGCTCCGGCCGCTCGCCGGGGTCGAGGTGGCCGCCGAACAGGCCCCAGCAGCCCGGATGGACGATCCCCTCGATGTCGTCCCGCAGCTGCAGCAGCCAGCGCCCCTCGCGCTCCAGCATCGCCAGCGCCACCGCGAAGGTCATGGGTGGGGGCGGTCCATGGGGCGATGCGGCCTGTCGTGGGGATTCTGGCCGGGGCGGGGTGGCGGGATGGACACCTGGTGTCCTCCGTTCCCGCCTACTTTTCCCCGGACATTCCTCCAGCCCGTGAACACCGCCGATCTGATCTTCCTCCTGCTGCGGGCCGCCACGGCGGTGCTGTGCGGGGTGGCGGCGCGGGAGGCGTGGGAGCGCGCCCGCCTGCCGGGGCAGCCGCGGCAGCGGCGCTGGCGGGCCCGATGCGGGGCAGCCGTCCTGCTGGCCCTGGGGGTGTTCGCCCTCGAGGACGGGGTGGGGGAGGCCCTGGGCCGGCCGGGGGAGCCGTTGCGCTGGCGCAGCTGGGTGTGGGTGATCCTCGATCTCTCCATCCCCGCCCAGGTGCTGGCGGTGCTGAGCACCCTGCGTGAGCGCGACCGCCTGGAGGCCGAGCTGGCTGCTGCGGTGCGGCGTGATCCGCTGACCCTTCTGCCCAACCGGACGGGCTTCGCCGAGGCGGCCACGGTGGCCCTGGCCGCCGCCGCCCGCGACGGCCGGCCGGTGGCGGGGGCCATGCTCGACATCGACTTCTTCAAGGCCATCAACGACGGCTGGGGCCATGGCGCCGGCGATGCCGTCCTGCGCGACGTCGCCGGCGCCATGCGGGCCGTGCTGCGCCCGGGCGATGTGCTGGCCCGCGTCGGCGGCGAGGAATTCGCGCTGCTGCTGCCCGGCGTCGATGCGAGGGGGGCGGGGCCCCTGCTGGAGCGGTTGCGGGCAGCCGCTGCGGCCGTGCCCCATCCAGGGGCACCGGGGCAGCGCATCACCCTTTCGGCCGGCGTGGCGGTGGTCGAGGGCACGGGCCTGGAGGCGCTGGAGACCGGCCTGCGCAACGCCGACGGCGCCCTCTACGCCGCCAAGGCCGCCGGGCGCAACCGGGTGATGGTGGCCGGCTGAGGAGCCCCTGCCTGGCCGCCCTTCAGCCGATCCCCCCCCACCACCGGCCACCACGCCGAGGCGGCCACCAGCTCCGCCTCGCTGCAGTCCGCCGCCCGCCGCACCTCCGCCGCCTGGCTGTCGCCCAGGGCGCCGTGCAGCGCCTCCCCCAGGGCCTCGCGCAGCAGGTCGCTGGCGGCGAAGGCGGCCGAGGCCTGCGCCAGGCTGGCGGGCAGGCGCGCCGCCGCCCCGGCGGGCAGGCCGGACGGATCGCCGCTCACTGGGGGGGGCAGCGGCCGGGGGCGCTCCAGGCCATCGGCCACCACGGCCTGAACGGCCCCCAGCAGCAGGTAGGGGTTGGCGGCCAGGTCGGCCACCTTCAGCTCCAGGTGGGCCGGGGCGCCATCGGCCGCGGTGGGGACCAGCCGCAGGGCCGCCTCCCGGTTCTCCACGCCCCACACCTGGAACGGCGCCGACCACGACCCCGTGGCCAGCCGCCGGTAGGACACCGCCAGGGGGCAGGCCAGGGCCAGCAGGGCCGGCAGTTCCGCCAGCAGGGCCGCCAGCACCCCGGCGCCGGTGCCGGTGAGGCCGGCTTCCTGCTCACCCCCCTGCAGCAGCGGCACCCCGTCGCGCACCAGGCTCAGGTGCAGGTGGCCGCCGTTGCCCACCCGCTCCAGGCTGGGCTTGGGGCTGAAGCAGCAGCGCCAGCCGAAGCGGCGCGTCACGCGCTGGATCACCAATCTCGCGTGCACCAGCCGGTCGGCGGCCTCCAGGGGTGTGCCCGGCGCCAGCGACAGCTCGAACTGGCCGGCGCCGTACTCCGGGTGGAACTGCAGCCAGGGCAGGCCGGCCGCCTCCAGGGCCTCCAGCAGGGCCGTGGCGTAGTCGAGGCCCTCCACCAGCCGATCGGCCCCGTAGGGCCCCCCGGGAATCGCCGGTGCCGGCGTGCCGTCGGCAGCGGGGCTGGCCACCAGCCACTCCAGCTCGAAGCCGGCCCGCAGCTCTACCCTGGCCCGCTCCAGCTGCTCCATCTGGCGGCGGCAGAGGTGGCGCTGGTCGCCGGCGTAGGGCGCGCCGCTGCGCTCGTAGCGCTCACCCGGCGCCCAGGCCCAGCCGTTGGCCGGCTCCAGCGGCGCCAGGGCCGCCGCATCCGCCCGCAGGCGCAGGTCGCCGTCGGGCCGGGCCAGGCGATGGCCGGGAGCGATGGCGCCGTCGGCGCTGAAGGCATCGGCCACCGGTGAGAAGCCCACCCCCACCGCCACCGCCGCCTCGAAACCGGCCAGGGGCACCACCTTCACCAGCGGCGCCCCGGCGTGGTTCACCCAGGTGATCGCCACCCAGCGGAGACCCTGTTCGGCCAGCGCCAAAGCCATGGAGGCGGGGGGAAGGGCCACGGGAGCGGCAGGCGGCTGCCGCCATGATTGGACGGATCGCCGCCGTCCGCATGCCGTCGAGCTCACCCGCGGAGTGGCTCCATCCCGGGGCCACCGCCCTGCTGCTGGTGGATCTGCAGCAGGGCACCTGCGGCGACGCCCAGCCCCGGCCCGACCCGGACTTCGATGCCCGCTTCCGCGCCACCACCCTGCCGAATGCCGAGCGGGTGCTGGCGGCGGCGCGGGAGGGCGGGCTGGAGGTGATCCACACCGTGATCGCCAACCTCACCGCCGACGGCCGCGACCGCAGCCTCGACTACAAGCGCTGCGGCATGGGCTTCCCGCCCGGCAGCCGCGCCGCCGAGGTGATCGCCGAGCTGGCTCCCCTGGCCGATGAGCCGGTGCTCCCCAAGAGCTCCTCCTCGCCCTTCAGCTCCACCGTCCTCGACTACCTGCTGCGCAACCTGGGCGTCCGCTCGCTGGTGGTGATCGGCCTGCTCACCGACCAGTGCATCGACCACACCGTGAAGGACGCCGCCGACCGCGGCTACCGGGTGGTGTGCGTCCACGACGCCTGCCAGGCGGTGACCCCCGAGCGCCATGCCGCCGCCTTGGAATGCTTCGCCGGTTATGGGGAGCAGATCGGCAGCGGGGACTTCGTGGCGGCTTTGAACTTAGCCGCAGACGGACTAAGCTGAGTCCTTTCGGCGCCGCCGCCATGCAGGTCAACCTCCACGACGCCAAGACCCACCTCTCCCGCTACGTGGCCCAGGCCCTGGAAGGGGAGGAGGTGGTGATCGCCAAGGCGGGGCGGCCGTTGGTGCGGCTGGTGCCGGTGGCGTCAGCGCCCGAAGCCCGCCGGGGCGGCTTCCTGGGGGGCTCCGCGGTGCTGGGCGCCGATCTCAAGGCCGATTTTGCCGCCGAGATCGACAGCCTGTTCAGCTGATCCGCTCGCTGTGACCCGCACTGAAGCCACACCCCTGCTGCTCGATACCCAGCTGCTGCTCTGGTGGGCCATCGAGCCGCGCCGGTTGCCGGGCGGGACGGTGAGCCTGCTGGCGGATCCGGCCCAGCCCCTGGTGCTCAGCGTCGTGAGCCTGTGGGAGGTGGCGATCAAATCCTCCCTGGGCCGGGCCGATTTCCAGGTGGAGGCCGCCGCCCTGCGTCTGGGCCTGCTGGGGCAGGGATTCCGCGAACTGCCTGTCCGCGCCGAGCACGTGCTGGCGGTCCAGCACCTTCCCTGGATTCACCGCGACCCTTTCGACCGCCTGCTGGTGGTGCAGGCCCGGCTGGAGGGCCTGCGTCTGCTCAGCGCCGATCGCACCCTGCTGGCCTACGGAGAGCACGTGCAGGCCCCAGGCTGAACTGCCCTCAGGCCGGCGGTTCCGGGTCGTAGTACACGCCGGCGTTGTTGAACGGGGGCAGGGTGGTGACGTACTCCGTGGTCAGGCTGGCGGGGTCGAAGGCGATGATCGTCCGGGTGCGGTCGAGCCACGGCACCCGGTGGGCGCCGGTGACCGTGAGGGTGGCCACCCAGGGGCCGACGACGCTGTCGTTGAGATCGAAGTCGCCGCCCTCGGGGTGGCGCTCGTAGAGCTTGACGACGCCATGGGCCAGGACCCGCTCCGGGTCGCACAGCCAGTAACCGGTGCGGCCGGCCAGGATGACCTCGGACACGCGGGAGTGCCCGGCCGCGGCGAAGCTGAGGTGGACGGCCATGGTGCGCTGCATTCGAACGGACGGCGTGCGGCGTGCCCGGTGGGCACGGCCGGCTCTGTCAGGCGGGCCCGGCCTTGCATCGGCAAGCCGCTCGGGTCATCCCCGGACCTGACCACCTTCCCCTGGGACAGCCTCGGCCCGCATCCCCGGAATGGGGGATTGGCCCGGTGCAGGCCGCCTCAGCCCGTGACCGGCCTGCGACCCTCCAGTGCCGATTCCAGGTTGATCAGCCCGGCGGCGATCGACTTGACCACGGCCTTGGTGCGGTTGTCGACCTGGAGCTTCTGGAAGATGTGCTTCACGTGGGTCCGCACGGTCTCGGGGCTGACCACCAGCTCCTGGCTGATCCGCTGGTCGGTCAGGCCCAGCATCAGATGGTTCAGCACCACCCGCTCACGCTCGGTCAGCGGTTCGATCGGGGCGGCGGGCGGCCGCTGCCGCAGCACCGCCGCCACCGGCTGGGGGTAGTAGACGCCACCGCCGGCCACCACCCGCAGCGCCGGCATGAACAGGCCCGATTCGAAGCAGATGCCGTCGCAGCCGCGGGCCAGGGCCTCCCGCACCAGGTCCTCGTTGGCGTCGTCGGCGATCAGCAGCGTGCGGATGGCGGGGTCGAGCGTCTCGGTGCGCTCCACCAGCGATAGCCCGGTGCCCTCCTGCAGCCGTTGGCTCACCACCAGCAGCGACGGCCGTTGCCGCTCCACCAGCCGGAAGCCCTCCTCCTCCGTCGTGGCGGCCCCCACCAGGCTCCGCTGGACCGCCGTGATGCACATGAAGGCCCCCAGCCATTTCATGTGCTCGAGGCAGGCCACCGTGGTCAGGCCGGCCAGGATCTCCTCCAGCTCCTCCAGCAGGGCGGGAATGCCCGGAATGAGCTCCGTGAGGTCCACGGCTGGGGGAACGTCCGGCGCCCATGATGGCCTGGTCCGGGTGCGTCTGGGTCAGAGGGGCTCGGCCCCTTCGCTCAGGATCGCCAGGTAGGCGGTGTAAGCGAACAACCGGTTGCGCCGGCCCCCGGTGATTTCCCGGGCGATGCCCAGAGCCACCAGGCTCTCCAGCGCCTTGGCTGCCGTAGGGAAGCTCAGCTGAGCCCGGGCCGCGAGCTGGGGAATCCCGATCAGGGGGCGTTGCTTCAGTGCCGCATACACCTGCCGCACGCTGGTGCCCGATCGCCCCAGCCCCGTGAGCCTGGCCTCGTCGCCCCGGAACAGCGCCAGCAGCCGCTGGGCCGCATTCACCGCGGCGGCAGCGGTGCTTTCGACGCCTTCCAGGAAGAACGCGACCCACGCCTCCCAGTCCCCATCGCGGCGCACGGCATCGAGGAGTTCGTAATAGCGGTTGCGGTGCTGCTTGAAGAACAGGCTGAGGTAGAGCAGTTGCTGGCGCAGGAGACCGCCGTCCACCAGCATCAGCACGATCAGCAACCGCCCCAGGGGGCCGTTGCCATCCAGAAACGGGTGGATCGTCTCGAACTGGACATGGGCAAGGGCCGCCTTCACCAGCAGGGGCAGGTCGTCCTCGGCATGGAGGAACCGTTCCAGCTCGGCCATGCAACTGTCCACCCGCCCCGGTGGCGGCGGCACGAAGACGGCGTTGCCCGGCCGGGTGCCGCCGATGCAGTTCTGACTGCGCCGGAACTCTCCCGGCAGCCGATCGGCGCCCCGCCCGCGGGCCAGCAATACCGCGTGGATCTCCTTCAGCAGACGGGAGGAGAGGGGAAAGCCGCTGGCCAGCCTTGCCAGGCCGTGTTCCAGGGCGGCCACGTAGCTCGACACCTCCTCCACATCATCGAAGGGAACCCCGGGAGCCTCCGCCAGCTCGAACAGCAGCAGATCTGACAGGGAGGACTGGGTGCCCTCGATCTGGCTGGAGAGCAGGGCTTCGCGGCGGACGTAGGCGTAGAGGAAAAGGTCGGGATCGGGGAGCAGGCTGGAAACGCCATCGAGGCGCCCACAGGCCAGGAGGGCGCGATCGTGGAGGGCCTGGCCCAGTCCGCCCAGGTCGAGCGGGGGCTGGGGTGGCAGCGGATCCGGCACGAAGGCCCTGACCGGCTCCCCGGCGGTGCTGGTGATTTCGTCGTGGCCCGTGGCCTCCCGATTCATCTCCTGCGGTGGCGCCCCAACCTTGAATAAGCCACAGGCCAATTTAAGCGGACCAGGCTTTGCTTTAACAAGCCCGCCGATCCCCTGGTCCTGGCCATCCGCCAGCCGTGCCTCAGTCAGCCCCGATGAGCTGGGCCGCCAGTCCCAGCTGCTGGGCGGCCCTCACGAACGGCGCATCCAGGCTGCAGAGGGTGGCGCCCCGTCCGGCGGCGATGGCCAGGTGCAGCGCATCGGCCGCCCGCAGGGCCGTGGTCCAGCCGCGCAGACAGGCGTTGGCATTGCGGAAGTCCTGGGCTTCCACCGCCAGCATCAGAAAAGCCGGCGCCAGGCTGCGTTCGAAGCCCTCCAGCACCGCCTCGGCCTGCGAGGGACTCAGGGCACCGGTGCGCACCTTCAGCCCGAGGGCGGAATGGAGCTCGGTGGCACTCCAGGGGCTGATCGCCAGTGGGCCTGGGGCCTGCTCGAGAAAGGCCGCGGCGGCGTTGGAGTGGGCCTCCGGTGTGAGCGCCGCCAGCAGCACGCAGGTGTCCACGTACAGCATCAGGAGCCGCCGTCATCCCGCAGGGCGCGCATCGTCTCCACGCCGCCGGTGGCCTGATGGGGCAGGGAGTCCCGCAGGGCCTGGAGCTGGGGCAGGAGGTCGCGCACGGCTCGCCGGGGAACCAGCTCAGCGATGGGCTTGCCGCGACGGGTGATCACCACCGGCTGGCCTTGCTCCACCGCGTCGAGCAGGCTCGACAGCTGGGCCTTGGCCTCCGCCACCGTGACCCGTCGCATGGTGTTGGTCATCGAGATGACCAACTTTAAGATGGTCTGCGGGACGGCGCCACGGCAGCAGGGGCCAACGCGCGCCGTCTGTTTAGGCTCCCTCAGGCCACCAGCCGCGCCGGCGGCAGGGTCGGGGGGAGATGGTGCCCTTGCAACTGCCAGCGCAAAAAGGGCGAGATCAGCCAGACAGCGGCGTGCAGCTTTGCCGTATCCAGATCGAGAGTTCTTCCAGCATCTGATCACGCTGTGCAGGGGAGGTTTCTGCAAGCCGCCACAGGCGCTGCTCCGCCTCTTCATGGCGGGGCTTCCACTCGAAGCCATACGCCCGCAGCACCATCTTCAAAGAGAAGAACGCCACCCGCTTGTTGCCATCGGGTAAGGGGTGGCCCTTGGCGAAGGCGTAGGCAACAACGGCAGCCAGAAGAGCGATATCCGCCTCAGGCCTGAAGGTGTGGAATGTCAGGACCTCCGCCAGAGCGTTTTGATCTTGCGCAGATCAGGCGTTACCTGGAGACCACCATGCCTGTTGATCGTCGCAGCATGGACCCGTGCAATCTCAACAGGGCCTGGGAGGATCAGGCTCCCAGGCTCAATCCTCACTGAGCCAGCGAACGGAAGACGTCGTCGTACTCCTCCATGAACGCCAGAGCGTCATCGATGAGTTCTGGGCGCATGTCAAAGCGGTCAGTGAGGGGCGGGAGAGCACCTGGCCGGGGCGGCTCAGCAGAGGGCACGCTGCTTTGCGCGGCAACCTTGCTCTTCCAGATGGGGGAGGCATCGGTAGCCACGGCCGCTCGTTCAGGCTCAAGTGGGATTGCCACCAGCCCTGATCGTCAACCTTTCGGGTGGCTGGAGTGACATGGATCCCCGCCATGGCTGGGATCTGAGCGATGCCCGATGCCGGTTTCGAACCAGCGACATCCTGCTTGTAAGGCAGGCGCTCTACCTTGAGAACGACTGTGTCGCTTTGGTTCTCAAATCAGGATTTGTCAATCCGGGGGAAATCCGGGGGGGGATTCCTCGGTACCCTGTCGGATATGTTTGGATGCTGCTCGACCATGTCTGGTGTCGTAATCGACTCGGCCAATGCCCTCATTGGCTATGCCGAGGGCAATGACGGGGTCAGTGTCACCCGCCTGGCGACATGTTCCCAGAGTTCGGTTCTCCCCGAAAGAATCTTCACGGTTACGGAATTGTGTAAACCAGGACCGTTCTCCCCTGGCCTCTGCGAAAAAGCTGTTTACGACGCAGCTCGATGGACCCTAGACAACGTTCAAGTTCCGAAACCTGATTCTGGCCAACCGATCCGTCACCGACTGCTTTGTTCACCAGGAAATGGTGAGCCGATAACGGCTGGCAAGGAACGTTGGGTGGCAATCCTTACGATCCCAGCCAGCCGAAAGCGTGGTCGCCCTCGCAAGGGTCAAGGCTGGTCGTTTGGTTTGGCGCGGTCGCGTGATGTAGAAGTCAAAATAGACCTTTTTGATTTCCCTGAATGGGTTGACAGCTTCGAATTTCAGCCACGTTCCTGGGAAGCCAAGCTGAAGATAAACAATAAGTCGCTACGCGAGCTTCGCTGGGAGCCCACAATGCTCCCAGGGAGACTCTGGGAAACCAGGCCGATCCACGCGAGAATGCCCGTGTGAACGCTGGCCAGGACTGAACTGATGGGCGGTAAGCAGCTCGGCTTCTCTGATTACGAGCAGACGACCGCCAAGAAGCAGACCAAGCGCGAGAAGTTCCTGGCTGAGATGGAGGCGGTTGTCCCCTGGGATGCGCTGATCGCCCTGATCGAGCCCACCTACCCAAAGACCAACAAGAAGGGAGGGCGTCCTCCCTACCCGCTGGCGACCATGCTGCGGATCCACCTGCTGCAGCAGTGGTACTCCCTCAGTGATCCAGCCATGGAAGAGGCCCTGATTGAGGTGCCCACCATGTGCCGTTTTGCTGGCATCGATCTGATCAGCGACAGGATCTCTGATGAGACCACGATCCTGACCTTTCGCCATCTGCTTGAGAAGCACAGGTTGGGCGAACAGATCCTTGAGACCGTCAAGGCTCACCTCAGCAACAGGGGCATGACGATGCGGCAGGGAACGATCGTCGATGCCACCTTGATTGCCGCGCCCAGCTCCACTAAGAACAAAGCGGGCAAGCGGGATAAGGAGATGCACCAGACCAAGAAGGGCAATCAGTGGTATTTCGGGATGAAGGTCCATATCGGCGTCGATAAGGATTCAGGGCTGATTCACTCCGTCGTCACCACGGCCGCTAACGTGCATGACCTTACCCCGGTTGCCGAGCTACTGCATGGCGACGAGGAGGTTGTCTACGGTGACGTCGGGTACCAGGGCATCGCCAAGCGACCTGAGATGGCGGCCCATTCAGCAACATTCCGAGTGGCGATGCGGCCGGGGAAACGCCAGGCACTCCCCAACACCGCAGATGGAAAGCTGCAGGATCTGATCGAGGCGGCGAAAGCACACCTCCGCGCCAAGGTCGAGCACCCTTTCAGGGTGATCAAGCAACAGTTCGGATACCAGAAGACGCGGCTGCGTGGCTTGGCCAAAAGCCGCTGCAAGGTCAACGTGCTGGCGGCACTTTCGAACCTCTTCCAAGCCCGGCATCAGTTACTCGCAGCAGCCTGAGCATGGGAATGATGTACTGAGATGCCCTCATTCAGCCTCTATGAGCAACCCAAAGAGGCTGGCAAGGAGCCTGCCAGGGCATCACAAAGCAAGCTTAGAGTCAGTTCACGGTCAGAAGTGTCGTTTCCGCTCTATGCGGTCACTGAAACTTCTATCTCCCAGAGGTTCCTTGACCAACCAAAAGGGCAGGGAGTTGCGCAGGCTTTGGGATTTCGCACCAATCGCGTTTCATGCGCTCCTGAGCATTGAATAGCCAGCAGACTTGGCGTCAGACAACGCTTAGCCCCTTGTGCAGTGCCTCCGTGACGGCCGCAAGGAATGGCAGATCAAGGGTTTCGATCGTGTCGGACATCCGGTGGTAGTGCGGATTGCGCATGAAGGAGGTGTCGGTCACCATCACGGCGTCATAGGCCTGATCCCAGAAAGGGCTGTGGTCTGAGAGGCGCACGTCGGGAATGTCTCGCCCGGCATTGGGTACCGGCAGCACCTTGGTTTTCACATGCTGACCCATCTGACTGGCCAGGCCAGACAGGATGGTCTCAGTGCCGGCGTTGCCGACAACGGCAATGAAATCTCCCTTGTCGCCATAGATGGCCCGCATCGCCGGATGGGGATAGTTCTGCTTCTCAGCGGTGAAGGCGAGCATCTCCAGGCTCACCATCAGCCGGATCTCCTGGTCAGCCTGACGCAGCTCACGGGCCAGAGCCGTGCTGCCGAGCATGCCCCACTCTTCCTGATCGAAGGCCACGATCCAGACAGGGCGTTGGACAGGAGCGGCACTCCATCGCTGAGCCAGTTCCAGGAGGGTGGCGATGCCGGAGGCGTTGTCGTCGGCGCCGATCGAATTCAGAGGTCCGTCGTAGTGAGCGGCCACGATCAACGGCGCCAGCCCTGGCTCAAGGCCGGGGATCCGCAGGATGAGATTGGTGCCAGCCTCGCTGCCCTCACAGAAGTGGTGCTCCTCGCAAGAGCCAAGGGCACTGAGCTGCTCCGTGAGGTAGCTGCGCACGGCCATCAGGCCGAGGCGGTCCCAGACACCATGACGAGGCTTCGCCACTTCGTGGAGATGGCCGAGGAGGCGGTTCTGCAGGTCTTGTGACATAAAGGAATCCGAAGGTGGCTGGAAGCTGGGAGGTGTCGCGATGGGAACGCCACGAAATCAGAACACAGCTTCGTCGAAGTCGCAGTCCTCTGTGTCATTGCCGAGATCTCGCCATTCGTAAGCCTCCTGCACATCATCAACGGCATCTTCGAAGGCACCCTCCTGGTTCCAGTAGTTGTCGAAGTCGAGGTCGTCCATGGTCTTGGGATGGTTGTCGAGCGGATGAAAGGAAGAGGAAAGGAGTGGCCAGGCCGACCACCCCTCTCGATCAGCAGTAGGCGAGCGACGGACGCCAGCCCCTGGGCGCGCGGGTGTCGTGGACATTGGAGGCCTGGAAGCGGGCCTGGCGTGGTACGGCGCGGTAATCCAGACGCCGGTAGACGATCTCCGGGAAGTCGATCGGGGTGAACAGATCCAGCAGTCGCAGCGCCAGTCCCAGACAGGCCGGGGTGTGGCGCCAGACCTGGGCCTCGCTGAGGCGCAGCACCGGGATACCGAGGCGTGCGACATCGGCATCCTTGGCGTCGTCCTTGCGCTTCTGCGCCGGGCTGGAGTGATAGCTCTCTGTGTTGTAGATGTTGCAGGGCTCGTCGATCTCGATCGCCAGGATCTGCCGGGCGGACCCGGCCACCACGACGATGTCGAAGCCCGAGGCGTAGTTCGGATGACTGCCGCGGCTTACCCAGTCGCTGTGGGCGCGGGTGCCGTGGAACATCACCTCCCGGTAGACGCGGGTGGTGGGCCCGAGCAGCTGGGTGATGGTCTCGGCCAGGGCCTGGCTGAAGTTGGGCACGGTGCGGCCCTGGGCCGTGATCGGGTTCTCGGGAGTGAACAGGCGGCTGGAGGAAGCGAAGGTGCGTGAAGGATCCCAGCCGTTGGCGATGTTGAGGGCCTCGGCGAGCTGGCCGCCGGAGGCACCCACCAGGCTGCTGAGATCGAAGCTCATCAAGCCACCCTGCTCGAACAGTTCGGCGATGCCGCCCAGCAGGGCGCTGGTGCAGAAGGCGCCGAGGAACTGGGCACCCAGATCGGGCTCCAGGTTCACGGCCGTGGCGATGGTGGGGTTCTCCATCACCCAGTCGATGGAGGCGTGGTTGCCTTTGGGTGGGGTGATCAGCGGATAGGAGGAACGGGACATGGAGGGATCAGTTGTAGAGGGCATCGAGTTCGTCGCGGCCGGCAACATTGCTTCGCACCGATGCGCGGGTCTGGGCGTTGACGCGCTGGTCGACGTCGTCCCGGTCCTGCTGGCGGTTGAGTTCACCGCCAAGGACCTGACCGCCGGCGACGGCGGCCGCATCGACGGCGACCCCGAGCAAGCCGGCGCCGGGGATCACCACCGAGGTGGCGATGCCGGCGGTCTTGGCCAGGGTGCCGCCGGGATGGCGCTCGAACTCATCGACATAGGCGGCACAGGCTGTGGAGGCCGCCCCGAAGGGGGTCCAGAGCAACTTGACGATGAACTCACCGGGATCCTTGGATTCGGTGAGCCACTGGCCGTGATCACGGGTCCAGTTCTCCCAGATGGAACCGGAAGCGTTTCCGAAGATGGACATGGTTGGAGGGAAGGAAAGAAGAGAAGGCACGAAAGCGAGCGAGCCGGGCTGATTCAGCGGGCCGCTGCTTCGCTCTGGCAGCGGCTCAGCACCGCGCCACCGGGGCAGGGGCCCTCGGGCCCGAAGAAGCGGCTCACGTACGCGATCAGACGCTCGGGATCCGTGAGGGTGGACCGCAGCTGCTCCCGCTCGGCGTGGGCTGCCATGAGCTCCTGGTGGAGAGCCTTCTGGCGTTCCAGGGATTCGAGCAGCGCATCCTCCATGGCGCAGGCATAGGTGTTGAGTTTCACCGGGGCTTCCGGGCCGAAGTGCTGGATCACTTCCAGGGATTCAGGGCTGATGCTGCTGAGATAGGAGTCGCTGGACATTGCTGGGGACATGGGAGAAGCGAGGCTGTTGCCTCCGCTGCTCTCCTGTCGTTCCGGGTACGCCGAGGTGATTCAGCCGCGACGCAGGGCCCAGTTCCACTTGCAGGTCTTGAGGCACACGGTCCCGTCGAGGGTGTCGGGTGAGCCGACCAGTTGAAGACCGGTGAGTTCCCGCTCGTAGCGGGCATAGGGAGACCTGCGTACCTGCCGGCTCAGCAGCGTCCAGCGCTGCAACCCATGGGAGGCTTCTTGGCGGCCATAGGCAAGAGCGATGCGGATCTTGGTGGCCGAGATGGCCCGCTGCTGGCACCTGCGCTGGGCGTGGCCCGCGTCCCGATCGGTGCCCACCAGATGGATGGCGGGAAGCACGATCAGGTTGGGATCGGCAGCAGCAAGGACATCAAGCTGGCGGTGATGGTTCATGGTCAGGGCATTCATCGAACACCCTCTCGTCGTTCCAACAAAGACGAACCGATTCAGCTCTGTTGCGGCGCCGCGCCTCGGCTCCAGGGGCCTTCAGAGCCCCTTGATGGGCCTCCAGTCACCCACGAGCTGCCAGGCCGCCCAGTAGTAGGGCTGTCGCCAGGCGGTGTTCGGATGGTTGCGGAATTCCGCTTGGGTGGCAGCCAGCGCCTCAGCACGGCCTGCTCCGCCCTTGAGGCGGTTGTAGAAGGCCTCCATGAAGGCAGCAGTGGCCTTGTCGTCCACCTTCCACAAAGACAGCAAGGTGGTGCGGGCTCCGGCGACGGTCAGCGCACGCTGCAGACCGTAGACACCTTCACCTGTGCGGACATCGCCCTGACCGGTGGAGCAGGCCGAGAGAACCACCAGCTCGGTTCCCTCCAGCTGCAGGGCTGTCGCCTCGGCGGCAGTGAGGTAGCCGTCATCGCTGGGATCGGCACCGGGCTGGTTGGCACCGGCTAGCACCAGACCACTTCTGAGCATCGGATCTTCACCGGCGAATCCTGCGAGCTGCTGGCTGCGCTCCATCACGGCGACCAGTGGATCGGTGGGCTTAGTCTTCTGATCCGGTGCGAAAAAGCCGTGGGTGGCGATGTGAACTACCCGTGGGCCTGTACTGCGCTGGAGGCGCAGCACCGTGGCATCCGAACCGGTGAGGGGCTGGGAGCGCAGAAGCGCTCCGATCTGCTGACCCTCCACGGCCGTGGCGGGGAGAGCGGTCCAGCCCTTTGAGCCAACGACCGCGGAACGCTGTTGATTTCCCAGCAGCTGGCTCATCTGAACCGGACCGGAAGCGACCTGAGCGCCCTTGCGATCGAACGCTGGATTGGCCATCACCAGAGGCGATTGGCCACGCGCCGCAGGCTCCTGGAAACGCAGCAGATCCCGGCCGGTGGTAACCAGCCGCAGGTTCACGCTGCTGCCCACCGTCTTGCCTGGGGCCACTGGAGACGGAAGGGCGGCAAAGGGAACGCGGTTCAGTTCTCCGTCTGGGGAGAGGAACCATTGGCGGCTGGAGGCTAGTTGGGGCTGCAACGGAGTGAGCACCAGCTTGCTGACCCCGGCCAGGAGTTGATCGGCATCACTCTGAGACTGAGCAGAGGCCGAGATCGCGGCCGCCACCGCGCTGTCAATCGCTGCAGCCTCACCGAGATCAACCGCGGCAGCCGATCCATTGGGTTGGAGGATCAGCGCCAGGTAGCGAGCAGGGCCCCAGCGCTGCTTGGGGGGTTTCTGCCCGTCAAAGGGTTGATACCGCTGAAACTCCACCAGCACGCCATCGGCAGGAAGAGCTTTGGCCACCTGACTCACTTCCACCACCCGGGGCTGGAGAGCAGGCAGGAGGCGATAGAGCTGCTGCTCCAGCTCAGCTTTCTGTTGCTGCAGTGCAAGCCTTTGAGTATGCGACAGGTTAATAGCGGCCAAGCTGGTGGTGAGACTGGTGATCTGCTCCTTGAACTGGCGTTGCAGGCCAGGGTACCGAGACAGTAACGTCTGTCGCTGCTCAATCTCCTGCAATAGACCATGTTGATTTAGCCGAGAGAAAAGAGCTAGGGACGGACCGTTGCTGTAACGAGTGGCAACTCCGTAGAGCATCTCAGAAGACCGTCCAAGAACTTTTTGCTGATCACGGCGACGCGATTCTGGCAACAATGGTAGTTCGGTCTGGAGAAACAAGGAAGTGCTACGGACGCCTCTAAG
Organism: Cyanobium sp. Copco_Reservoir_LC18; assembly: GCF_009834675.1. Lineage (NCBI taxonomy): Bacteria > Bacillati > Cyanobacteriota > Cyanophyceae > Synechococcales > Prochlorococcaceae > Cyanobium > Cyanobium sp. Copco_Reservoir_LC18. The sequence goes on from NZ_ASAC01000014.1 coordinate 313,708, forward strand.
CCAAAAGCTCTCGGCCCTGAAATAGTCACCTTGACTGTTGTATATCACTGCAAGGCTGTCAAGGCTGTTAGCGGTGGTGGGATGATTGACACTGAGCGACTTTTCGTTAATCTGTAGCGCGCGCAGAAAGAGAAGCTCAGCCTTGGCGTAGCTGCCTTGATTAAAGTAGAGCAGCGCGAGATTGTTGATGCTGCTTGCGGTGTCGGGATGGTCAGGGCCCAGCACTCTCTCCGTAATTGAAAGGGCGCGAAGATAAAGGGGCTCCGACTTGGCGTAGTCACCCTGCTTGTCGTACATAAAAGCGAGGTTGTTGAGACTGGTGGCGGTCATAGGATGATCAGATCCTAGCGCTTTTTCGTTGATTGCCAGACTTCGGAGGATCAGAGGCTCGGCCTTGGCAAAATCGTCCTGCTCTAAATAGATTAGTGCGAGGTTATTGATGCTTCGTGCGGTTTCGGGGTGTCCAGGCCCCAGCGCCTTCTCGGTGATCGCAAGGGCGCGAATGAAGCGAGGCTCGGCCTTGGTATAGGAGCCCTGACGTAAATAGAGCAGCGCGAGGTTGTTGAGACTGGTGGCGGTCGTAGGATGATCTGCCCCCAGCGCCTTTTCGTTGATCGCAAGGCCTCTAAGGAAGAGAGGCTCAGCCTTGGCATAAGCGCCTTGACCGAAATAGAGCAGCGCGAGGTTGTTGATGCCACGTGCGGTTTCTATGTGCTCAGAACCCAGCGACCTCTCCGCTATCGCAAGAGCACGCAAAAAGAGGGGCTCCGCTTTGGCATAGGCGCCTAGTCTCTGGTACAAGAGGGCGAGGCTATTGAGAAATGAGGCGATCGAAGGGTGATCAGGCCCCAGCGCCTTCTCTGTTATTGCCAATCCGCGAAGGTAAAGAGGCTCGGCCTTGACATAGGCACCCTGATTGAAATGGAGCCATGCAAGCTTGCTGATAACACCTGCGGTTTCGGGATGATCAGGCCCCAGCGCCGTCTCGGCAATCGCAAGGGCACGCAGGTAGAAGGGCTCGGCCTTGGCGTAGGCACCCTGGTTCTGGTACAAGAACGCGAGGTTCATGAGGCTTGCGGCGGTCGAAGGGTGATCAGGCCCCAGCGTCTTCTCGGTGATCGCTAGGGCCCTTAGGACTAGAGGTTCCGCTCTCGAATAGGCACCCTGGCTCTGGTACAAGAACGCGAGGTTATTGAGGCTGATAGCTGTCGAAGGGTGATCAGGCCCCAGCGTCTTCTCGGTGATCGCAAGGCCTCGCAGAAAGAGAGGCTCAGCCTTGGCATAGGCGCCTTGAGTAAAATAGAGCTGCGCGAGATTATTTATACCTCGTGCGTAATCGGGGTGACCAGGCCCCAGCGCCTTCTCGGTGATCGCAAGGCCTCTCAGGAAGAGAGGCTCGGCCTTGGCATAGGCGCCTTGAGTAAAATAGAGCTGCGCGAGGTTGTTGAGACTGGTTGCAGTATCAGGGTGACTAGGACCCAGAACCTTCTCCCTGATCGCCAGGGCGCGCAGAAGCAGAGGTTCAGCCTTCGCATAGGCGCCTTGGTTGAAATAGAGCTCCGCGAGGTTGTTGAGACTAGTGGCACTATCGGGGTGGTTAGGCCCCAGCACCTTCTCCCTGATCGCCAAGGCGCGGAGGTAGAGGGGCTCAGCCTTAGCGTAGTCGCCTTGGTTGTCGTATAGATATGCGAGGTTATTGAGGCTGGTAGCGGTCGAAGGGTGATTAGGTCCCAGCACTTTCTCCTTGATCGCCAAGGCGCTGATGTAGAAGGGCTCAGCCTTGGCGTAGGCACCTTGGCTATCGTATAGTGCCGCCAGGTTATTGAGACTTGTAGCAGTATCGGTGTGATTGGGCCCCAGCACCTTCTCCCTGATCGCCAAGGCGCGGAGGTAGAGGGGCTCAGCCTTGGCGTAGTTGCCTTGGTTGTCGTACAGATATGCGAGGTTATTGAGACTAGTGGCAGTATCGGGGTGATTAGGACCTAGCACCTTCTCCCTGATCGCCAAGGCGCGGAGGTAGAGGGGCTCAGCCTTGGCGTAGTTGCCTTGGTTGTCGTACAGATATGCGAGGTTATTGAGGCTGGTGGCGGTCTCTATATGATAAGGGCCATATCTACTCTCCACCATCACAAGAATTTTTTCCCATAACGGGATCGCCGATTTGTAATCACCCCGTCCAACCATTACATTGGCCTGATCAACTAGAATTCTCTTCGCATTCACCGATGAACTTGGTTTTTCCTTGCCGACTTCTTGCAAAAGACCGGGGCCGGCCTGCGGCTGGGCGTACCCGGCCACTCCCCAGCTGATGGCACCTACTGCAAGCAAAGGGCCAACACTCTTGAACAGACGCCTTGTACCCATGGACTACGACTCGAACAGATGACTGAACGGCTGGAGGGCACCCCCCCTGCGCTCCATACTGGGCCAGCGGAGTTGTCTGTGATGCCCAGGGATTACCAGGAGCTGCGCTGTCTGATCCGCACCTCAGTTGCCGGCCAGGCCCTCGCCATCGGCGGCATCTCCCCGGAAGCTTGCGGAGAGGCCCTCCGCCGGCTGGAAATCGATCCAGAACCGCCTTCTGCATCGGCTGACCAGCTTCTCCTGGATGCCACCCGACAGCAGGACGATCGGGGTGTCTTGCTCTGTCTGCGTTGCCGAGTCAGCTGGCCGCTGGAGGCCAAGCTGCACGCCCTGCACCGCCAGTTCGGCCGGGCCTACCAGCTCGATCTGATCGCCCTGGCCAGCTACGCCCTCGATGATGACGGGCGCCTTCTCCCCTACGCCAGGCCCGACCAACCCTCCCGCCGGCCGGATCCCTTCACACTGGACGTGGTACGTAGCTACCAGCCAGGGCATTGCGGGCTGCCGCACTGGGCGCGGCAGAAGTTCCAGGCCCACAACGGCCTCAAGGCCTACCTCAAAGAGCAGGGTCTGCTGCTGATCGGCGACTGGGCCCTGCTGGCTGACACCAGCGCCAGGCGGATCCGTGAGAGCTGGGAATCGCTCGGCAAGGGCTCTCTGACCGGCGATTCGGCGGTGGCGCTGCATCAGGCCTACCTGCCTGAGTACCGGCTGGCCAAGGAGCTCCATGAGGCCCGCACGGGCCGCCAGAGCGGCTGGAACCCTGATCAGGCCTTCTTCGAGCGGGTCGATCCCACCCAACCGGCTCAGATCACCTGCGCCTCGCTCAAGGCCATGGCCGACGCCGTGCGGCTGCTCCGAAGCGGCCGCTGGCAGCGCTCCCTGGAGGTGCTTCAGGCCGAGGTGCCGGACATTGCCGATCCCAGCAGCCTGGACGGCGATCTACCCAGCGACTTGGACGATGCCAAGGCCCTGCGCTCTGCAATCGAGACGGCCCTGGATCGGGCCATGCAGTCCTACCTGCCCGCCGTTCTGAACGTTCCAGAGCAGGACCGGGAGCTGCTCCACTGCCTCTGGAGCGGCTACGCCGAAGGCCTTGGGCAACGCCCCCTCGCCGAGCGTTGCCGTTGCTCCCAGACTCAGGTGAGCCGCAAGCTCAAGCTGAAGGTTCACGCCATGGCGATCGCCACCAGAGCTGCTATGGAGCTCAGGCGCCTGCCCGCCTTCGCTGCGGTCACCACCAGCGTGGAGGGAGCCGAGAAGCTCGTCACGGCATTGCGGAATCACCTCAGCGAGCCCGAACGAGAGGGGGATGTTGCCCCTCTTCGCCGCTGGGTTCAGCAGCACATGAACCTCCCATGACCTCCCCCGCTTCGCAGGAATCCCTTGAGGCCATGCCACTGCCTGAAGGTGCGCTCATCCTCAGCAGCCAGCAGCTGGAGCAGACTTGCAGCGGCGGATGGCAGCGCCAGCTGCGGGGGATGGCGTTGCTGGGCCTGCAACAGGCCATGGCCGAGCGCCAGGTGGATCTTCCTCTCGGGCCGGAGCTCGATCCGGAGGATCCCTCGAGGTTGCTGAGCCTGAATGGCTTTGCCGTTCAACTGGCGATCACTGGCCTCAGCAGTGACCACGTGTCCGTGGAACTGGCCCCCTGGCGCCTGGCTGGTTCCGCGCCCCAGCTGCTGCTGGTTGCTGCGGTGGATGGGGAGAACAGCGTCGTTCACTTTCCCGGGGTGCTCACCGGTGCCGAGTTTCTTCAGGCCATGGGCAGCAGCTGGGAAACGGACGGCGCCTTCGATCTGGATCTGGCCGTCGTTCAGGGGGGAGTGGATCGCCTCCTGGTGCTCGTACAGGTGATGGAGCCGCAGGCCTTGCCCCGCCTTGCCCTGCGGGCCTCCCCCCCCGGCCAGGTGGGGGTGAAGATGATCGATTGGCTGAGCGGCAGGATCGATTCGGCTCTCGCCGGCCTAGGCGCTGAACTCGTACCCGTCACCGCCGGTGTCTTCCGCAGCGGTGGCTTGGCTGGTTCCACGACGGCTGAGGAGCGAGCGCTTGCCATCCTCGCCATCCCGCTCGGGCTGGCAGGCGATCAGTTGGTGTACGGCGATCAGGTGGCTCGATGCATCGAGCGGTTTCGGCTGTTGCTGATTGCCAGCGGTGGCACCCGCCCGGAGGCTCTGCTGCTGCGCCTGGTTCCTGATCTTGCCGGTGATCTGCTCCCCGATGGCCTCGAGATCACCGCCCAGCAGGGGAGCCTCAGGCAGAGCGTCAGCTCCGCCGACAGCCTTGACCTGCAACTCAGCTTCCCCGCGAGCACAGACCTGATCGATGTGGCCCTGCGCTCCGGCCAGAACGAAGCGCTGATCCTGCCGACCCTCCAGTTCCCGGACTCCGCAGCATGAGATCGATCGATCTGCACTTGCAGGCCGATGACCTCGCCGATCCGATCACCGCGTTCGTGGTGAGCTCAGGTGGCAACCACGTCTTTCACGTCAAAGCACCTTCGGATCTGCTGGCCCACTACCAGGCCTGGCGGCGCCGCTTCCTGGCCCATCACGATCCAGGTGGCCCGCCGATCGGTGCCGATGTGGTGGGGATCTATGGCCAGCAGCTCTGCCAAGCCCTGGCCGAATGGTTCGATCAACCCGCCTGGTTGCCGCTCCGCCAGGTGCTTGCCGCCCAGCCGACTATCCCGCTGCGGCTGCGCTGCGAGGAACGCCGTGGTGTTCTCGAGCGGCTTCCCTGGGAAACCCTTCCCCTGGGAAGACCCATCTGGCGTCTTGCTCCAACCGGTACGGCTGCAACAAAAAGGCCAGCGGCGGTTCGCCAGCCCCGTCTGCTGTTGTTGCTCGGAGATGAAACCACCCTGTCCCTCGGGGAAGAGATCGCCAGACTTGAGGCCCTCCACAGCAAAGGCCGCATTCAGCTGGTCACCCTGCGCGGGACAGGTTGCCGAGAGGCCGCGATCCGCTCGGCTCTGATCGATCCCCAGGGTTGGGATGGCCTGATCTTCCTGGGCCATTCGGACGCTGATTCCGCCGGCGGCGGACGGTTGCATCTTGGCGATGGCAGCTGGCTGGCGGCCCATGCTCTGCAGGCCGAGCTCATCGTGGCTGCTGGTCGCGGCCTGAATCTGGCGCTGCTCAACAGCTGCAGCGGCATCGACCTGGCCCGGGGTTTCACAGCCGCTGGAATCGGCTGGGTGCTGTGTTTCCGCGATCCGGTGCCTTCACAGGGGGCCTCTCAGGCCTTCGCCACCCTGCTCAGTGCCCTGGAGAACGGGCGGGCCTTGCCCGATGCCGTTCTGGAAACCAGGCATCAGCTGGAGATGAACGGCCCGGCTGGCACCCCTCTGCTGCTCAGCCTTTACACCGCCCCCGGGGCCTGCAGCTTCGTTCTGCCGCTTCGCCGCCGCCGGCTGTTTCTGCTGCGTCTGGCGAGCAGCCGACCAGGGCAGCTCGCGGCCGCCACCTTGGCCGTGAGCCTTGGAGTCGTCTCCGATCTGGTGCCGTCCAATCCCATCGACACCGCCCTGCTCAATGGCCGCCTCCAGCTCCAGCGCCACTGGCGTGAGCGCACCGGCCAGGGCGGCCCGCGAGGGGAAGCGCTGCCCGTGTTCCTGCTGGACGAACGCAGCAGCGAGGCGACCCTCAACGATCGCCCCGGTGATTCCCTGGTCTCCCGTGCCGCCCTGGCGGAGATCCTGCGGGGCACGTCTCCCTCAAGGGTGCCGCGGGTGGGCCTTGATGTGGTGCTTGATCAGGTGGGACCCGATCCGGCCGGCATGGCTGCCCTGGTTCGCGTCATTGCCGAGCAGCGCAGGCCCCAGGTCTTCGCTGGCTATTTCGGCGCTGAAACGGAGGCTCCCCAGGCCGGCGACGACTCCAGACCCATCGCCCCATTGCGAGCAGCCGGGTTACAGGCCTACAACCTCTCCGTGGGCACACCGCCGGGTGGTGACAGCTCCCTGAAGCCTCCACCGCTACGCCTTCTGCATGCGATCGGCTACAGCCACTTCGCCCACGCGATCGCAGGCCCATCCGCAAGAACGATGCCGGCCGATGCGGTGATCGATTGGTCGATCGACTGGGTGCCCCTGATCAAGAAGATCCGCCCCGATGACCTCCCCTCTCTGCACGCCCCCGTCCTGCTGGTCGGCGACGATGGCTACCGGGGCGAGCAGCGCAGCGACCGCTTCATGGCTCCGCTGGCCGTGCAGACCACCTTGCCCCGATGGGGGGGCTCCAGTGCGGACATGCCCGGTGCCTTAGTGCAGGCCGTTCTCGCCCAGAGCCTACGCCTGGGCTGGTGGCTGACGCCTGCTTCGGTCGCCTGCACCACGGCCTTGGCTTCCGGCCTCGGGGTGGTGGTGGCGGCGGCCAGCACACGGCCGCTTCGGCAGGCCGGAGCGATCGGCGCGATCCTGCTGATCACCATTCCGTTGAGCTTCCAGATGGCAGTGAGCGTTGGTGTCCTGATTCCGATCCTTCTTCCTCTGGTGGGCCTTTCCGCCACCGCCCTGCTACGCCGTTTGTGAGATGACGCACCCTGCCCGATTCCTGCCGATCCCTGCGCTCATCAGCCTCCTGGCCCTCCCAGGCCCGCTGCCGGTGGTGGGGGCTCCTCAGCCTCAACAGACCCCCTCTCCGGCCAGCAGAAAAGCTCCTGAGATCTCCCCATCGGCCCTGCAGCGTCTGCGGCAGCTTCTTGGTCTGGGTCGCCCTACGGCGGTCGGGGGTAGCCGCGCAGCCGCCGGGGAGTCCGTCTGTGTGCTGACCCCCTGGGTAACAACGGGCCTTGAGCAAGGGGACGTAGCGAGAACTCCCCTGGCAAAGCCCACGATCCTGGCCATCGATCCGCTCAATGAGGTGCGGATCGAGGCAGGAGGCCAGATGCTCTGGCAACGGCTCGCCTCCTCAAAGGCCCCGATCGAGGGACCGATCCCCTGGCCCCTCGCCGCAATTCAGCCCGGGCAGACCGTCCTGATCCGGCTGCGCCCACGCGGTGCCAACGGAGGTGACTTCGCCACCCTGCAACTTCGTGGCGCGCCAGCGGCCGAGATGGCCAGCGCCACAGCGCTTCTGCAGAGCCTCGGCCCGGAGGAATCCCAATGGATGGCCGCGATCGAACAGCAGCTCAGGCAAGGGAATCGCGCCTTGGCCTGGGAACTGCTGTTCTCCGCTCAGGCTCCCGCCCGTGGAGCGATAGGCAAGCTGAGGGATCAGATCGTCCGCCAGGGCTGCGGCAGGTAGGCCGTCAGCTTCGGATTCCACCGGATGAATCAGGCGCCGATGGCTGGAACGAACGGGAGGGGTCCAGGAGGCACAGCCCTCCCCAGCCTCAATGGTTCCTCTAACCATGCCGTCTTCCTCCAACCGTGCCAGGTCAAGCTCCGGCTCCAGTACCCCGCGCCGGCCTGCCGATCTCGTCGACACCATCGACTATCCAGCCTCCGTTACGTTCCCGGCTGTCGCCGCCGCGAACGCCTTTGCCGGCGTTGAGGCCTACCGATCCATCCGCTTCGAAGATCTGCCCTCCGACCTGGTGCAACAGCTGCGCAGCGATGGCACCCACGGCGACATGCGAACCATGGCCGAGGCCCGAGCCGTCTTCGACCACAACGTGCCCGCAGAAGCCAAGGGCTCGATCGATGGCATCCGCGCCGTGGTGGACGATCCCTCGATCCATTGGGCCCATCGGCAGCCCCACGCCAATGGCGGTGGCAGCACGGCCGAAAATGGCGTCTACGCACCAGCTGAACTCAACTGGCAGGTCGGCGACCGACGGATGAGTGATGCCGAAATCGCGGAGGCCGAGGCCTACACCTTCGAGGTGGCGGAGCAAGCCACACCTGGGGTCACGGGTGACCTGGCCGACGTGGCCGGCGACACCCTGGAGACAGGGGCCTTCGGCGGAGTGATGGGTGGCGGCCTCGCCGCCGTTCACCGGCTTGCCCAGGCCCAGGGCTTCCGTGATGCCGGCCGACACGATCTCGCTGCAGCCTGCGAGGAAAAGATCGGTGACGACGTTGCAAAAGGTGCCATGAACGGCGTCCTGCGCGGCACTGCTGTTGCTGCCACGCAGGCGGTGCTCGGTGCCAATCCCTTCACCGCCGGCATCGGCCTTGTGGCTCCCGATGCCATCGCCCTGCTTACCCAGAAGGACCAACTCAGTCAGGAGGAGTACGAACGCAAGTCGGTTGAGGTGGTCGGCAAAGGCGTGCTTGCCACTGTCCTGGTCTGCGCTGGTCCGATCGGCTGGCTGGGTCTGGCTGGGCTCTCGGTGGCAATGGCCTACAGCAAGGCCAATGAACAGGCCTCATCGAGTCAGCAGATGAAGGGGGCCTGAGCAGCGAACTCCATTTTCCTCTTGACCTTCCATCCGGGCCCTTCGAGGGCCCTTCCATTGCACCAACACCATGACTGAAAACACCACGCCAAAACGCAAGGTCATCACCTGGGCCGTCATCGGCGGCATCGCAGCACCCTTCGTGCTTCCTGCTGGTCTGATCATCGGCCTGCCGGCTGTCTGGGCTGGGGCCGTCGTCGGAGCGGCTCTTGCTCACCGTCCTTCAGGTGAAGGCGAATCTCGATAGTTCCTGATTGATCCTCGGTCCGGCTCGTCGGCCAGCCACATCCTCGCCACCAGCACCAATCTGGAACTCCCCAGCGACTTCAGCCACTGGATCCCAGACACACGGTCACGTGCTGCGGCGCACATAGAAGCTCCTTTGCAGGGAAAAGGCGGATGCCCCTGACGCCTTGCTGGATTCCCGTGCCATGCCCGGTGCTCCTTTGAGCTCGGGCAGTTGAGGCTGATGCGTTGAATTCCTTGCAGGGGAGTTGTTCGGATGATCAGCACAGCCGAGTGACATGAATCAGCAGGCTCTGCCGAGAACGACAAGGAGACGTACCACCAACATGGACTTCAAGACCATGGTTTCAGCTCCATCCAGACTCGCTCCCCGACCAATCCGACGCTCCGGGCCTCTGCCTCTTCCCACCCTGCGCGGTGAAGTGCATCGGTTCAGCGGTGTGGTGGATCGCTTCGGCAGCTTCAGCCGCAACGGCGAGACCGAGCACACGATCTGCATTCGAAATCTCCAGCTGGCCGACCGTGACCAGGCCCTCGATCTGGACCATTGGTGGTTCCGCCTCCGGGAGGTGTGGACCGAGGCCGGGGTTCGCGTTGGCGACACGGTGCTGTTCACCGCCAAGGTGCAACGCTGCACCAAGGGCTACGGCGATCCAGCCGGGGCCTGTCTCAACTCCAGGAACGCCGCCAGTCGGCTGCGGGAACAGGTGGTTGGATTTGGCACCTGCCCCCGCTCGGTGGTGGTGCTGCGGCGCCGGCAGACCACCAGCCGCCTCGTTGAAGAGATGGCCAGCGAGAAGGCCTGCTCCGTGGCCCAGCTCGCCGAAGCGGAAGCCGACCTCCAGCGGCTGCAGCAGCATCGGCAGGCCCTGCTGGACGACACCGAACGCCTTCAGGGGGCGTTGAACGAAACAGTCGGCCGCCTCGAACGGGAAACGCAGCTGCGGACACGGCTTCACGCTTCCCTGATCCAGCTGCAACGCAAGGCGGTGGTAGCCGCCCTTCTCGCCCTCACCCTGGGCGGCGCGGCCGGTGTGGTGCTGGCTCAGCGCTTGGCACCATCGCAACCGTGCCCATCTGTGGCGGCGAGGCGCTGAACGCGATCGCTGTCTTCATCCGGGCCAGCAGGACTGCCCTGAGTGCAGAGCGGACTGCACCTCTGGTCACGGCTGAAGCCAAAGCCCAGCTGTCCGGCCTGCGCGACACGGCCTTTCTGGAGCATGTCGAGGTAGTGCTGGCGGGGGAACCCCAGGGCTTCCGCAACGCCGATGCCTTTGGGATGGCCGCCCGGCCACCGGGACGCGCGGCCCTGCTGATCGGGGCTGATTGACGCGCTGCAGGCGGATTGAGACGCAACAGGGTGAGTGACAGTCGCTAGCGCCATCCGCTGCTGGGCACCGCTCAGGCCTTTCCCAGCGGGTCATCGCTGACCGCCTAGGAGGCCGCTGAAATAGTGGCCCAACCGAGTGCAGCCGCGCTGGTACCGTGAGCGCGCGCGATGGCCGGCACCATCTGGGAAGTTCGCTCGGCCGATCCCTGCTGGCCTCCGCTCGTCTCGCGGAGCACTGCATCGAACCCCTTGCGCCCCTCACTGCTCGTTTCATGCCAGCGCCTCCCGCGCTCTGAGCAGGTTCGCCAGGCGGATCAGGTTATAGGCCACCACATGCAATCGGAACACTGCTCCCACCCTGGATCGGCCTCTGGCCTTGAGTTGTCTTAATCCTGCAGCCTGCTTGATCTAGCCGAACACCTGCTCGATCCGCTTCCTGGCGTTGATCGACCGTGCGTAGCCCCCATGGCGGGTGGTGCGGCCGTCGATGGCGGAGCGGCGGCGAGCCTGGATGTTCTGCGCCACTTGCGGCGTGATGCCGGCAAAGCGGATGTCGGCCACAAAATCTCTGGTGTCGTGGCCCTTGTCGGCTCCCAGCGTCTTCCGGTGCGTCCCAACGAGCGAACGGGCCATCCGTCATGCTGCCGCACGCTCGCCGTAGCCATCGGCTGGGGTCACCTCACTGGCCACCACCAGACCGTGGCGGTTCTCCAACCGCTGCGCGGAAGCCTGTGGCTACAGGCAATGGCCCAGGTAGCTGAGGAACGCGCCGGTCCCACCGGACTTGCGGAACAGTCGGGCTACTCCTTCGGAGAAGACTGCGCCTACGCCGTCGCTGCTGGAGCGGTGGGTCTGGTTGGAGAGCAGCAGACCACGGAAATCACCCTTGGCTCTCTTCTCGCTCTTGGCAGAAGCAGGGCCAAAGCCGTTGCCGCCACTGGGTGGTGGTGGGTCGTCGTCGGGCCCGTCGATCCGCTCCAGGGAGCTGTGGGAGGCCTAGGCCCTCAGCAAGGTGCCATCGACCGAGAAGTGCTCAGAGCTCAGCAGCGGCTTGACCTCCGGTGAGGCCAGCAGCAGCTCCAGTAACCTGGCCATCAGCTCCTCGTTGAGCAGCCGATCGCGATTCTTGGTGAACGTGGTGGGGTGCCAGACGGGGTCGTCCGGGTTCAGGCCGACAAACCAGCGGAACAGCAGGTTGTAATCCAGCTGCTCGATCAACGTCCGCTCCGAGCGGATCCCGTAGATCGCCTGCAGCAACAGGGCCAGCAGCAACTGCTCGGGCGGGATCGAGGGCCGACCGCCCTGCGGGTAGAGCCGGCAGAAGGTGGGATTGAGCCGGTCGAGGGCCTGATCCGCCAGCCGCCGCACCTGCCGGAGCGGATGGGCCCTGGGGATCCGCTCCTCGGTGGAG